>JBEIQS010000009.1:0-65856 GCA_040376425.1 Alphaproteobacteria bacterium | reverse complement strand
GTTGGAGGCATTCTTTACAAAAATCGAGACATTCGCCACCCGCGCCATCCGGTGCAGGGCGTCGATGTTCTTGGAGTACATGGACGCGGTGTGCCCGTAGCCATGCTCCGCCTGCACGGCCAGGTCGATGCCCTCGTGCACATCGCGCACCCGCACCACCCCCAAGATGGGCATCAGCAGCTCAAGCTGCACAAAGGGATGATCAAAGGGCACTTCGCAGATGATCAACCGTGGATCGCCCTGGAAGGGCACATCGATCTCCCGCAGGTACGCGGCGGCATTTTTGCCCACCCACTCGCCCTTGGTGTGCTCTTTGTCCGGGGTCAGGATCAGCTTCTCCAGCCGGGTGATCTGGTGGTTCCGCAGACGGACCGCGCCGTTCTGCTCCAGCCCTTCCATCAGCTTGTCGAAGATTTTTTCGACGGCAAAGACCTCTTTTTCGTCGGTGCAGATGATGTTGTTGTCAAAGGAGGCGCCTTTGACGATCCCCCGCGCCGCCTGTGCCAGGTCCGCCGTCTCATCCACCACCACCGGTGGGTTTCCGGGACCCCCACAGATCGCCTTCTTTCCGGCATTCATCGCCGCCTTCACCACCGCCGGCCCGCCAGTCACCACGTTCAGCCGGATCCCCGGAAAACGCAGCAGCTCATTGGCCGACTCAATGGTGGGCGACGCGATGCAGGTCATCAGGTTTTCGGGCCCCCCCACCTCCATCGCCGCCCGGTTGATCAGGTCGATCACATAGGCAGACACGCCCTTTGCGGTAGGATGTGTATTAAAGACTACCGTGTTGCCGCCTGAGACCATGCCGATGCCATTGCAGAGAATGGTCTCGGTAGGGTTGGTGCAGGGCGTGATCGAGGCGATCACACCGTAGGGTGCCCGCTCCAACAGCGTCATGCCGTCGTCGCCGGTCCAGGCGATGGGCTCCAGGATCTCGGGGCCCGGGGTCTTGTGGATGACCAGAAGGTTCTTCTTGATCTTGTCTTCCACGCGGCCCAGCTTCGTCTCTTCGTTGGCCAATTTCGCAAGATTGACCACATCCTCGGCGGCGCGCCTGCGGATGGAGGCGATGATCTCCCGCCGCTTTTCCAGGGGCAGTGCGATCAGGGTCTGCTGGGCGCTCCGGGCCGCCGAGACGGCCTCCGAGACCGTCTTGAAGGCGCCACGCGGCTTGGCGGGCAGCTCGGCCCGCGGAGCGTCGCCCTTCTGCAGACGGCCCAGGACCTGGGAGACGATGGCTTCGACCTGATCCCGCTCCATAGGCTACCCCCGGTCGGCGTCGTACTTCTGATAGGCTACCGCGCCGGCCACGTCCACCGTATCTACGATGGCCATGATCACCGCATCGACCGGGCGGGAATCCGTCGGCCGGGTCTGACGGGCGGAGGAGCCAGAGGCGTATAGCACCACCTCGCCCACTCCTGCGCCCACGGAGTCAACGGCCACCACGAAGGAGTCCTTCGCCTTGAGGTCGGGCGCGATGTCCTGCACGACAAAAAGCTGAAGACCCTCCAGCTTTTCATCCTTGCGGGTGGCGACCACCGTGCCGATGACCTTCCCGAGCTTCATGCCTGCTTCTTGGCCTGATAGTCAGGACCACGGCCCAGGGGCAGCACGGCGTCGATGTTCTCATGGGGGCGGGGGATCACATGGACGCTCACCAGCTCGCCCACGCGCTGTGCCTGGCGGGCACCGGCTTCGGTGGCGGCCTTCACAGCAGCCACATCGCCGCGAACGATCGCGGTGACATAGCCACCACCGATCTTCTCGAAGCCCACCAGCTCTACGCGGGCAGCCTTCACCATCGCATCCGCCGCTTCGACCATGGCTACCATGCCCTTGGTCTCAATCAATCCCAGTGCTTCAGCCATGTGCAATTCTCCAAATCAAGAAGGTTTTTCAGCTTTTGAGCGTCGCTTTTACGCCATCGATTGCGGCGATGGCGGCGGCAGCGGCGCTGTCGATCTCGGCCTCGGTGCCGGACATCCACAGACGTCCGAAGGCTCCGTAAGGCTGCAGGTTGATCAGGCTCACGTTGGCGGCTTTCTCCGCCTCATTCGCGGCCAACACGATCCACGCGGCGGGCTCGGTCTCCAGGATAAACAGGCTCTCTCCCGGAATCAGCATCATGCCGCTGCGGTTCCGGTTGATGAGCTGGGCCTGGTAGGCCTCCACTGCCCGGATGATCTGGTTGGAGGTGACTTTGGGAGCCACCGCCTGCGCGTAGGTGCACTGAATGTACTTCAGCACGGCATCGCCGGCGGCATGCACCTCGCCCTTGTCGTCGTGGTGCAGCTCCAACAGCCCGAAGGCGCGCTCCACCACCTGAACGGCGGGGACGGCCTGGGTGGCCTTCAGTGCCACGTCGGTGACGCGGTTGATGATCATCCCCGGTGCAGTCTCTACCCAGAGAGATGCCTGACCGGCAAGCGGCAAAAAGCCGCGTGCAGTCGTACCGGTGAAGGCCGCAAGCTGCGGCTGGAGGCTATCGAGGAAGACATAGGAGCGCAGGGTGACCGACAAACGGGCTCCGACACGAGAGCATGGATCTACCGCGTGGCCCCCCTTCTTGTCAATCTCCCGAACGCCGGTACACGGTGGTTACCAGATTGGCACAGCGTTGCCTCAACCGGTACATTGATGGGACTAGGAGTAGCGAATGGATGCACAGGACCTGGAGCTGATCGAGCGTCTCTCTCCCACCAACGCGGAGCTGCGCCACCTCTGGCTGCAGCATGGGAGTTTTGAGGCCAAGCTGGCGGATCTGGAGCGGGTTCGCTACCCCTCCGAAGGTGAGCGTCGCGAGATCGGGCGGGTGAAGCGGTTGAAGTTGCGGGGAAAGGAGCAGATCGGCAAGATCCTGGCGCAACATCGCCGCTAAGGCAAAGACAGAACGTGGAGCCCTTTGACCGGCTTTGGTGCCCCCCGCCGCGATAGGCTTGGTCGGCGGGGTTGTCCTGCGCGAATTCAGGTTAGAGCACCGGGTTGGAGGCAAGCGTGCAGAGCGGACTGGAAGTGGCGGTCGTGGGGGCGAGTGGTGTGGTGGGTGAGCAGGTGTTGGCAGCGCTGGCCACCAGCCGCTTCGCAGGCGCGGAGGTCACTGCGTTTGCCTCTCGCGCTTGTAAGGTGGAGGAGGTGTCCTACGGTGATAGTCGGATTCCTATCCGGGATCTGAGTGACGTAGCTGAGCATCCGATCATGCTCGCATTTTTGTGTGTTCCGCCCCATGTGGCGGAGCGCGTGGCCCCATCCATCACCGGTCGCGGGGCCCTGGTGGTGGACGTGGGAGGCGGAAGCGGGATGGATTTACCTTGCTTCCTCCCCGGTGTCTCGTCGCCCGAGATCCAGGACGTGGTGAATGCGGGCGGTCTGCGCACCCCTTCGGCGGCGGGCTGGGTGCTGGCGTCGGTACTGGCGCCCCTGCGGGAAATGGGCGTAACCGGTGTTTCGGGGGCGTTGAACCTCTCGGCATCCTCCCAAGGGCGCGCGGCGATGGACGAGCTGGGCTCCCAGGTGGTGGCGATGTTCAATTCCCAGGAGCCACCGCGAAAAATTTTCGCAGAAGGTCTCGCCTTCGACGTGCTTCCCGAGGACTGCACCGAGGACGAGTGGAGCGACCGCGAGCTGCAAGCGGCGGCCGAGGTCGAGGCGCTGCTGGGCATCCCCTCTGACAAGATCGCGGTGAGTCTGGCCACGATCCCGCTCTTTTCCGGAGTGGTCGGCGCATTGCACATCCGGGGGCTGGGGCTGGAAGAGGTGGAGCAGGCCCTGCGCGATGAGCCCGGACTGCGTGCGGTAGCCCGGGCAGCGCGCCTGCGGCCGCGTGCAATCGTGGACAAGTTGAGGACCGGGGTCAGCTACGGGCGTCTGCGTGCAGATCCTGCTGGCGATGGTGTCCACCTGTGGGTGCTCGGCGACAACCTGATGGGGGCCGGTGGGGCCGTGCCGGTGGCAGCGGCGGAGTGGCTGCTCTCCCGGGGGCTCCTTACACGGAGTGATGCATGATCCTGTTGCTTCTGCCCGCGTTGGCTGCCGATCGCCTGGCGGAGAGGCTCGGCTCCGAAACCCAAGGGGGCTTCGGGGAAATTTCTGATCTGGTGAGCACAGAGGATGGCGCGTGGGTCGGCTTTCCCGACGGAGCGGGCAACTTTCATGTGCTCTCCACCGCGACCTGGAACGTGGCCGATGTGGCCGCGTGCAGCGGGACACGCGGCGCGGCGGTGCGGACGGATAGCGATGATATCCACTGGTTCTACACCGGTTGTTCCGATGGTTCGGTGGCGGTCATCCGGGTTTCCGGCAGCAGCATCAGCCTGAATGGTACCTTGGCGCTCGGAGAAACAGCGATCAAGGCGGTGGAGACCGATGGTACCTTGGTCTATGGGATCTATGGCGAGGACAGCCTCTCCGCCAAGGCCGTGAACCTGCAGGGAGAGGTGCAGGAGGGTTGGCCCGTTATCCTGGGCATCAACCAATTGGAAGATACGGTATTGTCCGATACCATTTTGGTCGCTTTGGCAGGAGATGGGCGCTTTGAGCGGCTGGATATCTCCTCCAAGGCCACCGCCACCATCCTCTCGGACCTGAGCACCCTTCGCTTTGCGGATGCCTGGGATCTGGGCAGCGGGGTGGTCTATCTGGCCGATCATGCGGGGACGGTGGGCTATGTGAATAGCGCCAACCTCGCTACCTACCAGGGTTCTCTGCGGGTGGGCAATGATGCCACGGCTGTGGCGGTGGGCAGCGATCGTGCCTACATCTCGGTGGACGACCAGAGCTGCCGCTACACGGTGAGCGGAACCATCATCGGGGAGGAGGAAGTGTGTATTCCCGAGGCCGGGAACATTGAGGAATATGCACTGATCGACGGCTACTCCATCGGCGCCACGGAGGTTGGCGAGCTGTTGGTCTTTACCGATCGCCCCTGGGTGGAGGTGCTGGATGTGTCGCCGACCGCCACGGCGGATGGGGACAGCTTCACCCTGAAGTTCACCGCGGATCAGGCGGCAGATTGGGAGCTTCGCCTGGGTGGCGACCAGAGTGGCAACGGGACGCTGCTGGACGACGGCAGCTTGGAGGCCGGAGCGGAGGTGGAGCGCAGCTACACCGTGGACGATCGCTATGCCGAAGGCTCCAACCATCTCTGGGTTTTTGTCGGGCAGGGAACCCGCATCGGGCATGATGTGGGGTTGGTTTCGGTGAACAACCCGCCAGGTGCGGTGGATCTCTCCCTGGGCTTTGGCAACCAATCGGTCAGTGTTCAATTTCCGACCCTTCCCGATGAAGATATTGCAAACTACCAGATCTATTTGACCACCACGCCCTTTTCCGCGGAAGACTGGCCGACGGGGGGCCCGGAATTCGACGGGCCGGATAAGGGGGTGGACCTGGATCCGCTGACACCGGGAACGGGGAGTCGGATCACCCACACGATCTATCCCCTTACCAACAATACGACTTACTATGTGGCCGTGCGTGCGACCGATGTCACCGGCCTGGAGGGACCGATGTCCGAAGTGAAATCCGCAACACCTCAGGAGAGCTTTGGGGCAGCAGAGCTGGCGGGGGATGAGGGTGGTTTTTGTGGTACCGCCATGGCACCCTCGATGGGCCTGGGCCTTCTGGGTGGACTGGCGGTGGCGCTCCGGCGTCGTCGCGCCCTGGTGCTGGGGCTTGGGCTGCTGGTGGTACCGGGTCTGGCAGAAGCCAAGCCGCGTGACAAAGAGTCTCCCAAAAGCTCCACCGTGGCGCTGCGCTATGGCCCGGTCACCATCAACGACGAGACGATGGCCGATATCTACGGCACCAGCGATCACGAGATGCTGCGATTTGAGTATGGGCTCACGTCCAACTTCATCGAAGGTACCTTTGGTCTCGGCTTTTACCAGGAGCTGGGCTTCAAGCTCACCGGGGACGGCGACGCCACCGACGAGCATGTGATGATGACCATCTGGCCGATGAACATCGACGTGGTGGGGCGCTTGGACATTCTCCGCGAGCAGCCCCTGGTGCCCTTTGCCCGCGTGGGCGTTGATGCGTGGCTCTGGAACGAAAACTGGGGTTCCAAGCTCCCTGATTCCACGGTGCCTGCGGAGCATGTGGGCGGCGGGAAGTTCGGCTGGCACTACGGCTTCGGCGGGATGATCCTGCTGGATAGCCTGGATCGAAAGACGGCCGACCGGGTAGAGGCGAACACCGGCATCAACGACACCTTCCTGGTGGGCGAGTACCGCTCTACTCAGATGTTCTCCAAGACCGGCCTGGACTTGGGCTCCACCGAGATCAGCATCGGGTTGAAGCTGGACTTTTAGAGCAGCCATGCAGACCTGGAAGCTGGTGATCGAATACGACGGGGCCGCCTTTTGTGGATGGCAGACCCAGCCCGGTGTGGAGACCGTGCAGCTCACCCTGGAGAAGGCGGTCCGCCAGATTTTCGGCGGGGAGCACATCAACTGCAACGCATCGGGCCGTACGGACTCAGGTGTGCACGCTTTGGGGCAGGTGGTCAGCTTTCGAGCAGAGACCCCTCGGGATCCTGAAAAGCTCCGTATGGCGCTCAACACGCTGCTGCCCAAGACTGTCTCCTGTATCTCCGCGCAGATGGTGCCTGCCGGTTTCCACGCCCGCATGTCGGCCATCGGCAAGCGCTACCGCTATGTGATCCTGCATCGGCCGGATCGCTCTCCTTTTTTGTGGACCCGCGCCCTCTATGTGCGCCGCCCCATGGACTGGGCCGCCATCGACCGGGCACTGGAGGACATGCGGGGGACCTACGACTGCTCCTGCTTCCGGGGTCCCAATTGCGAGGAACGCAACCCGGTCCGGAGCATTCGCGAGGCCACCCACGTGGATCGCGGCAGCGGCGAGCACTGGATCGAGTTTGAAGGTCCGGGATTCCTGCGCTACCAGATCCGCATCATGGTGGGAACGCTGCTGGAGATCGGCGAAGGCCGCCGCCCGGTAGATGATATCCCCCGCTTGATCGCCGGAAAAGACCGCAACCTAGCCGGTCGTACGGCGCTGCCCGATGGCCTCTATCTGGTGCGGGTCTACTATCCGGAGGATGCGCCGCTGGTAGGACCGCTGCCGCCACGTCCACCGGTAGGTGTTTCGTAAGATAGGCTACGAAATCCGCCGGTCCGGTGAAGGTCGGCCCCGGGCGATTCTGTAATACACGCTACGGAAGACTGCCGGGACGGCTGCGGCCAGACATCAGGGCCTCCACCCCAAGGAGCGCGCAGCCGGTGTGCTGCACCGCGTCGATCTGCACATCCAGCTCGCCCGGGGCATCGCGGTAGCCGCCGATGAGCTGTGCTGCACCCTCCAGCATCGGAGCGTCCTCCGGCCGGTACTGGGCCCGCAAGAACAGCCAGCCGTAGTTTTCAGAGCGCTGCTTCCACTCCGGGTCTTTCGTAATCCAGGCCCAGGCGATCACCGCCTCTGCCAGACCTGCCGCTGGACCGGTAGCGGGTTGGAGTCCCCCACCGGGAGCGGGCGTTCCAAAGCGCTCTTTGGCCACATAGGCCGCACAGACCCCGTCTGCCGCGTCGCTCTGGCGCTGCTCGTGCAGGGCCACCGCCACCAGACACATCCAGTGCTCGTCGGCCACCAAAAGAGGGTGGGTGGCCCCGGCGTAGTCTTTGCGCACATAGTCCATCGAGCGATCCAGAGCGTCCTTCCCGGACATTTCCCCGGCGCGTTCCGCCAGGATCAAGCCGAGCATTGCCTGGCCTTGGCCATAGGGATTTGCGGGTTGATCGGGGAATTTCCCGGTGGCTTGATCCATCTCCCCCAGGACCTTCCCTTGTGCATCCACCGACGCGGCCAGCTGCAGGGTCCAGGCTTTGAGCAGTGCCGGGTTGTTGCCGCGCAGCGCGACGGCCATGTTTGCCAGCGCCGTTGTACCTACCCAGGCCTTCCCATCGGTCCGCTCGGGATCCAGCACATAGGCTCGGCCATCGGCGGTGCGGCGGCTCATCTGATCCAGGTGGCCGATGGCCCGGTCTGCTGCCTCACCGATGGTGGGGTCGGGGAAAATCGCTGCCGCACGCGCAAGAAACCAGGAGGTGCCCGCGTGGCGGGGGTAGTTGTAGCCGCGCCCGGGCGTCCCGGAAGGCCCCTTCACGATATAGGTGAAGCGGCCATCTTCCTGCATGTTCTTGATCAGATGCCGCGCACCCGCCTCTACCGAGGCGTCCAGGCTCTGCGGGGTCAGCGCCGGTGCCTCGCTCCAGCCATCCACCAGCGGAAGCCAGCCTTGGTCGCTGATCAGCGCGGAGTGAAAGCGCACCGACTTGTCCATCGCCGCGGGCAGAGTGACCCCCGGAAAAATCTCCTGGCGTTTGATGTTCTGAGCGTGCTTCCGGGGACTTACCGGATCCTTCAGCAGCGGGGCATCCCGGCCCGGCCGGATCAGGCCCTTGTAGGGCCGCTGCAGCGGGAGCTCCACCACCAAGGCCGCTTGCGACGACTCTGTAGGGAATGCGGGCAAAACAAGGGGGTCTTTTCCCGTACGTAGGGTCCGGTCCGGTACGCCCGCCAGATAGGGGGTCACCAGGGTGCCCGTGGGGAGCTGGGCGGCTGCCCCACCCTGCCACTGCTTCCACACGGCCTCCGAAGCTGTGCGCAACACAACGGGGTCTTCCTGTACTTTCGGGGCAGCAACCGCCCGCAGCGGCAACAGTCCGCACAAGGGCAGCAAGAGCAGCGCTTTGGGCGCACGAAGTGCAGGAAGGCGGCTGAGCGGCCACAACGCCACCCACGGCAGCAGTGCCAGGGTAGTCCCGAAGCTGTTGATCACCGTCTCGCCGGTCATCGGCCCGAAGTGGTCACGCGCATAGATGGCCTGCGTAAGGGCTTCGGCATACAACGCGGCGACCACCAGGAGACTTGCCAGCGCTGAAGTCCCAACCAACCTGGGTTTTCCCGCGAAACTCGCGGCCATGCCGCCAAGCTGCGCGGCCCCGGCAAGGCCCAACATCGCCGCGTAGACCCACCAGCGCTCCCCGGCCTCAGCAGCCAGCCCGAGATACACCAGCGCCTGTACCAGATGGCCGACCATTTCACCGGCGGAAGGGCGTGGGGATTCCATCAGAAACGGAACACAGTGCCACCGGAGAGCTGCGGCACCAGGCCACCTTTCTCCAGCTTCTCATCCACCATACCCAGGGTATTCCCCGCGAGGTAGGCCACGCCCAGGTTCAGGTTGAAGCCGAAGGCCCGGGACACCATGAAGTCCACGCCCGCCCGGCCGCGACCGCCGAAAGCGAGGTCCATCCCACCGGATTCTGAGGTGGCCGAGGTATCCACCGCATTGGGGATCACCACCAGATCCACGCCCACATAGGGGTGGATGTTCCCGCCGGCGAACTTGTACTGCACGCCCAGGTTCACCGGAACAATCGAGTTCCAAGGCTTGGGATTGATGGATTCGGGGTCCACGTCCTCACCGGTCGTGCGGGACATGGCCTCGGCGATGCGGCGCACCTCTGCCTCGGAGAAATTGCGCTGGGTGGAAGCACCTTCCACGCCCAACAGCAACTGAACGGAATGTTTGGAGCGGGTCAGGGGAATGCCCAGCTCCGGCCCATAGGTGAGGAAGTTCAGGCTCCCCAGGCGGGAGTAGCCCACGCGGGTTGCCAGAGTGATCCCCGGTTTTTCGTCCTCGTCGTCCTTGCGGGTCGCGCGGGTGGAGCGTTCGTCCAGGTCCACCTCTTGTGTGCGGCGGGAGGCGCGCTCGTCCTCGTCGCGGGAGGAGCGACTGTCCTCCTCCTCGTCATAGCGGGAGCGGGAAGGCAGGTCCTCATCGTCGTCGCGCGAGCTGCTGCTGCGGGAGGAGGAGGAGGAGGAACGTGCCGGAGGATCTTCGTCCTCGTCATCGCGCGAGCTGCTGCTGCGGGAGGAGGAGGAGGAACGTGCCGGAGGATCTTCGTCCTCGTCATCGCGTGAGCTGCTGCTGCTGCGGGAGGAGGAGGAGCGCGACGGCGGATCCTCTTCCTCGTCGTAGCTGGAGCGGGGCTCTTCCTCGTCCAAATCGACGACTGGCTCGTCGTCCTCTTCGTAGCTGCGGGAGGTGGGTGTGCGGCTTGAGGAGCTGGAGCTGGAAGAGCTGCTGCTGCGAGAGCTGGAGCTGCTGCTCTTGGGCGGAGGGGCTTCCTCCTCCACCACGGTCGCACCCAGTTCGAAGTTGGAGAAGTCGTCCTCCGAGAACAGTGCGCCGCCGCCATCGTCCGCCGCGGCGGCCTCCTCGGCAGCGCGCGCCTCTTCGGCGAGGCGCTCCTCTTCGGCGCGCCGCGCTTCTTCCGCCCGGCGTTGCTCCTCAGCCCTCCGAGCTGCTTCGGCCTTCCGCGCTTCTTCGGCCTTGCGCGCTGCTTCGGCCTTCCGCGCTTCTTCGGCCTTGCGTGCCTCCTCGGCTTTCCTGGCTTCCTCGGCTTTCCGCGCCTCTTCGCGCTTTTTGGCCTCGGCAGCGGCGCGAGCCTCTTCCTCGCTGGTGTCGTCTTCCAACGCGCGGGGCTTGGAGCTGGTGGGAATCCGCGTGGCGCCCACGTTCGCATTGGGGGCGTCCATCGCGAAGTCGTCCTCTTCCTCATCCTCGAAGGTTGGGACGGGATCTTCCTGTTTCGCTGCCGCCGCCGCAGAAGAACCACCACCAGTGGTCATCTCGCGGACGATCCGGTTGGCCGCATCGGAAACTGCGGTGGCCTCGCCGGGAAGGTCGTAGGTGTTCTTGCGGAGAATCGTATTTTTTGCCCGATCATAGTAGATCAGGTAGAGCTGAATGCCCTCGGGGCCGGTGCCGATGGAGCCGCTGAGAATGAAGTCAGCCTCCAAGGCCTTGGCCACACCCGACAGGCAGGAAGTGGAGCTCAGGCAGGAGCTTCCCCAGCCCGACGGTGCGGTCTTCACCTCGTTCGTGGTCTCAAAGGCGCCGGAAAAGTCCACTTCCATGGCGATGGAAGCGGTAGCGGCCCCGGCCAGCTTGGGGTCCACCCCTTTGATCACGAGCGGCGGAATCGCCACTGTTCCCGATCCGGCCAAGGCCAGACTCGGCATACAACCTGCCAACACCATCAGGAACCACGAACGTCCCGAACGCGTCATCACCACTCCCTGGGAAGGGACAAAGCCTCCCCGCACCATAACGCCGCAATATGCCACATCCTTACGGTCCTCGCCAGCGACCCGCCCCGGGTAGTGGCAATTCCCCCGTGAATCGGGCATAGGGAAGCCGATGGGTCCCGGGAGCAGCACAGCCACCCACCTCGGCGCGGCAGCCGCAGGCGGAGCCCTGTTTGGCGCGGCCGAAGCCGTGGGTCTGCTGTGGGGCCAGCGCCTGTGGCTGTCGCCGGGGGAGGCGGGTCTGCTGGTGGCGGCCGGGCTTTTGGGAGGAGCGACGCTCGGTATGCTGGCCGGGCTGCCCGTGCTGCGCTGGCGGGCGGGCGCAACGGGTTTGCTGGCGGGCGTGGTCGGAAACGTGATCCTGGCGGCTGCCTTGGTCTGGTTTGAAGATCCCCCGCCCTTCCAAGAGCCCTTTTTTCTACAGGGAAATGCGCTCGCCTTTCTGGCGGGCGTCGTGCTGATCGGCCTTGCTTCGGCCTTGCTGCGCCGCCTGGGCGGCCGGGTCAACCTGATGCTGCTGTGTTTGGGGCTTCTAAGCTGGGCCGTGGGCCGGCGCTCGGTGATGGAGCCGCCGACGGCGGTCCCTCCCCCTGGCGCGCCGAACATCCTGCTGGTCACCTTGGACACGACACGCGCGGATCGATTTGGGGCCTATGGGAACGAAAAAGTGGACACCCGCTACTTTGATCAGCTTGCCCGCGAGGGAACGCTGTTCATGGACGCTTCCGCTGTGGCGGCCGTGACCGGGCCCAGCCACAGCTCGATGTTCACGGGAAGTGGTCCGTGGGAGCACGGGGTCTTGCTGAATGGCGTGCCCATCCCCGAAGATCGGCCGATGCTCGCGGAATTGCTTCACCAAGGAGGGTGGCAGACCGCGGCCTTTGTCAGCGCCTACGTGCTGGATGGGAAGCTGGGATTTTCGCGCGGTTTTCAGATCTACGACGACGACTTTGGCTGGTTTCGGGGGCTGGATGGGCTGCTCCCTGCTCGCACCCTGGCAATGGCGTTGCGACGCTTTTCCCCGGATGAAGTGCTGGAGCGCCGCAGTGTGGACACCGTAGACCTGGCGCTTCGGTGGATCAAAATTCAGGATCGAAGCTGGATGGCGTGGGTACACCTCTTCGACCCGCATGGCCCCTATGATCCGCCTCCACCCTATGATACCCGCTACTACTCGGGAGATCCCCGCGATCCGGCCCACCGCTCCATGGAGCAGGTGACCGGCGTGGCACCGTACCTGAAGGCCAGTCTGGAGGGCATCACCGACGTGAACTATGTGATCGCCCAGTACGAAGGCGAGCTATCCTACACGGATAGCCAGTTGGGACGCCTGTTGGAGGCCGTAGACCGTCGTAACACACTGGTCGTGGTAGTCGGTGATCATGGAGAGAGTCTGGGAGAGCATGGCGTCTGGTTCAACCATGGCGACGATGTGTATGAGAGCAGTGTACACGTCCCCTTTGTGATGCGTTGGCCAGGACAGGTTCCCGAAGGGGTCCAAGTGACCAGCCCGGTGGAAGGTACGGATCTGGCGCCCACGGTGCTCGATCTGGTGGGACTTCCTGTCCCGTCCACGATGAGTGGTCGTTCGGCGGCACGGCTGGCGGCCGGGCAAGGCGAGCCGCGGAGCATGGCCTATTCCATGTGCTTTGACCGCCAGGCCAACCTGCAAGAACGGGCGGCCGGTCGGATCTCTGCACCGCGCTACCGGATGGTGGGCATTCGCGGCCCGACCTCCCGCTATGTCCTGCAGGAGCTGTCGGGAGAGGCGCAGTACTTCGATCTGAACGTAGATCCGCTCGGAGTGCAGGATACTCTTGCTGGAATGTCGCAAAGCTCCCAGGGTGAAATGCTGGTGAGTCTGCTGGACGAACAGGCCAGGGTGCTGCTTGGGGATCAGGCCACCCAGCGCTCTGCCGTGGAGCTGTCCGATGAGGAGCGGGCCCGCCTGGAAGCGCTGGGCTATCTGGAGCAGTGATGGTTTTTGGAGAGTCCAAGCTGAAAGATCTGTATCGGCGGGTGGTGTGGGGCCCCTACCGGCAGATTTTGGAGGCCGCCCCGCCGGCCTGGGAGTACCGTGCAAACCGGCGCTTGGGGCAGTTGGCCGCTCAGGTGGCAGCCGGAAAACGAAAGGATGTCGTAGAGAATTTGCGGAGAGCCTTTCCTGAGCGTCGGGATCTGGACGCCATCGCGGTGGAGGCCTTCGCCACGCATTTTCTGAACCAGTACGCATCCTTCGCCTTTGCGAAAATTACACCCCAAAACTGGAATTCCTACCTGCGTTTGGAGGGGATGGAGTACCTGGAAGCCGCCCGGGCGGCGGGCCAGGGGGTGGTACTGCTGCACCCGCACATGGGGCCGGCGCAGCTTCCGCTCTGCGTGCTGGGCGTCTTGGGATGGCCTGTTCATCAGATTGGCGGCGGAGAAACGGTGATGGAAAAGTCCACCACTGGTCGCTGGGCTTCGGCCCAGCGCGCGCGTCTGGAAGCGCGTATGCCGGTCAAGCTCCAGGATGGAAGCGGCTATCTACGGGGTGTGTTGCGGGCACTTCAGGCCGGGGAGGTGGTTTTGACGGCATGCGATGGGACCGGCGGCGGCCAGGAGCTCGGTCGGCGCTACGAGCGGTCGGTATTGGGCCGGCGGATGCGCTTGCCGGTCGGTGGATTTTATCTCGCGAAGCGGGCGGGGGCCCGTCTGCACGCCCTGGTGACGGTGCTGGACCCGCAGGATTCCCGGCGCCACCTGTCCATCATTGGCCCGCAGATTCTTCTGGGAAATGGCGATTTGAAGCAGGTACTGGAGGATGGAGCCGACTGTACGGCGCGCCTGATGGAGGATCTGCTTCGGCGCCATCCGGGCCAGTGGTTGTTCTGGGATGCCTTCAGGCCGGGAGAGCTTTTATGTTAACCAGAGAGCGGGTGCTGGACGGGCTGCTCCTGGTGGGTCTGCTGCTGGGGATTCCCGCGCTCGGCGGGTTGAGCTGGGCGGTACTTCAGAATTCGTTTTTTAATGACCTCCCCTGGCTTGCACTTCCGTTTTTTGTGGCGGGAGGGCTGGCGATTCTGCGGCGCCGCTGGGCCATCGCTGTGCTGTTTGACCTGTGCGGGCTGGGCTGGGTGGGAAGCGCGTGGCTGGCACCCACAGGCCCGGCGCCGGTCGAGGTGCTGGTCTTCGGTGTGGATGGTGCCACCTTTGACGTGATCGACCGGCACTCCGCGGAACTCCCCGCCTTCACCCAGCTAAAAAAAGATGGAACCCGCGCTGTCCTGAACTCCATTGAGCCCATGTTTTCGCCTGTATTGTGGACTACAATTGCATCGGGGCGTAGCCCGGACGAGCATGGGATTCGCGGCTTTCATGTCCGTTCATCTGATTGTCGTGTGGCTCGATTCTGGGATGTGGCCGAAAATGCGGGCTGGCGCATCGGACTCTACAAGTGGCTTGTGGACTATCCTCCTCGGGAAGTAGCGGGTTTTTGGGTGCCCTCCTGGCTGGCGCCGGCGCCGGAAACCTGGCCCGCCGCACTGATGGCGGTGAAAGAGGTGGAGCTATCGCGGCGGCTGCGTCGGAAGCAGGTGGCGCAGGCGCACGGGGATGTCGATCTTCTGAAGCAGTTGATTCCCATCGGGGTGCGCCTCTCCACACTGGTGGAAGCGGCCTTTTGGATGGTGGAGGACAAGCTGCTGCGACCCGACCTGGTCCGGAAAAACGTCGCGATGCAGTTGTTGCGCGGTCGTATGGACCGTGATGTGTTTGTGCGGCAGCTCTATGCGGAAAAGCCGAGGTTGGCCACGTTCACCTACTACGCCACCGACGGCCTGGCCCACCTGTACTGGGACCGCTATGTGCGCGGAGAGGATCAGCTCCTGTCCGCATACCGGCAGGCCGACGGCATCCTGGCCGAGCTGCGCAGCCGCATGGGGCCCGGGGCCCGCTTGATCCTGGTCAGTGACCACGGCTTCCAGGCCATGGATGGCTCTGGCCTGGCGGGCCAATTCGCCCCGACCACAGAGCGGCTGCGGCAGCGCCTCAGTGAGAAGATCGGGGCGGTGGATGTCAGCAAAGTGGGCCACAAGCTGACGGTGGCTTTCCGGTCGGTCCAGCAGCGGGAGGCGCTGGTGCCCGTTCTGGCGACGTTGGTGGACCGGGACGGAGATCCGGTGTACCGCGTGGAGGAGATCCCCGAAAACCAGCTTTCCATTGCGCTTACGCTGGTGGACGAACGGATCAGTGCCGAGCGATTGGAGAATGACCGCGTGGGAGGTGAGCCACTTTCGGACTATGTGCGGCTCACCGATGCCTACACGGGAACCCACGAGGGCCGTGGTATCTTCTACGCGGTTGGCGCCGGAGTACCGCAAGGCAAAGAGCTGGAAGCGCTCTCGCTCTACGACGCGGCACCCACCATTCTGGCGGCCGCTGGACTTCCGGCCTCAGAGCAGATGCGTGGAAAGTCAGCCCTGTTTCCGGAGCTACCACGGGTACAGACCTGGGATCATCTGATCCCGGGTCTGACCTGGTTGGACGGAACGCAGGGTGTGAATGAGGAGCAGTTGAAGGCCTTGGGCTATATGGAACCCTAGTCCTCCTCTTCTCCCTCGCCACCACCTTCCTCTTCTTCGTCGTCGTCGAGATCTTCCTCGTCGGGCTCGATCTCCTCCTCTTCCTCCACTTCCTCCTCCTCCAGCTCCCGGAGCTTGGTCTTGCCCTTGAAGCGGGCGAGCACAGCTTCCCGAGGATCGGGGTTGGGATTCTCACGCTGGTCCATGCCACAGCGTGGGCAAAGAGGCTCTGGACGATTTAGATCGTAGAACTTACATCCGCATGAGAAGCAAGTATACCGGGTTCCGAGCTTGCTCTTGTCTTGCATGGATCCTTCCGCGAAACGGGGACCGCCTTATTACCTTCCCGGGCCTCCGCGTCAAGGTCTTTGCATGAGGACTGGCCATTGCCACCGCGGATGGGATAAGATGGGGTCCCTTTGAGGCGGTGATGCAGCTTTGGCTTTTCTGGACGATGGCAGCCTGTACCGGCGGTTCTGAAGAAGAGCGCACCATCGACCGTATCGTAGACGGTCTTGCTGGAAAAAAAGACATTGAAAGTACGGTCCCTCGCACATGCAAGAGTGACAACGGACAGATGTATGTGGTCTGGCAGGACGATCGAAACGATCGGAATCTGGACGATAAAAAGCATATAACGTCAGTTTTTATCAATTCCAGCTCGGACGGCGGAGCGACCTGGTTGCCCTCGCCGATCCAGCTCAACAACCCACCCTCGGACGTGGACGGGACGGTTTCTGCCACGAACCCGGCGGTGGCCTGTGCCGGGGACACCGTCTACGTCGTCTGGGAAGACGAGCGTGATGGAGACCTGAAGTATAAGAACATCTACCTGGACTACTCCACCAATGGCGGGCGCGAGTTCCTCCAAGAAGACATCATGTTGGATGCCGACGAGACCGGCTCCGCCATGAGTCTTTCGCCGCAGATTTTTGCGGTGGGCGATGCCGCCTACGTGACCTGGTTCGATCAGGTCAACGGCGCCTACGACATCTTTGTGCGCAGCACCGTCAATGGCGGAGAAAACTGGGGCGATGCCCCCGTGCGTGTGGATGGGGACGAGGAGGGGGCCGCATACAGCGCCAATCCGCGCCTGACTGCCGATGGCGGAGGCGGCGTGGTGGTGACCTGGGAAGACCGCCGCAACGGAAACTCGGACATCTTTGTGGCCCTCTCGGGAGACAACGGCCGCAGCTTCATGCCCGATATTCGCCTGGATGGCGGGGCGCCGGGCGAGGCCAACAGCTTCCTGCCGCAAATCGCTCAAAACGGCGGCAGCGTCTACGTGGTCTGGCACGACGAACGTAACGGTGCTTCCGACGTTTTCATGAATTCTTCCGGCGATGGCGGTGTGAATTGGCAGGTGGAACCCTTCCGTGTGGACAGCGACTCCGAGGGTGTGAACGACTCGCTGAACCCGCGGGTGGTTGCCACCAGCGAAGGTGCCGGCGTCGTATGGCAGGACAATCGCCTTGGTGGAAACGACATCTACTTCCGGTTGACTCCCAATGGGGGGGGCGATTGGTCCGGCGAAGAAGTCCGGATGGACACGGATGCAGGCGGCTCCGCCCAGAGTTTTGACCCGACCGTGATCTCGGTGGGCGACAAGGTTGTGGTGGGCTGGCGGGAGTTTCGGGATGACTCCGAGGCCGTCGGGAACAACGACATCTACTACAATTACTCAGAAGATGGCGGAAAGACCTGGCCGAATAACGACATCATTGTAAACTCCAGCATCCCGGGCATCACCTACGCCAACGATCTGAGCCTCCAGCTTGAGAAGGAGAAGCTCAGTGCCTTTTGGGCGGATGGTCGGTCCGGTTGGTCCCGGATCTATGTCGCTCAGTACAAGCTGGGCGATGGTGGTGTCTACGTTCCTCCGAAGGAATAGCGTGTCCGGACTCCTGCTGCTGCTGTTGTCCTGTCGCGACCGGGTAGAGGATCCGCGCCCTAAAATTCAGGAGGGTTTTGTCGGCAGCTTTGCCACGCGCAGCCCACCAGAGGCGGCGCTCCGCGAAGAGCGCCCCGGAGAGGCCTGCCGCGGCTTCAAGGACCGCCTGCAGAAGGAGCCCAAGGACGAAGGAGCCTGGGCAGGCCTGTTGGTTGTTTCCGCGCGTACCACCTGCCTGAGCCGCGCTGATGGGGACGCCCTGGCACTCTGGGCGGCCACCCGCGACGCGGCCATGTGGTCGGGCCCACGGGCCGAGTGGTTGGCGATGAAGGGAGAGGAGGAGGCGGCACGGGCTCTTTTGCCTGCGGCATCCGCCGACGCCCGCCTTCGGGTGGGGATGCGGCTGGGAGACGGAGTGCTGATTCTGGACGCCGCCGAGGATGTCCTGATTCAAACACCCGGAAACCTGATGGCATGTCGCACAATTGTGAACCAATTGATGCAGCGCGGGGACTTGTTTGCCGCGCTGGAGGAAGCGCGCTGTGGCGGGGTGGGGGCGCCGGATCTGCAGCGATTGACCGGCGTAGCGCTGGATCTGGCGGGCCTCACCGACGAGGCCGAGAAGATTTTTCGAGAAGGTGGCGCATCTGTGCACCTTGCCACTCTGCTCTACCAAGAAAATCCTACGGTAGAACGCTTGGAAGAGGCCAAAAAGTTGCTGGCAGCGGACGACATGCCCCCCGCCCGACTCCACCAGGGCTGGATGGCCCTTTTGGGGCAGGGACCACCACCGGCTCTGGAGAGTCTGGGGGACAACCCCGATAGTCAGCTTGTACGGGCCGCCCTTCGCTTCGCCGCCCTGTCGGATGAAGAGCTGGAAGGCTTGAGCAACGGCCCCGGTGCCGCTCCCTTTCTGCTGCAGGCGCGGATCGCTGCGGCAAAAGGGAAGAAGTCCCTCGCATTGGCCGCGCTCAAGCAGGCACGGGAGCGGGATCCCACCTTTGAGCCGGTCTTCCGTGGCGGCCTTGGCGTTCTGCTGGAGCTGAAGGAGGATCCGGCTTCCTGGCTGGGCGATTGGAAGGCGCTGGATCCCGACCATGTCCGCCTGCGTGGCCCCCGCGATCGTCGCGAGGTGGTCTGGGCCGCCCTGGTGCCGTGGACCTGGGCCGAGCTGGTGCGGCGCAGTCCCGCGCTCCCGGCTGAGCAGCCCATTCCGGAAGGCAAGGACGTGGTGGGCGAAGGCTGGCGCGCGGCCATGGCGCTACCGGATCGCAACGCGCGTTTAGATGCGCTGGCCACTCTTCAGCGTGATTGGCCGACTTTGCACGAACTTGCAGGCTATCGCTATCGCATGGAGGCAGGCCTTCCGCTGCCGGAAGATGCAAAGGCGCAATCCTCTCCTTGACGTCTCAAGTGAGCCGCTATAAACACTCGGCCCTGTATGCTGACCTTGCGGTCGGCTTGGTCCCATTGCCCCCCCGGTGCCAGACAATGTACGCGCATCATACCTGGATTACTCACTCCACCCGGCCTGCTGAGGCTGTCCATGACTGGTATATTGTGGATGCCAGCGGCCAGACCCTTGGCCGCCTCGCTACCCGGATTTCCCAGGTTCTGCAGGGCAAGCACAAGGCAGCCTATACCCCGCACACCGACACCGGCGACTTCGTCGTGGTCGTGAATGCGGACAAGGTCGTTCTTACTGGCCGCAAGATGGACCAGAAGAAGTACCACCACTACACCGGCAACCCCGGCGGCCTCCGTTCGGCGACCGCACGGCAGGTGCTCTCCACCCACCCCGAGCGGGTGCTGGAAGCTGCGGTGCTTGGCATGGTGCCCCGGAATCGCCTGGGTCGCGCCATGCTGAAGAAGCTCAAGGTTTATGGCGGCGCGGAACATCCCCACGTCGCTCAGTCTCCCCGTCCCTTCCCCGAGTACATCTGAACGCCATGCGCAGCCAGACCAACGTTCAATACTATGCCACTGGCCGTCGTAAGACTGCTGCGGCTCGCGTGTTCCTCCGCTCCGGCACCGGCAAGCTGAGCATCAATGCTCGTGCGCTGGACAACTTCTTCACCCGCGAGACCCTGCGGATGAAGGTGCTTCAGCCCCTGGCCCTGGTGGGCGAGGACAAGACCTTCGACCTCCTGATCACCGTCGCCGGTGGCGGGATGACCGGTCAGGCCGAAGCGATCCGCCATGGCATCGCGCGCGCGCTGTGCGCCGCGAACCCCAACCATCGCACCCCGCTGAAGCGGGCCGGGTACCTCACCCGCGACGATCGTATGGTCGAGCGTAAGAAGTACGGCCGTCCCGGCGCCCGCAAGCGCTTCCAGTTCTCGAAGCGCTAGACCGGCTTGGCGGTCCTGGGCGTCATTCCCTGCCGCCTGGGAGCAAGTCGTCTGCCCGGAAAGCCCCTCGCCGAAATCGGGGGGCTTCCGATGGTGGTGCGGGTCTGGCAGCGCGCTTCGGCCGCTGCCCGCTTGGACCGGCTATTGGTGGCTACGGAAGATCGCGAGATCGCCGTGGCCTGTTCGCGTTTTTCTGTCCCCGTCCAGCTCACGCCACCCTGCAGCAACGGCACCGAGCGGGTGCTGTGGGTGGCAGCATCGGCCAACGCCGAGGTGGTGGTCAACATCCAGGGTGACGAACCCCTGCTGGAGCCCGCCCACATCGACCGGCTCGTGGATTGTGTTGAGACCGGGCGGCCCATTGCGACTCTTTGTGCGCCTTTGCATCACGACGTGCAGAACCCCGCGCGGGTGAAGGTGGTGCGAGATCAGGATGGGGACGCCCTCTATTTTTCTCGCCTGCCCATCCCCCGCAACGGGCCCTGGTGGCTGCACCTGGGGCTCTACGCCTTCGGGGCGGAAGCACAGCGGCGTATTCCAACCCTGCCGTCGGGGTTGTTGGAGCAGTCCGAGGGGTTGGAGCAGCTACGCTGGCTTGAAGCGGGGCTGAAGATCGGCGTGGTCGAAGTGGCAGAGACCACCCCGGGCGTGGACACCCCGGAGGACCTGGAGCGCGTGCGGCGCCTGGTGGAAGGTGGGCGGTGAAGCTGGAAGCCAAGGGAATCAGCCGCTCCTACGGCGGACGCCGGGTGCTGCACCGATTCTCCCTGCGCCTGGAGGCGGGGCAGGTTCATGGACTGCTGGGGCCGAATGGGGCAGGAAAAACAACGGCTTTTCGTATTCTTTGCGGAGTGGAGCGGGCGGAGGAGGGAGAGGTGTGGCTGAACGGAGCGCGGGTGGACGGCCTGCCGTTGCACCAGCGGGCACGGCGGGGACTGGGCTATCTGCCGCAGGAGGAAAGCCTGCTAGCGGATCTGACTGTGCTGGAAAATGTAGCATTAGCAGCCCGAATTTCGGGGTCAGGCGCATCGCCCACGCAGATCCTGGACCGGGTGGGGCTGGCCGCACGGGCCACCGCCGCTGTTGCCGGCCTTTCGGGTGGAGAGCGCCGTCGCCTCGCCCTGGCCCGGCTCCTGGCCCTTCGACCGACGGTGCTGCTGCTGGATGAGCCCTTCGCGGGGGTGGACCCCATTGCGGTGGCCGGCTTCCAACAGCTTGTGCGTGGGCTGGCGGCCGACGGTGTGGCTGTGCTGGTCACCGACCATGCCGTACGGGAAACGCTGGCCATCTGCGATCAGGCCACATTGTTGGATGGCGGAGAAGTTCAGGTTAGCGGCTCACCTTCCGAGGTTGCGGCAGATCCCCATGCCCGCGCCCGCTATCTCGGCCCGGATTTTGCATGGTGACCCTTTGCATGTGTGGCTCCACTCCGATACGATCCAGGTAGAGGACGGAAGAAAAGCTGGACCGAGGGTCAAAAGCCCTCTTCCTTGCCTCATAGTCTCATTTGTGGCGCTTTGGCGCCTTGGCGGTGCTGTATCTACGCGGAGCGGTGGCTCAGATCATGGAGTTGAAGCCTTCCCTTTCACAGAAGCTCACGCAGGGACTGCAGATCACCCCGCAGCTCCAGCACGCGATCAAGCTGCTGCAGATGAACCGCCTTGAAATGATTGACCAGATCAACCAGGAATTCCAGGAGAATCCCACACTGGAAGAGGTGCCTGGCAGCACGATGGAGGCCTCTGGAGAGGCCGAGCGCATCCTTGCCGCGCAGAACACGGATGTCCGCACGCAGACCGAAGAGCAGGGCAGTGGCACCAAAGACGGCGAGGTGGACTGGAGCCAATACCTGGAGCGCAGCTCGGGGGATCCTGCCCGCTCGACCGGATCTTCGGGCATGGACGAGCTGCCCCCCATCGAGACGAACCTCACCGCGGGTTCCTCGTTGGAGGAGCACCTGGAGTGGCAGCTCCAGATGCAGTTCTGCACCGATGCCGAGCGGCAGGCCGCCTCGGTGATCATCCGCTCTCTGGACGATCGCGGCTGGCTGGCTGCTCCTTTGGAGGAGATCTGCGCGGAACATGGCTTGGATTTGGAGGATGCGGAGTCCGCTCTCCTCATCGTCCAGGGACTGGATCCCCTGGGCTGTGGCACCCGCAACCTGGAAGACTGCCTCCTGGTGCAGGTCAAGACCCTCTACCCCGAAGATCCGAACTTTCCAAGGATTATCCTGGAACATCTTGGTGATCTGGAGCGGCGGAACTACCAGGGCATCGCCAAGGCGCTCGGCATCGACAAGGTGGATGTCGAGGAGTACCACAAAATGATCCGCATGCTGGAGCCCTGGCCCGCGCGGAACTACTCCAGTGGGGAGACGCAGTACATCTCTCCCGATGTCTACGTCTACAAGATCGGCGATGAATGGCAGATCGTGCAGAACGAAGACGGCATGCCCAAGCTGAAGATCAGCGGCTACTACCAGAAGGTGTTGCAGGGCAAGGATAGCACCCGCGAGGAGCGGGAGTACATCAAGGAACGTCTCAACAGCGCCACCTTTCTTCTGGATTCCATCTACCGGCGGCAGAACACGATCAACAAGGTGGTACGCGCCATTCTTGCCCGTCAACAGGGCTTCTTCGAACATGGCCCGGACCACCTGCGTCCCATGGTGCTTCGCGACGTGGCGGACGAAGTGGGTGCGCATGAGTCGACGGTTTCTCGCGTGACCGCTGGGAAGTACCTGCAATGTCCGCAAGGCATCTTTGAGCTCAAGTATTTCTTCAACAATGGCGTAAATGCGGTAAGCGGTGAGCAGGTCGCCGCTGAGGCGGTGAAGCTGCGGATCAAGAAGTTGATCCAGTCAGAAAACCATGCCAAGCCCTATTCCGATGAAGACCTTGTGAAGATGCTGAAGAAAGAGAATATTGGCATAGCCCGTCGCACTGTGGCCAAATACCGCGAGGCGATGGGGATCTTTCCGGCCAGCCGCCGGAAGGGGGGTTGAGGGGTACACGCTTGGGTGCGTGTACTTTCCGATCCCCAACCACGGGAGTACCGGAGCGTCCCTTTGGGATTCTCCATCTCCCAGCAACCAGGAGCGTGCAGATGGAGTTGGATTTCACCTTCCGCAATCTCGAGCCTTCCGAAGCCATTAAAGAATGGGCGACCAAGCGTTTCAAGAAGGTGGAGAAGCACCTCCGGGGCGCTACACACGCGCACCTGACCGTGATCGTGGACAAGCACCGCCACCGGGCCGAAGTGACCATCTACCACAACGGAGATGTCCTCCGGGCGGCCGAGGAAAGCGGCGATATGTATGCGTCCCTGGACAGCGCCATGTCCAAGGTGGAGCAGGTCGCGCAGCGGGTCAAGGAGCGCGACAGCATCCGCCAGGCGCAACACCAGGCCTGGCGTGGCGGAGAGCGGTAGCGCTACCTACCGGATTCGTCAGGCTTCGTCAGGAACGAGAACAGGGGTTGACAGAAGGGGGACAGCGAAGGATACTCCCCGGCCGCCTCCGTATGGAGGCTACCGGGGGCTTTGCCCCCTTTCTCTAGCGAGGACTGTATGGCGCTGAAGAACTACCTGTTCACCTCCGAGTCTGTCTCCGAGGGCCACCCCGACAAGATGTGCGACCAGATCTCGGACGCCGTCCTGGATGCTTACCTCAGCCAGTACCCCCGTGCGCGGGTGGCCTGCGAGACCCTGGTGAAGACCGGTCTGGTGGTGGTGGCAGGGGAGATTACGGCTCCTCCAGAAGTGAATGTCCAGATCGCCCCCATCGTGCGGAAAGTGGTCAACCAGATCGGCTTTGACCACACCGACAAGGGCTTTGATGGCAATACCTGCGCCGTAATGGTGGCGGTCGAGGAGCAATCTCCCGATATCTCCCAGGGCGTGACCGAGGGCGAAGGTCTGCACAAGGAGCAGGGCGCCGGCGACCAGGGCATGATGTTTGGCTACGCCATCAACGAAACCCCCGAGTTTATGCCCGCGACCCTCCAGTACTCCCACCTGCTGATGAAGCGGTTGGCCGAGCTGCGCAAGACCAACTCGGACTGGGCGTGGGTACGTCCCGACTCCAAGAGCCAGGTCACCATCGAGTACGTGAACGGCAAGATCGCCCGCATTGACACCGTGGTGGTTTCCACCCAGCACGCGCCCCGCGATCAGCAGCTCATCATCGACCAGATCCGCGAGGAGCTGATCAAGACCTCCCTGCCCGCGCACCTGCTGGATTCCAAGACCAAGTACCACGTGAACCCCACCGGCAAGTTCGAGATCGGCGGGCCCATGGGCGACTCCGGTCTGACCGGTCGCAAGATCATCGTGGACACCTACGGTGGTCACGGCGCGCACGGCGGCGGCGCCTTCTCCGGCAAGGACCCCTCCAAGGTGGACCGCTCTGCGGCCTACATGGGTCGCTACATCGCCAAGAACCTCGTGGCCGCAGGGGCCTGTGACCGCGCGCTGGTACAGCTCGCCTACGCCATCGGCGTGGCCCAGCCCGTGTCGGTGAACGTGAACACCTTCGACACCGCCCACTACGACGAAGAGAAGATCGTCGCCTGCGTACGGGAGCTCTTCCCCGTCACCCCGCGCGGCCTGATCGCTCACCTGGATCTGCTCCGGCCGATCTACCTGAACACCGCCGCCTATGGCCACTTCGGTCGGAACGAGCCCAATTTCACCTGGGAACGTACCGACATGGTGGACAAGATCAAGCACTACCTGTCCTGATCGGGCGCCCCCAGGGGCAGCGATGCCCGCCCGGGCTCCTTCGGGAGTCCGCGGCGGGCATCGTCGTTTTGGGAGCCCCGAAGCCTATCCTTCGAGCTGCTGCAGCGAGGCAAAGCCGAAGCGCACCTTGAGCGTCAGCTCCTCGTCGTCCACCTCCAGCTCTACATCCTCCACCGAGAATTTCAGCTTCAGCGGGCCCCCCGCCGGCCCCACCAGCTCCTCCAGTTGCTCCTTCTTCAGAATCGTAACCGGGGATACTTTTGGAATCTGCTGCATCGCCAGGTACTCGGCGCCCCGATTCAGCAGCTCCAACACGAAGTTGTCGCCCAGATCGATGCTGACATCGCCCACATCTCCCACCAGGCCCCGCTTTTCCTTGTCGTAGCGGATGTCCACCAGCGCAGCCTGGGCCCCGATGCGCTTTTCCAGCACAAAGGGGATCTCCACATTCTCGCGGAAGAGGTAGAGTTTTCCTGTGGCCACTGCCTTCACATGGGCTTCGATGCCGAAGCGTTGCGCAGCGTAGTGGAAGTCTGATCCCTCGCGATCCACCTCCACTTTCCAGTCTCCCTGAATGCGCACCATCTCATCCATCACCTTGTACACCTGGTCTTTCCGCGCGTGCCACAGGTTGCGCGCCGCTTTCTCTCCGCGCTGGATCACCTGCGGAACCTGCCGATCTTCAAGGAGACCCTTGACCTTTTCCTTCACCCCGAGCTGGCGCATTCCATCGCGCAGGTTCTGCACCAGATCGAAGGGGCCCTCGGCCACCTTATAGGGCAGACCGACCTTAAAAAGCTCTGTCCAAAGTGCTTTTCCGATGCTGAACTTCAGGTGAAATCCGTCGCCCTTCTTGGCCATCCCCGCTCCTGCTTTGGGGAGTGTACACCAGACCGCGCCAAGATCGAAGGGCCCTGCGCGGGGCCGGTGGGAAAGCGATGCTGCGACCCTGGCCTTCCGGATTAAGAGGGTGCAGAGATCATCATGAATCCTTCCCGTGTCGTCCTGATCACCGGCTGCTCGTCCGGCATTGGCAAAAGCACCGCACTCCACCTTCAGAAAGTGGGTTGGACCGTCTACGCAACCGCGCGTAAGGTCGAGGATCTGGAGGCGCTCCAGGCGGCTGGTTGCCGCACGCTGGCGCTGGATGTCTGCTCAGAGGAGTCCATGGTGGCCGCAGTGGCCGCCATCGAAGCGGAGCACGGCGCCGTTGGGGTACTGATCAACAATGCGGGCTACTCCCAGTCGGGGGCGCTGGAGGCGCTGCCGATGGACCGGGTGCGCGCCCAGTTCGAAACGAATGTTTTTGGGGTGATCCGCCTGTGCCAACTGGTGCTACCGGGCATGCGCCGTCAGAAGTGGGGCAAGATCGTCAATATCAGCTCGATGGGGGGGAAGCTGACTTTCCCGGGGGGCGGCATCTATCACGCCAGCAAACATGCCCTGGAGGCCGTCAGTGATGCCCTTCGTTTTGAGGTCAAGGCCTTTGGCGTCGATGTCATTGTGATCCAGCCCGGCTTGATCAAGACGGGCTTTGCCGAGGCCGTGGCCACCGGGATGAACTTCCCCGACAAAATCGAGGAATACCGCGAGTTTCATAAGAAAGTAAGCCAGGCTACAAAAGATGTCTACGAGAAGGGACCGCTGGCTCCGTTGGGCGGGGTTCCCGAGGATGTCGCTCGGACAATCCAAAAAGCCATTGATGCAAAGCGGCCCCGCGCCCGGTACCCGGTCACCTGGTCGGCGGATGTGCTGTTGGCCCAGCGCCGCTGGATGAGCGACGCCATGTGGGACTTCGTCCTCCGCCAGAACTTTCCCGCTCCCGGCTAGGCTTCAGGGGCAGGCGGACAGCTCGGAGATCCAGGCCTCCACCGCAGCGATGCCCGCCTCGTCGATCCGCTCCGTGCCGATGGGCGGCATGCGGTTGACGTCGGTGGCGTGCATGCGCAGGGCGAGCACCGAGCGCTCGGGGGCGCCGGGTGCCAACAGCTTGGCGTCGGCCACCCCCAGGTCTCCGCGCTCGGGCACCACGTCGCAGAGCCCGGCCTCGGCCAGTGGGACGTCGTAGCGCAGGTCCATTCCGCCGCCGCCGGTACTTCCGGACTGGTGGCACATCGCACAGTTGCTGTGCAGGTAGCCCCGTGCGCGCTGCTCCACGGTTCCCGTCGTCAGTGAGTAGGCGATTGACATGGTGCCTTCAGGAAGTAGACCAAGGTGGATCCACTGCTCGAGCTGGTCCACTTCCGCTCCGTTGGGGTACTCCACCGGTCCCGCGAGCTGCCGCAGCTCCAGACCCAGCGAGCGGCCGGCGGGCTCGGTGTGGCAGATCATGCACTCGGCGCGGGAGGGAAAAGACCAGGAAAAATCGCCCATGTCTTTGGAGGAGGAGGCGGTGAGCAGCTCCGCATCGCTGCCGTCGGCGCGCCAGGCGTAGCTGTAGCCCCCCCAGCTCCCGTCGTCATGCCGGGCCAATAGCCGCGTCTCCACCGGCACACCTTCGTGGGCGAACTCCTTCACCAACACGGTGCCCACGGGCAGGTCCAGGTCGCCAAGGGGGGAGATGCCCACGTCGCCGCTCTCTGGGAAGGCCAGCCAACGCCGCTTGTCCAGACCATCACTCCACAGCGGCAGGTTCACGTCGTAGTAGAGAAGCCCGGAAGCGATTTTTTCGGGATTTTCGGGGTCCACACAGCCGGTCTCGGACAACAGGTTGGGAAAGTCCACCTCCTCCACCTCGCCCACACCGGTGATCTTGTAGATTTTTCCGACATAATCTAACACAAATAGCTCGCCGTCTGTGCTCTCCGCGAAGGACACCACATACTGGCCGGGCACCTCCAGCATGACCCGGCTCTCCCACAGCCCGGTCTGCGGGTTACCGGAGAGGCCGTACATCACACCGGTGTAGGTGTCCATGTAGAGATAGGTTCCCTGAAGGCCTGGAATCTCGGTCCCCCGGTACACGTAGCCGCCCACAATGGAGGCCTTGCTGCCGTTGTGGGCATACTCCGCCACCGGATCGATCAACCCGGCGGTCGCGCAGTCTGTGCCGCGGTAGCAGTGGGCGCCTTCACGGGTATTCCATCCGTAGTTGCCGCCGCGCTCCACCTGATCCACCTCCTCCCACTCGTTCTGGCCCACATCTCCCACCCACAGCGCGCCGGTCACGCGATCGAAGGACCAACGCCAGGGATTCCGAAGGCCCCACGCGTAGATTTCGGGAGCGCCGCCACCGGCCGCAAAGGGGTTGTCGGCAGGAATGGCGTAGGGCCGACCATTTTCAACGTCCAGCCGGAGCATCTTTCCGAGGAGCACGTCGGTATCCTGGCCGCTCCCGAGGGGATCTCCGGCGGCCCCTCCGTCTCCGAAACCCGCATACAAAAATCCATCAGGCCCGAACTTGATGCCCCCACCATTGTGGTTTTCATAGGGCTGCTCAAGCTCCAGGAGCACTTCCTCCGCCTCCTTCAAAAAAGTCCCGTTCTGATAGGGGATCCGGGAGATCCGCGAGAAGATACCCGCATCGCTCTCGGTGGTGTAGCTGAGGTACAGCTCTGCCGAGGTGGGCCAGCGTGGAGAGAAGGCGATGCCCAGAAAACCCAGCTCGGAGGAGCGGGTCAGCACGCGGTCGGTGATGTCCAGCACGGTCGCCGCACTGCCATCGGCCACGGAGATCTTCCGCAGCAGCCCTCCCCGTTGGGCCAGATACCAGCTCTCCGGCTCCCCGGGGGCCTGGATCATGTCCACGGCTTGTAGCGGGCGAACGTCGGGAAAGACCTCTTCCAGGGAGAGGGTTGCGTTTAGGTTGGCGGGTCGATCCGGCAGGCGGCAGTCGGTGGGCTGCAGCCGCTCATAGCCCCAGGCGGGGGAGGAGTCGTCGGGGCCCGGTTTGCACGCGAGGAGAAGGAAGAAGAGCATGTCCCTCCTTAGCCTGATAGGGGGTGGGATGTCCGTGCGGTCCGTCCTCCTTCAGGTGCTGCTGTGGTCCGGCTGGTTTCTGCTGACCGTCTGGCCGGAGTGGACCGGTGCCCGCGGGCGTGCGGAGGAGGTGGCCGCACGCTGGCGGGATCATCGAGAGGACGTGGTGAGCTATGACCGGGCCTGGTTGAACCGGCACTTGAAGTTGGATGGCCGCCTCCCCAACTTCCTGCCGCTCAATCCCCTGGCCGGCGACGGGAATATGCCGGAAGAAGGCTGTGATCGCCAGGCTCTCTACCCCGGGAAGGCCTGGCTGGTCTGCGCCGTGGAAGGGTGGGTGGAGCCACTGGATAGCCGGGGTGCGGTGGTCAGAGTGCGGTCCATCCCGCTCCTTTGGCCGGATGAGCGGCACGCTCCGGAGCCCGCTCCCGATGGGCGACCCCTGTCAGGGCCCTTGCCGCCCCAACGGTAGATCCTCCTCTTCAAAAGGCTGCTTTCGAGGTGGCATGGCGATCGCGTAGAAGTCGGGGCTATGGAGCAGGTCCCGCCAGCTCAGCTCAGCCGGCACCACCCGACCCGAGGGCAGGGCGCGCCCCGAGGAGAGGATGTGGTCCTCCGGCCACACAATGGCTTCAGGCGCGTTCCAGCCCGCTTCCATGGCAATCCAGCCCCCGGTCATCCCCAAGGCTGCCAGAAGCAGGGTGGCGGTCACCAGCCCCCGTAAGACCGACGGGAGCACCGCCAGCCAACCGCAGCCCAACAACACGAGGTATTGGTGCAGCCCCACCGTGTACCGGAACTCTTTGTTGGCCGACAGGGTCAACACCAGCCAGCCCACCCCCAGTCCAGCCACGACCAGCGGCAGCGCGCGTCGGAGGCGCGGGTGCACCAGGGAGGTGGCAGCGCCAAGCAGGATCAGCCACAACCAGCCCCAGGGTAGCATCCGGGTCAAGCCATACAGGTACAGCAGCCAGCCGGTGGCATTGGAGGCATTGGGGTCTCCCTCGCGAATCCCCCCCGCCGTGGAGGCGCTGAAGACCCCCACCATCACATCCACCGCATGGTCGGTGTACCACGGACCCGCCACGGCCACCCCTGCGGCGGTGGCCAATCCCAGGCTCAGCACGCGCTGACTTTCCGGATCTGCCCAACGCCAGGCTGCCGCCAACAACAGGCCCAGGCCCAGGGCCACAACAAAAATCCACTCTCCCCCGGGCAGGTCCGCCTGCCACAGCTCCAGGAGCCGCACATCGCGGATTGTGGGCGGCCGAGCATTGTAGATCGCCCCAAGTCCCGCGCCGACCAGCCCCACCGCGACCAGCCCCCGCCATGGGCGCTGCCAGAGGAGCCCGCCCAGGCCCAGCAGCGCCAAAAGTCCCCACGCACCAACCACATAGATCCCTGCGGTGAACTTGGCCATCATGGCCAGTCCCATCGCGACACCCGCAAGTGTTGCCGGAATGGGTCGCCGGAGGCCATCCGATGATGTCATGGCCCAGAAGGCCAGGGCCAACATCGCGGCAGACGGAAGATCCAACAAGAATTTCCGGGAGAGGCACACGATCAACGGCATCCCCGCCATCATCGCCGCACCTGCCAACGCGGCGGTCGACCCACCTGCCTCGTTGCCGTAGCTGGCGCGGATACTGCCCCCGGTCGCCAGCACCAGCAGGAAGAGGTAGGGACCGATCGCGTACAATGCCGCGTCGATATCAAAGGATCCGGCGATTCCGAAGGCCAGGAGCGCGCTGAGGTGTACCAGCGGCGGGTAGACCGTGTTGGACTGGTCGATGGCATGGACCAGACCGGAAAATCCGCCGTCTATCCAGGATCGATGCAGCATCTCGGCCTTGGTCAGGTGGTGCCAATCGTCCGAGTCGGCGGGCCCCTGGTCCATCCACACCCAGGCCGCCTGCAATGCCCAGGCCATGGTCGCCACCAGTACGATCCCTCCCCATTCTCGAAGAAAGTGACGAATACATAGAAAAAAGCGAAGAATCATGGGGCCCTTGGCGACTCTCTCGGGGGCAAACGAAGAGTCGCTTCAGGCTACAGGGCTTTGTTCTACCGGTTGTTCCGGCGGTGTGAGAATCCCGCCAAGAGCCAAACGCAGCCGCCGGGCGAATGAATGAGGCTTCATTCAGTACGAAAATGGGTCGATCAAGGCTCGGAAACGGGGACCATCTGCGGGACCTGCACCTCGACCCACGAGGGTCCCTTCGCGTCGATGTAGATGTGGGTCCCGTCGATGGACGCGCAGCCGCCCTCGCCGCGTAGCTGCGGGCTGCCGAGCCGTGTGGGCCAGCGCAGCTCGGTGATGCCATCGGCCTGCCAGTCCAGGCGAAAGGTGGCTCCGTCAAAAGCCCAGGTCGCATCGGTGCCGGCAATGGCAGCGGGGAAGGGGCGGGCCACCGCATCGGAGAGGACGGCATTCTGGGTGCCGTCCGCCTCTACAATCGAAAAATCTTCAAAGTTCCAGCTCTCTTCGGCCACGCTGTACTCCCACCAGGTGCCGTGGAGCTGGAGCTTGTCCATCGCCTCCTGCATGGCCAGGGCGTAGTCTTCGGTGGCCCCCACATCGGGATCTGCGCCATATTCTCCAAGAAGCACGGGCATATTCCACTCGGTTCCCTTGTCCCGCCAGCGGCCGAGCGAGGCGTCCACGTCGCTGGTGAAGGTGGAGGCTCCGGAAAAGACCGCCGGATCATAGAAGTGGGGGGCAAAGACTAGGCGGTCCCCTTGCGGAGCCAACAGAGCTGTGGTCGCGTCGGTGGCGTCGGTACCGGTGCTATCAAAGAACACCATGGCGTCTGGATCTTCCGCGTTCAGAATGGCAGCGATCTCGGTGTAAAACTCGGGCAGCGTGGTCTGTGCCCACACCTCGTGATCGGCGCTGCCCTCGTAGGGTTCGTTCAGGATCTCGTAGCCGATGACTCCGGGCCGATCGCGATGCCGCTGCGCCATGCCCTTCCACATCTGGCCGAAGGCGGTGCGGGTTCCGCGCTCGTCGGCCCAGAAGTCGTCGAAGGCGGCCTGTATGTCGGGATCTCCGGTCACATACGCGAAAAACCAGCCCGCGCAGTCGTGGCGCGGCTCGGGAGGGTCCACCAGTGTCCACAGCGGGAAGCCGTCGCCGCAGTAGGCCTCCGAGTAGATGTCCTGGTGGGCATCTACAAAGGTGTACATTCCTCTTTCCCAGGCACCGTCCAACAGGGCGTCATAGCGGCCGGCCCACTCCTCGTCGATCACCCCCTGCTCCGGCTCCAGCGCCGCCCAGGAGAAGGGAACCCGCAACACATTGATACCCCAGTCAGCGGCCCGATTCAGATAGTCGGCCAGCGCACTATAAAAATCGTCGAAGTCGAAAGGCATGTAGGGCGCAAATTTACTGCGTCCACCTGCGTTCACCCCGCGCAGCGTGACCTGGCGCCCCAGGCTGTCCCGAATCAGGGGCCCGTCCACCACCAGCGTCCCGGCGTCGGGGGGGGTGATGTCACAGGTGGGATAGCCCTCCTCTTTCGGGGCGTTACAGGCCAACAGCAAAAGAACCATGCACGACTCGGGTAGGGCGGGATCATAGCGCATACGCAGCGGAGGCGAGCGTCGATCGGAATTTGCACCGTACCCTGACATCCGGATCCCGACGGCGATGGAGTGGATGCGATGCGGGCTGTGGATGGTATGGGTCAAAGCTGTTGTTTGGGCGCATCCCTTTGTTTTGGCATGATTATTGCTTATAGCTTCGAACAGACCGGAGTTCCGATGCGCCTGCCCGCCTTTCTTTCCCTCTTGCTCCTCTCTGCGTGCTGTGACGGTCCCCTGGTGTTAGCGGATTGTGTGGGCGACAGCGTGACGCTGAGCGTCGTGGATGAAAATGGCGAGCCTGTGCCTGTAGATTCGGTGCGTTGGGTGGGGGCGGGCAGCGGCCTGGAGCGTTGTGAGGAAGGGATGGAGGATTGCTCCGTCTGGCGTTTGTTCGGGGCGCACGAGGGGGAGCTGGAGGTCACCGTGGTCATCGATTCGGTCGAGCACACCGAGGTCTTTACGGTGGTACGCCCCGAAAAGTCGCTGGATTCGTGCTGCGGCGATGTGATCCAGGAGCAGGTGGAGCTGGTGGTCGAGGGCTGAGTCCGCTTTCCCCATGGACTTCGCCGACCTCGTTTTTTTGGGTTAGGTCTTGACCTGTCCAGATGTCGGAAGACCCCCACCAACGCTTGAGGTCCGCATTGGAGCAGGCCTCGCACCTGCTCCCGGCCCAGGGTCCTATCGGGGTTTTTGTCCACCACAACACGCTGCACGCCTTTGAGCACCTGCCTTTTGAGGAGGCGGTGGTCAGCGCGGCCGCCGTCTTTGGGACCCAGCCCTGGCTTTCCGAGGGCCGGTACCGGCAGTGTCTGCGCGAAGGCCGCATTCTTCCTGAAGATGTGGATGCCGTGTTGCGGGCGGAGGAGGGCGAGGAGGACCCGCTCCTGGCCGCCGGGCGCATGCGCCGCAGCAGCCTTCGGCGGCTCTTGCTGCGTCATACCGTGCGGCGGGAAACCGGCGCTTCTCTGCGTTGGACCTTGACGGAAGGGGAGATGTTGCAGCGCTACCACCCGGATGTGCCGGAAGTGGAGCGGGCCCGCCAGATCTCCACCACCCGCAATTGGGTGGCCCGGCGGATTGCGGCCGATGATCCGCCCGGTCGCGCCCATGCGCCTGTGAGTGTGTTTACGCCGGAAGAACGTGCGATCTGGGAGGTCACCCGGATTCCGCTGCGCCCGGGCAACCTGCTGACGCTGATGGAGGAGGAGCCCGAGCCGCTCGCGCTGCGCTCCCTCTGGGTGGTCTGCACCGACCGTGTGGCCACTTTTTCGCTTTCTTCGCCGCCTGTGGAGCCTCCTCATCGCCACCGCGATCTGCTGCTGCCCCTCTCGGGAGGGGTGGATCCGGACGAGCTGGTGCATCCGCTCATGATCCGCCTCTGTGCCTCCTATTTGGATCAGGGGCTTTCTTACTGGGAGATGCCGGATCGAGACCGGGGATTCTGGGCCTCCTTCCGTGCGCTGTACGGGCGGGGAGGAGGGCCGCCCGATCCCTGGTTGGGTGGGCTGATTCGCGAGCTCTCCCGTCTTGGTGAGCGCACCGGCGAGCAGATTGTGCTGACGATGTTGGAAGACCTCGGGGTGCCAGACGAGGAGTGGGGGGCCTATGTGGCGGCCTGCCTGGTGTCGCTGCGGGGGTGGGCGGGCATGTTTCGGCAGTTGGAGCTGAGGCCGGACCGGGCGCCGGTGGTGGCGCCGCCCGCCCGGCTGGTGGATTTTCTGGCGGTGCGGTTGGTGCTGGACCGACTCGCGGTGCTGTGGGTGGCGCGGCACCATGCGGGCTTTGACGGCTCCCTGTTCGACCTGCGCGCCTGGTGTGCCCAACGGCAGCCCGCGGCCGCTCCCAGCATTCTCTCCCGCTCCTTCCTTCTTTTTCAGGTGGCCCAGCTTGCCGGGCTTACCGCAGGAGACGTGGAAGCGCTGCCCGCGCCCGAGCTGGAGCGCCTGCTGTGGACCATCGAAGCCTTCGGCGAGCTGGACCGCCGCCGCCTTCTCCACCTCGCCTACGAGCGGCGCCACCGCATCGGCGTCCTGGATGCGCTGGCCGCCTATCGTCCGCCTGACTCCCCGCCTCCCGCCCTCCAGGTGATCTGCTGCCTGGACGAGCGCAATGAGTCCTTACGACGCTACCTGGAGGAATCCACCTCCGATATTCAGACTTTTGGCACCCTCGGCTTCTTCGGGGTGGCCATGTACTACCAGGCGGTGGACGACCGGCGCCCGTTGCCGCTCTGTCCCATCGCCCTGCGGCCGCAGCATGTGGTGGAGGAGGTGGTGGTCGAGGAGCACCAACGCAGCCAGGCCAGACGCGAGCTGGTACGCCGACAGTTGGGCCGCCTCAGCGCCACCTACACGGTGGGTAGCCGCACCCTGGTGCGCGGGGGCCTGCTGGCGGTCGTGCTGGGCATCTTTGCAGCGATTCCTCTCGTTGCCCGCGTTCTCTTTCCGCGCTTGACCGCCCGCACCACCACGCTCACCCAGCGGCGTCTGCCTACACGCCTGATCCTGGAGCGCACCGACGACACCGCCTTGGAAGACGGGCGCCTGCTTGGCTTTTCGGTAGAGGAGATGGCGCAGATCGTGGAGCGGGTGCTGCGCGAGCTGGGGCTGACCCGCGGCTTTGCGCCGTTGGTGGCCATCGTGGGGCATGGCTCAGGGAGCCTGAACAACCCCCATGAGTCGGCCTATGACTGTGGTGCCTGCGGTGGTGGAAAGGGGGGGCCGAACGCCCGCGCCTTTGCGATGATGGCCAACGAGCCGCGGGTGCGGATGATCCTGCGGGCATCTGGATTCGATTTTTCCGATGATACCGTGTTTGTCGGAGCTTTTCACAATACATGCAATGATTCGGTAACTTGGTATGACGAGGATCTCCTTCCAGAATCACACTACGCACACATGGACCGCCTGAAGCTCAGCTTCCAGGATGCCTGCCGTCGGGAGGCGCAGGAGCGCTGTAGACGCTTCGCCTCTGCCCCCCTGAACCTCAGCCCCGGCGCCGCCCTGCACCATGTGGAAGAACGTGCGGAAGACCTTGCACAACCCCGACCCGAGCTGGGGCATGCCACCAATGCGGTGGCCATTCTGGGCCGCCGCGCGCGTACACGCGGGCTTTTCCTCGATCGCCGTGCCTTTCTCGCCTCTTACGACCCCGAGCAGGACCCCAGTGGTGAGGTGCTTTCGCGGCTGTTGTCGGCGGTCACTCCGGTAGGTGCGGGTATCAACCTGGAGTATTTCTTCTCCCATGTGGACCCCACCGGCTATGGCTGCGGCTCCAAGCTGCCCCACAACCTGGTGGGCTACCTGGGAATTATGGACGGCCCACAGAGTGATCTTCGCACCGGGCTGCCCTGGCAGATGGTGGAGATCCACGAGCCGGTGCGGCTGCTGGTGGTCATCGACGCCGCCCGGGCCACCATCCTGGAGGCGGCACGTCGGCAGCCGACGGTGTTGCGGCTGGTACAGAATCGGTGGATTCAGTTGGTCGCCTGGGAAGGATCGACGCTCTATGTCTACCAGGACGGCAGCTTTGTGCGCCACCATCCCGAGGCTCTGCCGCTGCCGGTGGCCGCCAGCTCGGCGGACTGGTATCGTGGGCGGCGGGAGCACCTGCCCGCCGCCGCGATCGAAGCAAGGGGGGAGACATGACCCTCCTGATTCTATGGGTATTACTGGCGCCTATCCTGGCCTTTTTGATACTGGCGCTCAGCACCCTGGTCGGTCAGCCGCTGTCCGAACAGCGCAGCACGCTGGTGGTTCGCATCGCCTTTTTTTCCGCCTTCCTCGCGGCGTTGGGCGTGCTGCTGAGCATGGTGATGAGCGGCGTGCGCAGCGAGGTGATCCACCTGGGCGACTGGTTCGGGGTGGAGGGACACCACCTGGAGCTGAGCCTTGTGGTGGATAGGCTCTCGGTGCCCTTCACGCTCCTGACCACCGCTCTTTCGGGGGTGATCGGTGCCTTCGCAAGCCGCTACCTTCATCGGGAAGCCGGCTTCAATCGATTCTTTATGCTGTTGTTGCTCTTTGCCACCGGGATGCTGGGCGTCGTGTTGGCGGGCAGCTTGGACGTGCTCTACGCCGGGTGGGAGCTGCTGGGATTGTCCTCGGCGATGCTGATCGGCTTCTTTCACGAGCGTCGCAACCCTGTATTGAACGCGGTACGCGCCTTTGTGACCTATCGCGTCTGCGACGTGGGGCTGCTTGCGGCGGCCGTGCTGATGCACCATGCCGTTGGAACATCGGCCTTTGACCAAATCTATTCTGGATCCGTCTGGCCCGATGTACACGCCGACCTGCCCGAGGGGGAGGCGGCGGTGATCGCCGGGCTGCTGATCTTTGCCGCACTGGGCAAGTCCGCGCAGGTGCCGCTTTCCGGCTGGTTTCCCCGGGCAATGGAGGGGCCCACCCCCTCCTCCGCGATTTTTTATGGAGCCCTCTCCGTTCATGCGGGGGCCTACGTACTGCTGCGGAATGGCGCCTTGATCGCCCAGGTTCCCGCAGCGCAGGTGGCGCTGATCGTGATCGGGCTGAGCACGGCTGTCCACGCCACGATGGTCGGACGGGTGCAGTCGGACATCAAGAGCAGCCTCGCCTATGCCTCGGTGACCCAGGTCGGCCTGATCCTTGCCGAGATCGGCTTCGGTTTTCGGCAGCTTGCTGTTGCCCATATCGTCGGGCACGCCCTGATTCGGGCGCTGCAATTGCTGCGGGCACCCTCGGCCCTGCGCGATCACAACCAGTTGGAGGCGGCGGTGGGCGGGCACCTGAACCCGACTGGAGCCTGGTATTCCAGCATTCTCCCTGCCTCCTTGCGAAGCTGGCTGTACCGCCTCGCACTGGAGCGGGGCTACCACGACGCCCTGCTGGAGCTGCTGGTGGTGGCACCCGTGCTGGCACTGCTTCGCTCCGCCGACCGCCTGGAGCGGGCCTGGGTGGCCTGGTTGGCAGGCAGCGAGGAGCGGCGATGATCCCCGTCTTTCTGGGGCTGTGCCTGCTGCTGCCGCTGGGGACGGGACTCTGGCTCCTGCAGAGTCGGGAAGAACAGCATGCCCGGCGTCTCGCTGCATCTGTAGCAGGGATTACACTATTTTCCGCAGTGGCCATGGGCTGGACCTGGGGGCGGCGTGCGCAGCCTTTGGAGCTGGGGCCGCAGGTGGCCGGCCAGGCCCTGTTCCATGTGGATGCCCTGTCTGCGGTGCTGATGCCCTATGCTGCGCTGCTGAGCCTGGGGGTGGTGCTGGTTGCGCCGCGGCAGGTGGGGCGTCCGGCGCTGTTTGGGCGGGTGCTGCTGGCGCAGGCCCTGACCCTGGGCATCTTTGCCACCCCCCACCCCCTGCTCTTTGGGCTGCTGTGGGTGCTCTCCATCCTGTTGCCCCTGAGCGACCTGAGGGGGCGGCCGGCCGGGCGGCAGACGGTGCGGGTGGTGGGCCTGTACATGGTGATCTCGGCGCTGAGCCTCGTGGGCGGGCTGGTGCTGCTGCGGACGTCGGCGGAGTGGGCGGCGACCCCGCTGCTGCTGGTGGCGGTGATGAGCCGCAAGGGGATTATGCCCCTGCACTCCTGGTTTCCAGAGATTTATCGCCGGGGATCGCTGGGGGGTGTGCTCATGCTCACCATGCCCCAGGTGGGCGCCTATGTGGTCGTGCGCTTTCTGGTGCCGCTGATGCGCAGCGGAGACCCCCGCGAGCTGCAGGTGCTGTCGGTGCTCTCGCTGATCACCGCCGCCTATGGTGCGGCATTGGGCCTGGTGCAGAAGGAAGTACGGCCAATGCTGGGCTATCTGGCGATGAGCCACTCCGCGCTCACGCTGGCCGGGCTCACCGGCACCACCCCGCTGCACCTCGTGGGCGGCCTGACAGTCTGGATCTCCTCCGGTCTCGCACTCACCGGGATGGGGCTGACGGTCTGGGCCCTCGAAGCCCGGGCGGGCACCCTCTCGCTGACCACGGCATCAGGACGCTATCGGGAGGCGCCGCTGCTGGCGGGCTCCTTCCTCTTCTTCGGCCTGTGCTCCATCGGTTTTCCCGGCACCTTGGGCTTTGTCGCCGAGGATCTGGTCGCCTCTGCCGCGCTGGGCTCCCGGCTGGGCACCAACCTCCTCACGATCCTCTCCTCCGCCTTCAACGGAATTGTAGTTCTGCGTGCCTGGTTTATGATTTTCGGGGGGCCCCCGCCTCAGGATGCGCAGCCCCACGACCTGTTGCTCCGGGAGAAGGTGGCCCTCTACGTGCTTGCGGGCAGCCTGGTGGCGCTCGGGGTCTACCCCGACCAGCTCCTGGGGATGTGGGAGCTGGCTGCGGCCGAGCTGGTACACCAGGGTTTTTAGCCTTCGACCATCCGCTATCCGCTGCCGGAAGGAGGGCAAGACATGGGCTGACGGCGGACAGCGGACGGCTTATATACGCGCTCCCGAGGATCCCATGACCCAGCCCTCCGAGCTTGACGTCATCTACGACTGGAACACCTGCGAGCCCGCCGCCCCCCTGGGAGCGGTACGCTATGTGGACGAAACCCTGCGCGACGGCATTCAGTGCCCATCGGTCACCGATCCCAGCGCCGAGGACAAGCGGCAGATCCTGCGGCTGCTGGACCGGATCGGCGTGCACCACACCAACATCGGTCTGCCCGGAGCCGGGCCCCGCGCCGTCGCCGATGTGACCATGCTGGCCGAGCAGATTCGGGACGAAAAACTTTCCATCCAGCCCACCTGCGCCGCCCGCACGGTGGAAGCGGACGTGCGCCCCATCATCGAGATCGCGCAGAAGACCGGCGTGGCCATCGAAGCCATGACCTTCCTTGGGGCCTCGCCGATCCGCCTGTACACCGAAGGGTGGGACGAAGACCTTCTGGAAAAGCGCACCCGGACCGCAGTGCGCATGGCCAAGCAGGCGGGCCTTCCCTGCACTTTTGTAACCGAGGATACCGTTCGTTCTCACCCCACCACACTGCGCCGGCTGTTCACCGCCGCCATCGAGGAAGGTGCGGACGGACTGTGCCTGTGCGACACCGTGGGGCATGTGAACCCCGCCGGCGTGGCCGCGCTCATTCGGTTCACCCGGGAGCTGCTGCGCGGATACGGGCGCAAGGTGCGGATTGACTGGCACGGCCACAATGATCGCGGGCTGGGGCTGTACAACGCCATGGCCGCCATCGAAGCCGGGGCCGACCGGGTGCACGGCTGTGTGCTGGGCATCGGCGAGCGGGTGGGCAACACCTCCCTGGATCAACTCCTGGTAAACGAGAAATTGCGCGGCGCCATCGCCGGAGATCTGTCGGGTCTGGCCGAGCTGGTGGATCTGGTGTCGCGTGCCTGCGGCGTGCCCATCCCCGTGGGCTACCCCGTGTTTGGTCGCGACGCATTTCGCACCGGAACGGGCGTACATGCTGCCGCAATCATCAAGGCCATCAACAAGGGCAACGACTGGCTGGCCGACCGGGTCTACTCTGGGGTTCCCGCGGGGTGGTTCGGGCGGCAGCAGGAGATCGAGATCGGGCACCAGGCCGGCGACTCCAACATTTTGTTCTGGTTGAAGCGTCGGAATATCGAGGCCACCCCGGCGCGGGTTGCCGCCATCCGGGAGAAAGCCAAAGCGGGCAACCGGATGTTGGAAGAGGCTGAGATTCTGGAGCTGATCGCGGCGGCGTCCTAGCGGATGTTGCTCCTCCTTCTGGCATGTACTGGGGCTTTGACCAGCAAAGATCAGGTTCCCGCACGGCTGGAGCTGAGCGTTCCTGAGGGGCCGATCTACGATCGCGCCCCCTTCGATCTCGCGCCCGTGGTCTTAAATCCCTACAACCAGCCGCTGACGGTGGTGCCGGAGTACACGCTCAGTGTGCCCGCGCCGCTGGAGCGGGTGGGGCCCACGTCGCTGGCCTGCCGGGGCACGGGTACGGCAGCGGTGCGGGTATCCGTGGAGAAAGTCGAGAGGATTGTCCACATCTTCTGCCGCCCGCTCGGTGCCATTGCCGGCCCAGACACGTTGGACCTGAAAGTCGGCCAGCAGGTGGCCGTTCCGCTGAGTGCGACCGATCCCGAGGGCAATGCCATGCCCCGGGTGATCCCCAAGCTTCGGGTGGTGGACAGCAGCATTGCCGAGCTTACACCGGGTATGCCGCCCATGCTGACCGGCCGAGCGGTAGGCACGACCACCGTGGTGGCCACCGTAGGCGATCAAGTCGTGGAGATCCCCGTTACGGTCCAAGCAGCGCCGGTGGTGGTGGACGCCAACCTTCCCTTCACCCTCTCAGAGGGCACGGGTCAGTCCTGGGCACTGGGCGCAGGAAGCTGGAAAGTGCGGGTCCGGGTGGACAGCGGCCCGGCCGTAACCGCCCGCGGGGGCGGCTGTGGCGACGACAGCCAGCGGAGCAGCCACCAGCTCCAGTGTACCGAAACCCTGCATTTGCAGAACTCTGGTGGCGGTACCAGCCGGGGAACGGTACTGCTACAGCGCAGATAGGCGCTCCTCCTTCGCTCGCCATGCGGCAACTGAATGAGGCTTCATTCAGATGTGGTTGTGGATCCACCAACCCAGGGCCAGCCCGGCCAGGGTGCCGAAAAACAGGCCGGCCAGGATCGGCTGCAGGATGGGCTCTTTGGCCTGGAGTCTTGCGGGGGTGACGGGCGGGTTCCGCTTGAGCTTTGACCGTAATTGCTGCTCCAACTCCACGGACAATACCGGGCTGCTGGGCGCATCCACGATCATCAGCACCACGGTGATGTTGTCGTAGCCACCGGCCTCTAATGCGGCTTGTACCAGGGCTTCGGTGGCCTCGGTCGGCGTTCTTCCCGAGGATGCCACAATCAGTCCGGCCTCGGGCACCAGGTCGTGCAGTCCATCCGTGCACAGGATGATGACGTCTCCCTGGCTTAAATCGATGGGGTCGTCGGTAATCCCGGGCTCAAAAGACTGCTGTGCGGCCGGGCCACCCCCCAGCGCCTGCATCAAAATATGACCCTCGGGGTGGCCCTGAGCTTCCTCCTCGGTGAGCATGCCCAGGTCCACCATCACCTGTACCCGGGTATGATCCTTCGTTCCCCCGATTTTGACGCCGTCCCGCAGGTGGAACAGCCGGCTGTCCCCCACCCAGGCATACCAAAGCCGCCGCCCGTCCACCCAGGCGACGACGGCAGTGGTGCCCATGTCCCGTCCGCCCGCGGGTGTCGCGGCGGCCAGCACGGCCGCGTTGGCCTTGTACAGGGCGTCGCGCAGGTGGAGGGGAGGGTTGAGCCCTTCGGCAGCTTCCAGCTCCGCTTTCAGGGTCTCGCAGGCAACACGGCTGGCGATTTCGCCGCCTTCATGGCCGCCCATTCCGTCACAGACGATGAGCACATGCACGCCATCGGAGCGCCGGAAGCTGCAATGGTTGTCCTCATTGCCTTCCCGCTCTCGGCCGATGTCTGTGCGTGCGCCAACCGCGTGTTCCATCGTGGCTCATGCTAACCGATCCTCGGCTTCTGGACAGGCGGCTTTGGAGCTACAGGGGTTATGTTCCCTTTTTTGGGGGCGGGGAATCGTCGATGCGTATCCTGATGGTGGCGCGCCGCTATCCTCCGGATGTTCGGAGCGGAACGGAGACGGTGTTTGAAAATCTGGTCGCGCAAGCGAAGAAAAACCATGAGGTGCGCCTCCTGGTGGGCTGGCGGAATTCCGAGCAGGGGCTGCCCGCCGATGCACGCCGGGTCCACCTTCGCGGGGCGAGCTCTTGGCCTACCTTGGCGGCGGCGGCGCTCCGCGAGGCGGCCGAGTTCCGGCCGGATCTGGTGCTCTCCAACTCGATCGAGGTGTGGGTACCAGGGCTTTTAAACGCAATCATCGTGCATGATCTGAATTTTGGCGGCAGCTCTTCGGGGGCGGGGGTGGGCGTGCGGGCCCGCGAGGCATTCTACCGCTTCCGTGGTCGGCAGGCGGCAATTCTGGCGGTGAGCAAAGCGACTCGTCGGAGACTTCTGGAGATTGGACTTCCTGAAAAGAACCTGCACCTCGTTCGGAACGGCGTGGATCTGGCGCGTTTTTCGCCGATGCCGCCGCCTGGCGTGGAGCCACTGCGTCTGCTGTATCCATCCCGGATTTTGCCGGGTAAAGCACAGCATCTGGCCATCGATGCGGTGGGGCGCCTGCGCCCGGAGCAACGTCGCCGGGTACGCCTGAGCATCGTGGGGGCGGTGGCCGACGCGATCTATGCGGATCGCCTCCGGCTTCAATCCTTCAAGCAACCTGTAGACTTTGCCTTTGATGTACCTGATATGGTTCCATTTTATCAGGCCGCCGATGTGGTTCTTTTCCCGACGCTGATGGAGGAGGGCTTCGGCTACACGGCCATCGAGGCGATGGCCTGTGGTCGTCCGGTGATCTGGTCGGAACAACCTGCTATTCGTGAGGCAACGGGCGGCATCGGACTTGCAGTTCCGCCTGACGATGCGGACGCCCTGCGCCACGCGATCTGGAAGCTGGTGGAGAATCCGGAGCTGCGCCTTCAAATCGGTGAGGAGGGACGCCGCTTTGTCGAAGCACACTATGCCTGGGAGTCGGTGTGGCAACGCTATGAGGAGATTTTTGCCCAGCTTCGGGGCCGCTGAGGTTAGACTGGGGCGGTGTTGAGCTACAGCTCCAGTCGCGGTCGGGTGGACGTCCGTACCGCAAAAAGCACGGGGGAAATCCACACAACGGTGGAGGCGCTGCTTGCTCTTTGGGAGCATCGCCTTCCGGCTTCCCGCGATGCGCGGGTGGTGATCAAGCCCAACCTGAACAACGATCTGGTTGCTTTGACCGGCAATTCTGTAGACCTTCGGGTACTGAATGCGTTGATCGTCGGGCTGCAGCGCCGGGGCTACCGCGACCTGACGGTGGCCGATGGCTCGAATGTAGGCATTGAACGACGGAATATCGACAGTCTACGTCGCCTTCGGGTGCGGGCGCTCTGTGCGCGCGCGGGGGTGGCGGTGGTGGATCTGAACCGCGACGCGGGGCGCCCCGTCAACCTGGAGGGTGGGGCCAAACCCCTGGTTGCCCGCACGATCTTGGACTGTGACTACCTGATCTCGGTGCCCAAGATCAAGACCCACGCTGAGGCGGGGCTCTCCTGCGCGATGAAGAACTGGGTGGGTATCACGGTAGGGCAGGATAAACGCCAGATGCACTACGATCTGGGTCGCAACATCTTTGTGCTCAACCGTGTGGTGCGCCCCGACCTGATCCTGGTGGACGGGGTGATCGGGATGGAGGGCAACGGCCCGGGGGATGGGGACCCGGTGGGGCTGGGGCTGCTGTTGATGTCGGACGATGCAATCCTGAATGATCGGCTGGTCTGCCGCCTGATGGACATGCCGGTGGAGCGGGTTCCCTACCTGATCCATGCGCGCGAAGCCGGTCTTTTGGAGGAGGAGGCGGAGCTGGAGCGGCAGGTGCCGGTGCTTCACCACCTGCGTCCAGCGCCCGCACGCAGCCGCCTTGCGGTGCTGTCGGAGGCCCGGCAGCTCCTGTGGTTGAAGAAGGCGACGCGGCCGCTGGTGGCGCAGCCCAAGGTGACGGAGGCAGCTTACAAGCTGAAGATCATCCAGGATGTGTACAGCCTGGAGGACGACAGCCTGCGCCTGGTGGGTCGCGACGCGTCGGGATGTGGTGACTGCCGTCGCTGCGCGGAGGTCTGCCCCACTGGGGTGCCGCTGGCGGAGATTGGTGTGAATTTTACGGACTGCGTACAGTGTCTGTATTGTTGGTGGGTCTGTCCCACGCAGGCGCTAAGGCTGGAAGGCGAGCAGGGGCACCTCGCGCGGCAGGTGCAGCGCTACAAGGGGGCGATTGAAGCGCTATAGCAGTGTTTGGGGGCGAAAACGTGGATTTTGAGCTTCAGTATCGCCATTCGAATGGTGCGCTCTACCGGGGTGATAGTGTGGCATGGCTGGCGTCTCTGCCCTCGGAATCTGTCGATCTCATCTTCGCGGACCCCCCGTACAACATCAACAAGGCGGGCTGGGACAGCTTTGAGAGCCAGGAGCACTACATCGCCTGGTCGTTGAGCTGGATCGCGCCGGCGGCCCGCGCCCTGAAGCCGACGGGATCGCTGTACATCTGCGGCTTCTCTGAGATCCTGGCGGACCTCAAGCGGCCGGCGAGCAGCCACTTTCACGCCTGCCGTTGGTTGGTTTGGCACTACAAAAACAAGGCCAACCTGGGCCGGGACTGGGGGCGGTCGCACGAGAGCATTCTTCACTTCCGACGCTCTGAGGCCTTCCGCTTGAACGTGGACCCGATCCGCATCCCCTATGGGGCCCACACGTTGAAGTACCCTTCCCACCCTCAAGCCTTGACAAGTCAATACGGCAAAGGGCAGGGCCCGCGGGAAGACTGGACCCCCAATCCCAAAGGTGCAAAGCCGAAGGATGTGATCGAGCTGCCCACCACCTGCAACGGTATGGGCGAGAAGACCCCCCACCCGACACAGAAGCCGGAGCAGCTCCTTCGCAGGCTGATCCTCGCCGCGACGGAGGTGGGCGGTCTGGTGGTGGATCCCTTCTCGGGCTCGGGCACCACGGTCACCGTGGCCGAGCAGTTGGGCCGTCGCTGGGCGGGCTGTGATTTGAGCGCGGAGTACAACGGCTGGGCGATCCAGCGGGTGGAAGCGGTGCAATGCCGCACCGTGGAGGAGTGGATCGCGCTGGACCGCCGCACTGCGGAGCGGCGGGAGGGGATTCGCCGCTGAAACCCCACAGGTTCAGCCCCCCACGACCTCAAAACTCCGTCGTGCCGCATCGTGGGCGAGGACCTCGGCTTCGCCGATGTCGAACCACCAGGCGTGCAGCTTCAGCGTGCCCGCCGCCTCGCGCTCGCGGACCGGCGGGTAGCTGCGCAGGTGATCGAGCTGCCGCAGTACGTTGGCCTGGGACAGCCGGTTCACGGGGGAGAGCCCCTCGCGGAAGTGCAGGTCGCGCGCCGCTTCTTCCAACGGCACCCGCCCGGAGCGCAGCCAGGCCTCCAGGTGAGGCGCATTCTCGGGGAGCTGGTTGGACAGCAACGCGCTCATCGCGCCGCAGTCCGAGTGCCCGCAGATCACGATGTCCTTTACCTTGAGCACCAGCACCGCAAACTCAATGGCCGCACCTTCTCCGGCATCCACACCCGGTACTCCCGAGGCGGCACAGACCGGGACCAGGTTTCCCACGTTACGGACGACAAAAAGATCCCCCGGATCGGTGGAGGCCACCACGTTGGGGACGACCCGGCTATCCGCGCAGGTGAGGAAAAGGCAGTCCGGGGACTGCCCCAAGGCCAGGTGTCCAAACTTCTCTTTGTAGCCTGGACGTACTTTTTCCCGGAACTCCCGGATCCCGCGCACCAACTTCTGCATCCACGCTCCTTTAGGCTGCCCGCCGCCGTCCTTCGACCTCGGCGATGACACCCCCCCATAGCGCGATTCGGGCCTCCAGGGCACGCCGTGCTGCACTGGCCGCCTCGTCCCATTTCCGGGCGTCGTTGCCGCAGAGCACCATCAGCAGGCGCTCTCCCATCGGTGTATGATCGCCTCCATCCAGGTGAATGTGCCGATCCAGGTACAGCCGCAACGCCCGGTGCTGGTCTACCGCGCGGAAGCGCCGCCGGACCACGCCCATCACCCGGCTCCACCGGTCGCCGCGTTCGTTGACCTCTCCCAGAATCCGCCGGAACATCGCTGGGATCACGGATTCCCGGCCGAGAAGAAAGGCCGACGCCACACAGTGCGGAGGCTCTTGCGCCAGGGCCAGGGTGGTCCGTGTAAAAGCTTTGGTGGTTTCCGGGACATCGACCGTCCGAACCAGATCTTCGAAGCGGCCCCCGGCGCGGATGCCCTCCACGATGTGCAGGATGGGGGCGGTGTCCGCTCCGATCTCCCGCATGGCGTCCAGGTACAGCTCAAAGTGCGAGATGTACAGACCCGACTCGGGCTCGTCGGTCTCCTCTTCCAGCACAATGTCGTTGATCAGACGGGCACAAATGCGATCCACCGGCGGAACCCAGGGCAGCTCTACGCAGGTGGTGGAGCGCTGAAGCGACTTCAGCAGCGTCATGAAGTCCCAGACCGCAAAGACGTGCGACTTCATAAAGATGCGCAGGGCGTGACTGTCGTCAATGCGATTGTACACGGGATGGGCGAGCAGGGAGGATCGCAGACCCTGAGTGGCCAGCCCAAGGTTGTTGAGGTGCAGGCGTATACCCGGAGCGATGCCTTCGTCGTACTTCATACGTCCATGATAAGCCTTCGCGCGTCAGGAATCACGCTCCAGATGCCGGCCGCCATCTGACGTGCGTCAATGGAGCGGATCTTGACAAGCTGACGCGCGATCAGCCTGGGGCGCATGTAGAAGCGGAAGGTGGCTTCCCGCAGCGACTGCAGGAGCTGGTCCGGCGACTGCACCTGGGAGGCCACCACAATCCGATTCTGGTCAGGATTGAAGGTGGTATAGTTCTCCCAGTCTTTACGCGTCAAGATGCCGGAGGCCACCTGCTCCCGGTACAGCTCGCTGCCCGGAAAGGGTACGGTGATCGCGAACTTTGCGAAGTCCAACTCCAGCGAGCACGCGTATTCGATGGTCTGCTGGGTCTGCTCGGGAGTCTCGTTGGGCAGCCCGATCATGAACAGACCCACGGTGGTGATGCCCACTTCCCGGCACCACTGGATGGTCTGCCGGCTCCGGTCGGCCGTATTCTGCTTTTTGACGGCTTTGAGCAGGGTATCCACGCCGGACTCAATGCCGAATACCATCCGTCGGCAGCCGCTCTTTTTCAGCCAAACCAGAGACTCCTTGTCCACCACGTCGGTGCGGCACTCGGCCAGCCAGACGATTTTGTCATTCAGGCCGCGGCGGATCATCTCTTTGGAGAACTCAATGCCGTGTTTGGGGCCCATCGGAAAGATGGGGTCCATGAAGCCATACTGTTTGATGCCCCAGGTGCGCACACCATACTCGATCTCGTCCACCACGTTCTTGATCGACCGCTTCCGGTAGATCTTTCCCTGGTTTTCGATGGAGCAGTAGGTGCATCGGAAGGGACAGCCGCGGCTGGCCGCGATGGCCACGATGGGCTTTTGAATGGTCCCCAGGGGCAGCAGGCTGTAGCGCGAGTAGGGCAGCAGCCCCCAGTCCGGAAAGGGGTAGGCATCGAGGTTGGTGGGCAGGGCGCGCTTGGGCCCGGTGCGGAGCTGGTCGCCCACCCGCAAGGTGATCCCGGCGATTCCCTCGCCAGAGCGCCCTTCCTCCCAGGCTTTGACCAGCTCCACGGAGGCGTGTTCGCCTTCACCGTGCACCACCGCGTCCGCCACATCCAGAAACTCTTCCGGGAAAAGATCGGCGTGGATATTGCCCAAAAACATCTTGATGTCGGGCCAGCGATCCTTGATCTTCCGCAGCAGGGCCTTGATGTCGGTTGCGACGGGCGTGAGTACAGATGCGGCAAAAACCTGGGGTTTGAAGGTCTCCATTGCCGCCAGGACGCCTGCGGCGCCCCCACGCAGGGCAAAGTCGTCGTAGGCCAGAACCTCGTGCCCGGCTTTGGACAGGAAGGTGGCGACATAGGCCACCCCGATACAGGGCATCGGTTCCAGCAGGGCCGCAAAGCGACCGAACTGCTCATCACGGATCGAGGGGTTCAGAATGAAGATTCGCACCCTCTGATAGTAGCGCCTCTGGCCCCTAAAGATCGAGGGCCGCGGCCACCGCGAGGGCCTTGGAGGCGGCGACTTCACTTCCCGGTAGTCCCTCCCACTTCTTCACGCCGTCGAAGCCGCCACTGATACGCACTGCGGCGTAGAGCGCGGCGATGCGATCCGCAGCCGAGGGACCATCGTTGGCCAGCTTCAGCAGCACTGGCAGGCGTCGCTCGTCGCCCAGCCTGCCCCACTCCAAGGCGACAAGGCCCGCCTGGCCTGGTATTTCAAGGGCTTCTACGGGTACTTCTTCCCCACGCCGGATAGCGATGGCCAGAGCCCCCAGCGGTGCCACCGGGTCCTTGAGGCTTCCGGTCCCGCGCGCGCCGACCTCTCCGGCGATGGCGATGGAGACGGGAAAGGGGGTGCGTGTGTAGGTGGCCAGCAGTGCGGGCTTGGGCGCGCAGCTCCCGCAGGCGTGGATGGCGCCCTGGCGCAGCCGCTCCTGCCCGGCGAGGGCCTCGATGGGGGTGGAGTTGCCCTCAACCGGAGCGCCCAGCAAGGGAGCGGTGCAGGTTGCCAGCAAAAGCAGCTCGGAGGGGTACATCTCCATGGGATCCCGGCCGGCGTACCAGGAGACGACGTAGCTGATGTTGGGGACGGGGAACTCGTCTCCCTTCCATGTGGCCGCCATCTTTCGGCCGATCTCTCGGGAAGAAGGTGGGAAAAAGAGAGCCGCGGCCCGGGCATCGGCGCAGAGCTCTTTGTTGGAGGGCAGCCCGGTGGCGGGATCCTTGCACCACTCCCAGGTGGCGCGGTTGGGGAGCCCTCCCAACAGCCGCAGCTCCGGCTCCTCCTCCCCCTTCCAGCGGGCGGCCATTTTGACCATACCTTCCACAAATTCCGTTGCGCGCAATCGGAATGGCAGCTCCCGCTGCATTTCCAGGTGCCGCGACCAGACGCCGGCCCACAGGATCAGTGCGACTCCCCCAGCCCTCAGCAACAGCCACCGCAGCGTCATTCTTCGCAGTTAACCGGACATGGACGCCCGGCACTCCAAATGTCATATCACTTGCGACGTGACTCTGTGGTGAGTCACGCTTTCAGGGCGAGATCGATCGCCGCCCGCAGCTCGGGGTCATCGGGCCGCACGGTGGGCGCAAAATGCTGGATCAGCCTTCCATCTTTTCCCACCAGGTATTTGGTGAAGTTCCAAGAAGGCGCCGGAGCGTCCGTGGTGAGGCGCTGGTAGACCGGGCTTTGGCCTGGACCTTTGACCTCCACCTTCTCAAAGAGCGGAAAGCTCACGCCATAGTTGCGGGAGCAAAAGGTCTGGATCTCCTCCGCGCTGCCCGGCTCCTGGCCACCGAACTGGTTGCAGGGGAAGCCGAGGATCACCAGACCTTTTCCCTGCAGCTCCTGGTAGAGGGCCTCCAGACCCTGGTACTGCGGGGTAAGGCCGCAAAAGGAGGCGAGGTTCACGACCAGGGCCACCTTGCCCTGATAGTCGGCGAGGGATGTTGGGCTGCAATCCAGCGTGTGGGTGGACAGCTCATAGATACTGGGGCGCATCGGGTCTCCGGAAGGGAGACATTCTGTGCACCGGGATCCTTCCCGGCGCGAAAAAAGGTGGCGTTGGTGGGCAGTCTCACCAGCAGCGCTTAGAGCGCGGCCATGGACTACGACGTGGTGGTGGTGGGGGCCGGACATGCGGGCTGCGAAGCGGCTGCTGCTGCGGCCCGTTTGGGGCGGCGGACGGCGCTCTTGACCTTTCATCGCGCCCAGATTGGGCGTCTCTCCTGTAATCCGGCGATGGGCGGGCTGGCCAAGGGCTGCCTGGTGCGGGAGATCGATTCGCTGGGTGGGTTGATGGGGCGAATCACCGACCAGGCGACCATTCAGTTCCGACGCCTGAATACCCGAAAGGGCCTTGCGGTGCAGGCCAGTCGCGCACAGGTGGACGTGGCCCTGTACCCGTCGCTGATGCGGGCCGCGTTGGAGGAGCTGGAGAACCTGGAGATTGTTGAGGGAGAGGCGGCCGAGCTGCTGATCGGGGGAGGACGGATCACCGGGCTGCGTCTGGCGGATGGTCGAGCGCTGCGCACCGCCAATGTCGTGCTTACGACGGGCACCTTTCTGGGTGGCCTGATGCACTGCGGCGAGGAGCAGATCGCGGGGGGGCGGATCGGCGAGGAGGCCGCACTGGCACTCTCGGCCTGTATGCGCCGGTTGGGAATCCCGCTGAATCGCCTGAAGACCGGGACCACTCCGCGCCTTGCTGCCGAGACGATCCGCTGGGATCTCCTGGAGAAGCAGCCCGATGATCCAGGACATTTTTCCTTTGATCCTCCGGGAGCGCGTCCCGGCAGTCGCGACATGTACATCACCTGGACCAATGCGGAGACCCACCAGATCATTCGCGACGCGCTGCATCGCTCGCCCATGTTCTCCGGGCAGATCCAGGGCCGCGGGCCTCGCTATTGTCCCAGTATCGAGGACAAGATCGTCCGTTTTGCGGACAAGGATCGGCACCAGCTCTTTTTGGAGCCGGAGGGGCTCCAGACCAACCGCGTCTATGTGAACGGCACCTCCACCTCTCTACCCAAAGAGGTCCAGGATAGGCTGATCCATTCGGTTTTTGGGTTGGAGGAAGCGGAGATTCTGCAGTACGGCTATGCCGTGGAATACGACTGTATCGACGCAACGTCGCTGGGGCACGATCTTCAGCTCAAGGCGCTGCCGGGGCTCTACTGTGCAGGGCAGATCAATGGCACCTCCGGCTACGAAGAAGCCGCGGCACAAGGGCTCATGGCGGGGATCCATGCGGCGGGAGCGTCGTTACGCCTGGGTCGTGACGAGGCCTACATCGGTGTGATGGTGGATGATCTGGTGAGCCGGGGGGTGGGAGGGGAGCCCTACCGCATGTTCCCCAGCCGGGCCGAGCATCGGTTGTTGCTACGCGAGGACAATGCGGACCGCCGCCTGAGTCCGAAGGCCCGGGCGCTTGGGCTGCTGCCCGAGGAGCGCTGGCGGCGTTTTTCCGAGAAGGAGGCAGAGATCCAGCAGCAGAAGGCGTGGATCAAGCAGCAGGTGCTGGTGCCCGACGCGGCCACGCTGGAGCGCCTGGCCTCGGCCTCCCTCCCGCCGCTCCGAAAGGCCCAGAGCCTGGAAGAGTATCTGCGCCGCCCGGAGGTGGAGTGGATGGCACTGCGGCCGCTGTTTCCGCAGATGAGCGCGCAGGCCGAGGTGGGGGAGCAGGTGGAGATCGATGTAAAATATGCGGGCTACATCGTGCGCGAAGAGGGGCGTCGGGCCGATGCTCTTCGTCTGGAGCAGCTTTCGTTGGAAGGTGTGAACTTTATGCAGATTTCTGCCCTTTCGATGGAGTGCCGGGAGCGTCTGAGTCGTGCTTGTCCGCCGACTTTGGGTGCAGCCGCCCGCTTGCCGGGTGTTACGCCGGCCGCGATCGACACCTTGGCGTTGGTGGTCGCGCGTTGGCAGGGTGGTGATAGAAGCATGTAAGGGAAGTCCCCTATGCCCGATTCACGTTGGTGTTAGCATTCCCGAAGGGAGTACCGATGGACGAGTTTGAGCTGAGCGCAGAATTCCCCATTCCGCCCGAGCGTCTGTACAACGCCTGGCTGGATGGGGATGGTCACGGGGACATGACGGGAGCAGGGGCCAGCTCGGATCCGAAAGTCGGTGGGCGATTTACCGCATGGGACGGCTACATCACCGGCATCCACATGGAGCTGGAGCCGCACCATCGGATTGTGCAGGCCTGGCGCACGCTGGAGTTTGAGGAGGCTACGTCAGACAGTCGCCTGGAAGTGCTGATCGAGGCGGTGCCGGGCGGCAGTCGCCTCACGCTGCGCCATACGAAGATCCCTCAGGGGCAGGGTGCATCCTATCGTCAAGGCTGGAAGGACCACTACTTTGCGCCGATGCGTGCGTGGTTGGGCGTATAGTCGGGTTCCACGGTGCGCTGGGGATCCGTTCGAGCAGAAAATCCTGAAAGGCGCGCACGCGCGCAGGTACACCCTTCCGGTCCGGACGGAGCATCCAGAATGCCAAGGTGGGTAGCTCCCATTCCGGGAGGAGCTGAACCAGCTTGCCGGTGGCGAGGTCTTCGTGGACCATCCACTCCGGCTGGACGGCCACACCCACACCCGCATTACATGCGGCATGGACGGCGCTGGCGGCGTTGGCCATAAACACGCTGCGCGTGACCACGGACTCACGTTCCTTACCTCGTTGAAAGGTCCAGATTCCGGGCGCAGCGCTGCCCTCGTAGAGCACCGCCGGGTGGGCTTCGAGCTCGGACGGGAGGTTGGGGGGCGGGTGGGCAGCGAGGTAGGCCGGAGCGGCCACGAGCACGGTCTGGAAGGACCAGAGCTTGCGGGCCACCATGTCATCCTCGGTGACGGTGCCACCGCGGATGGAGAGATCGTAGCCTTCCCCCACTACATCTACCTTGCGGTCATCAAAGTGCACAACCGTTCGAAGCTGTGGGTGGAGCAGCGCAAATTCGGACACAGGAGCGGCGAGGTAGCGCAGGCCAAAGGCGGCCGGCAGCGAGATCCGCAAGGTGCCGGCGGGGGAGTGGCTCTCGTCGCGGACTTCCTGTTCTGCGGCGGAGATCCCCGCGATCATGGGCGCGCAGCGTTCGTAGAACAGGCGGCCGGAGCTGGTGGTCTGGACCTTTCGTGTCGTGCGAAAAAGTAACCGTAGCCCCAGGCGTTCCTCTAAGTTGGCCACCATCCGGCTTGCATGGCTCCGCGAGATGCCCAGCGCATCGGCCGCAGCCGAGAAGCTGGCCCGCTCCACCACCTGCACGAAGACTTCCACATCCGAGAGTCGATCCATTGTTGTCTCCCAAGCAACAGTGTGCTGTCTAACCCGCCCCTCCCCAAAGCACCGGGACTGTTTAGAATCTCTGCACCACGGAGACTTCCTCATGAGGCACGTTCTGCGCCCGACCTCGTTGGCACCCCCCTGACTGTGGACGACGGGGGAGCGGGCGGATAGCTCCGTTGGTGTACCTCGTCCTGCTCGCCTGTCATGCGCCGTCGACCGACTCCAAGCCACCCGGAACGGCGGTACCGGGCGTGGAGGATTCCCTTCTCTCTGGTGACTCCAGCGTCGATAGTGGTCGGCACTTTGCGGGCCTGTCGGCAGCCGCACCCGATGGCGGGGTGGTGGGTGGACTCTCCATTCTACCCCGCGTGGGGGGGCTGTCGGACACCACCGCCACGATCTGGGTTCGGCTGACGGAGGCCCGCCGGTTTCGGGTATGGCACCAATCCGCCGGTGCTGCCCTTGTCCAGTCGCCGTGGGTCGCAGTGACGGCTGAGCGTGACTTTACGGGGACGGTCACACTGGCGGATCTGCTCCCGGCGACGGCGTACACCTACATGGTCGAAGTGGAGGGGGGACGCACAAGCCCGGTACGTAGCTTCTCCACCTTCGATCCGGGTGGCCAGGGGACCGCACAGGTGGGGCTGATCGCCGACGGCCGCAGCCAGCTTGCTACGCCCGTCTACGGTAGCCTCGCCAGGGAGAACCTGGATCTGGTGCTTCAGATCGGGGATTTTGACCACCGTGATCCCTATGATGTGGGCGGTCTGGACCCAGCGGCCTGGTGGGACATGTACCGGGATCTGCTCGGTGGCGAAGCCTCCGGGCGGGATCTGCAGCGGCTGCTCCTGCCGACCACGCCGATGATGATGATGTGGGACGATCACGACTACGGATCGGACAACGGCTTTGGCGGCATGCCGTACCGCGACGTGGCCCGTGCCGCCTTTGCCGCCTATTCGGGGCGTACGGTAGGCCAGAACGGGGACCTGTGGACCCGGGTCAGTGACGGACCGCTTGACATTTTTCTTTTGGACCTGCGCAGCCACCGGCACAACCACGCCCGAGCCGATGGACCGGGCAAGTCGATGTTGGGGGAACCGCAATGGAGCTGGTTGAAGGCCGAGCTTCTTGCCAGCACCGCACCCTTCAAGCTGCTGGTGAGTACGGTTCCGTTCAATCCGACCACCCTGAAAACGGACGCGTGGTATGGCTATGCCTACGAGCGGCAGGCGCTGCTGGACTGGTTGGCGCAGAATCGTATCGAAGATGTCATTATTGTTAGTGGGGATATTCACAGCGGGGGCGCCATCGACGACGGCACCAATTCTGGCTTGCCGGAAATGAACCTGCCCACCATGAACCTGGGCGGCCACCACTGCACCGCGCCCACCTGTGGCTCCTGGTCGGAAGGGGTCTATGACAGCTACTACCGTATGGGCTACGGGGTGGTGGATGTGCGCTTTGTACCTGCAGAAGGGCGCTGGGTGTGCACCCTATCGACCCATGATGAGGCGGGACACTTGCGGCACCGCCTGCGGTTGTTGGGACCGGGCTGAGTCTCGGTCAGCGACTTCCGCTCCATCGAATTCCCAGTCCCAACATTCCCACCAGCGGCAACGCCGCCAGCCAGAGTGCCGGGTCGGCGATGGAGTCCGGCTGCAGCCTCCACAGCAGACCCCCCAACAAGAAACTGAGCGCCGCTGCCCCGATGGCCCTGGACCAGCCGGTCCCGCCGCCCTCCTGCTGAATCCAAATGCCCCGGGCCACCAGCGCCACCACCGTGGTTGAAATAGAGGTCGCGCCCGCGATTCCCACCACACCAAAAAGGGGTCCCAACAGGGCGTTCAGAGCTGCGTTGAGCAGCGACGAGCCAAGTCCCAACAAAAATACAAGCGCGTAGCGGCCCGCGAGTACATGGGCCTTCACCAGCAACACCCCCACCAAGGTGCCGAGTACCCCTGGCATAAACGCCGCGACCGCCTTGGCGAGGGGAAAGACCGCCGCCGGATCAAAGGCACCCCGCTCAAAAAGCAGCCGAACCAGCGGCAGGCTGCCCACGGCCAGACCTGCCAGAATGGGCGGGGCCAACAACAAGACCTGTCGCAGTCCCTGCTCTACCGCTTCCTTTCGATCGGAGCCAGGAAGCTTCGCCCAGGTCGAAAAAGCAACTACCACCAGGGTAGATTCCAGGAGAGTCTGCGGTGCAAGACGCACCTTGTCGGCATACTCCAACATCGTCACCGAGCCCGCCGCCAGGGTTGCAGCGAAGGCCCGATCCACCAGCGGGTTGGTCGCTACCAGGGCTTCACCGCCAAAAACCGGAAGTACCAGCCACAGGCGATTCCAGATTCCCTCTGGCATAGGGCCCAGCCGAGGTCCCAGCCAGGCCGCGTACCAGAGCGCCTCGCTGCCGGTCCCCAGTGCCATGGCGATGGGCAGCAGCTCCGGTCCCCGGTCGCGCAGCAGCCCCGCCACCAGCAGGGTGCCCAAGGCCCGAAACAGCGGACCCAAGGAGGCCACCGAAAACCGTCCTTCTACCTCGCAGCCATTGCGAAGGACCGCCGCCACCGCTGTCACCGCCACGAAGGGCACCAGAGACCAGGCAAAGGCGGCTGTTTGGCTGCGGGTGTCCGCGGAAAATGCAGTAACCACAGGCAGAAGTGGCTCAAGGAGGGCCGCCAGGACCACGCCAATTCCGGCCGCCGCCGCACCGACACGCACCGCAAGGCTCCCCACTGCCAGGCCAGGGCGCTCGGCCAACAGCGGGATCAGGACCGTGCTCAATGCCGAGGTGGCCACCACCAACAAAAATGTGGGGACGCCGAGAGCATAATAGAAGGCGTCCATCCGCGGGTCGATGCCGAACCAACCCGCCAGCGACACCGGTACCGCGAATGCGGCGCCCCGCGCCAGGAGCACCAGCGGGGTCAGAAGCAGCGAGGTCTTCAGCAGAGACACGCGCCCTTGTATCCGACAAGTCGGTGACGACGCCTGTAGAACTGCCAGGAAAGGTCGTCGATGTGGTACAGTCCGCCGATGCTCAGCCTCCTTTCGATTGCCCTCGCAGCGCCAACGCTGGAGATCAAGCCCTACGGCTTTGTACGCCCAAGTGGTGCCTGGATCCAAGACGACGACGTTTCCACGGCGGATCAGGACGGTTTTTCTCTTCAGTCCAGATTAGGGCTGGGCGCAAAATATGGGAGCTGCGGAATCGAGGCAAAGGTGGAGGTCGACCTCACGCCGGAGATCGCCCCCAAGGACGCCTGGCTGGCCGCACGACCGGTATGCTGGTTTGGCATCACCGTGGGCCAGCAGAAGCTGCCTTTTTCCATTCATGAGCAGGCTTCGGATACCCGCCGCTTGCTGCCCACCTCTCCCCGAATTGTCGGATCTTCGGGGGCCGGCCGGGATCTGGGCATCAGCGCGGACCTGCAGATCCCCATCGCCAAAAAAATCAGGGGTGGCCTGGTGGCCGGGGTGTACAACGGCGAAGGGAGCAACCGGATCCAGAACGTGAACCAGGAGTTCGCCTATGCGATCCGGGGCCAGATTACCCCCTTTGGTAGCCGTGATACAGCCTTCGAAGGCTCTGCCAAAGAGCTGTATCTGGGCGTCGGTGGTGCGTGGGTCTATAACCTGACCGGCGAAGGGGAGGCCGCACAGGAACGTAATACCATGGCCTTTGACCTCCAGTTTTCGTGGAAGTGGCTGAGTCTCCAGGGCGAATACATCGACGTGGAGGTCTTCCATGCCAGCCTGGATGTGCCTGACTTCCACATCCGGGGCGGCTACGGCCAGTTTGGCCTCTATATTCCCGCTCCCTGGGTGGAAGATCACGTGGAGCTGGTTGGACGATTGGAGTGGGTGGATCCCAATACCGCATTTGCGGATCCGGGCCTCTCCGGCTCAGGAAGCGGCGCCCGGCCCATCTACCAGGCCAGCCGTATTTTGACCGTAGGTACCAATTTCTACGTCCTGAAGCCTGGAGAGAGGCTGGCGATTATTCATGATTTGAAGCTGCAGCTTGCGTTCAGCCATCCCGAGGAGATGGAGGGGGAGCAGGTGAAAGATGACAATTTTACCGGCGTTGCCACGGTGAGGTTTTGATGTTTTGGCTGATGCTGGCCTGCCACCGCCTGGAGAAGATCGACCCCCTGGCCGATAACCGCGCATGTGGGGATCCGATTGTGGATCCGGTTGCGGGCTACTCCACTGAAAAACCGGCGCTCGCAACAGCCCATGCGGAAAGCTACGGCGCGTCGCCGTCGCCTCGGCATGTCCACATGAGCTGGTCCTCGGACCCCTCCAGCTCGCAGGCCATCCTGTGGCAGACAGATGCGGACACCCTGGCAACCATGGTGGAGTATGCGACGGCGGGTACGGACCCGGAATTCGCCCTCGGCGGCAGCTTCCTCGCCTCGGCCACACCGGAGGACGGGCGCCTGCACGAGGTACACCTGTGCGGGCTGAAGCCGGGTACACGCTATACCTACCGGGTGGGTGGCGAGGGCGCATGGTCTCCCGAATATTCCTTCACCACCGCGCCGGAACCCGGCAGCAGTGCGAGTTTCAAGGTCGGCATTGCAGGAGATGCCCGGGACAACCAAAGTACCTGGGGCCAGTTGTTGAGCCAGATGGAGAGCCACGATCCGGCCTTCTACCTCTTTTCCGGCGATTTGGTGGACCTCGGCGTAAACATGGTGGAGTGGGAAGCGTGGTTCGACGCCCTTGGCGGAGTGGGTGAGTACAAGCCGTTCATGACCGTGCACGGCAACCACGAGTTCTTGACGCGTCAATACTTTGGCTTTTTTTCGCTCCCGGGAAATGAGCAGTGGTATAGCTTTGACTACGGACAAATGCATATCGTTGGATTGAACGATACTGTTGCACAGGCGACGGACCTGGACACGCAGGCCACGTGGATGGACCAGGACTTGCAGGAGACGGAAGCCCCGCTGAAAGTGGTGTTTCACCATAAGCCAGCCTACACATCCTGCAACACCCACCCCCCGGACCCCCTGCTGCAAGAGAAGTGGGCGCCCGTGGAAGAGCGTAACGGCGTGGTGCTTGATTTTTCGGGTCACAACCATAACTATGAGCGGTCCTACCCGCTCAATGGTGGTGTGGAAACCACGCCCGAATTGGGCACAACCTACATCGTAAGTGCCGGAGCCGGGGCCAACCTCTACGACAACGATCTGGGCCAGCCCTACACCGCGGTGGCTGCTGTCACCTATCACTATGTGATTTTGGAGGTGGATGGCGGAACGGTCACCACCACGGCCTACGATCTGGCGGGCAACGTCCTGGATACCTTCACCACCAGTCGGTAGTCTGTCTTACATTGCGCCCCGTCCACGGAGGACGGCCGGGATCGTTTTCAGCAGGATCTGAAGGTCCAGCCAGACATTCCAGTTTTGGATGTAGTGGATGTCCAATCGGACCATGTCTGGAAACCGGAGCTGGGAGCGTCCGGAGACCTGCCAGAGCCCGGTGATGCCTGGCCGCACCTTGTGGCGCTGTTCAAACCAGAAGGACATCTCTGGATCCTGCTCGATGCCGTCCATGTCCGTCTCGGGAAGGGGGCGCGGCCCGACCAGGTTCATGTCTCCACGCAGCACATTCAGCAACTGGGGCAGCTCGTCGATGGAGCTGCGCCGCAGAAACCGGCCCAGGCGGGTCACCCTGGGGTCGTCCTGAAGCTTGAACAGGCGACCGTCGGCCTCATTCGGCAGCCCCTCGCGCATGCGGTCCGCGTCCGCGACCATCGAGCGGAATTTGTAGAATGTGAAGGTGCGCCCTCCCATCCCCACCCGCTTGCTCAGGTAGAAGATCGGGCCGCCGTCCTGGAGTCGGATTGCCAGGGCCACCACAAGTAGGAAGGGAAGTAGCAGTGTTCCGCCCACCAGAACGGCTGCAAGGTCGAAGCTGCGCTTGAGCTGGGCGGCCAGGGTGGGGTACTGCACCCCCACCAGATCGATCAGCTCCAGCTCGCCCACGCGGGCCAGCCCCACTTTCGGGCTCACCACGCCCCAGGAGTAGGGAGCTTGCAGGACCCGAAGGCCCATGCGGTCCACCTGTACCGCCATACGGAGGGCCTCTTCGCGGGCCAGGGTGCGGGTCGCCAGGACCACCAGCCCCACTTCAAAGCGGTTTACCAGGGCAGGAAGTTCGCTCAGATCGCCGAGGATCTGGTCCGGACTCACCATCGGTTGCTCCCCTTGTGTGCGCACAAAGCCGCAGAGCCGGCACACATGGCGGGCAGAGCGCTCCAAACGCTCCGCCATGGCCACACCATCCTCGCCCGTGCCCACCACCAGGGCGTTCAAGGCGGTCGGTGGAGCAGGAAGCCGAAGAAGAAGGCGGAAGATCGACAGTCGGCTGACCGTCAACAGTACCCAGGTACTGCCCACAAAGGCCACGATCAACGAGCGCGGGTACACCCGCACTGTGTTGACAAAATTCATAATCAAAATAAACAATATTACAAAAAGAGTGGAGCGCCAAATCGCTGAGACGATGCGGACGCTGTTCTCCATCCTGCCCGGGTCCAGCATGCCCTGGCGCCCGAGTGCCGCCACCCACACCACGATGCACACCAGACCCGACGGCATCCACGGGTTTGGAAGCAGGAGATCGGTGTAGGAGACCTGGATAAGGCGCTGGAGGTTGGGGGCCATCCACAGCCAAAGCTGCCAGCCGATAGCCAGCCCCAGCGCCACGCACAGCGCATCCAGCACTGCGAGAAGAACGGAGATTCTCCTCATCGTTCCATCACGATAGCCGACCGCCCAAGCATCCTGCCTAATCCAAGACCGCTGAGGTTCCCTGGGCACCGCCGCTGATGATGTTGCGGTACATCGCAGAGGCGCCTATGGCCGGCGCAAGGATCCCTTGGAGCTTCCTGAAGAAACGTTCGACATTGGTGATGGTGGAGGTTGGCACATACACGATGTCGCCACGCTGCAGGTACACCATCTGCGACATGTCACCCTGCCCGTAGAGCGAGCGCACATCCACCGTAAAACGCGTTGGATTGTCGATACCACCGCGCACGACCATCACATTGTCGGTGCGGGCATCGGGGTTGATGCCGCCGGCGAGGGTCAGGACTTCCAGAAGGGACAGCTCGTTGGTGATAGGAAAGACAGATGGGGTCTGCACTTCCCCGATCACCATGACTTTCTGGCTTACAACTTCCTTTACATTCACCGCCACCTTGGCGTCCACGTAGTAGTCGTTCACCGCCGCCTGCAGCGTCTGCACCAGATCTTCGTAGGTGCGGCCCGCCACTTCGATACGTCCCACCAGGGGATAGGTGATGTAGCCATCGGGAGCGACGGTCACATCCACGCTCAGGTCGTCGTGCCGCCAGACCCAGATGGCCAGCACGTCACCCGGACCAAAGGTGAAGGCATCGGGGGAGGGCAGGGCCACCGACACATCCATATCGGCCACGTTGGGCGGGCGCTGGGTGCTGGTGCAGGCCAGGAGGAGGAGGAGGAGTCCCATGGGCATGGCTGGTAGCCGACCTCCCCCCCCACCGTCAATGATCATCTGGTCCAGGCGCGCGAGGTGGCAGGACTGGTGCTACAGGATACTCCGGCGACGCTCATGGAACTCCTAAAGGTCTACACTGCGCTGCTTCGTCGGAAGTGGCTCTTTATTCAGGCGGTGCTTTTCTTCACGATTGGCGCTGGCGTGCTTGCTAGGATATTGCCCAAACAATACCAAGCAACGGCGAAAATTTCTGTAGAAGCATCGGATGCCTCCCTCTCCATCCTGGGCGAAATGGACTTGGGTGAGATCGCGTCTTCGCTGTCGGGAAGCTCGGAGGATCTGGAAACCAAGATCGCCCTGGCGCAGATGCGTCCGGTGCTGGACGAAGTAATCTGGCGCTTGCAGCTACGGAATGTCTATCTCAGCAACTGGGGCGACGGCGAGCTGCTGCCCGCAGAGAAACTGCTGGTGCCTGGCATCGACGGTGCGGTGCTGGGCATGCCGGTCATCGAGATCGACCAGCAGCAGGGCACCGACATCTTGATGATCACCGCCACCACCACCAACCCTGAACTATCAGCGTTGTTGGCGGATACCATGGTAGAGGTCTACCTGGACAAGTCCGATCAGGTGCAGAAAGCCGACACCCGGGAGGCGGGTGACTTTGTGAAGGCCAAGTTGGTGGATCTTCAGATTCAATTCGACGCTGCACTCAAGGAGGTCGCCGACGCGCAACAGCGGGAAGAGGTGATCGACCTGGACACCGAGATGAAGGCCGCCGTGGGCCGCGTCAGCGAGTTGTTGGCCACGCGCACGTCGATTCAAGCGGAAAGCGCCAACTTGAAGGCCCAGCTTCGGGAGAGGGGCCAAATCAACGAACGCGAAACGGCGGATCGTGTAGCCCCTGCTACGGCCACCGCCAATTCTATCGTGCGCGACCTGCGCTCCCAGCTCTCGGGTCTTCAGTTGAAGCGACGCGAGCAGCTTTTTGACAAAACGGAGAAACACCCCGACATTCTGCTGATTGATCGCCAGATTGCCGAGGTCAGCGGCCAGCTCAATCGTGCCATCCAGGAGCACCACCAGCTCGATCCGGCGGAGCAGGGGCTGGAGATTCAGCTCGCAGGCTTGCAGCAGAAACAGGAAGAGGTGACCGCGGAGATCCGCGCGACGGTGGTCCAGTTTGGCGCCTGGCCGGACAAGATGCGGAAGATCGCCCAGCTGGAGCTGGCCGCCGAGGCCACCGAGGCCATCTACAAGTCGCTCTTGGAGCAGCAGTACCAGATCCAGGTGGCGGAGGCGATGACCGTCTCCGACATGCGGCAGGTGGAGTATGCCAAGGCGCCGGAAGTGCCGTCCGCGCCGAAGCTGCTGGTATTTATCATTCTCGGCGGTTTGTCTGGCGTGGCCTTCGGCTTCGGCCTGGTCTTTCTGATGGAGTACATCGACGACTCCATCAAGAGCCAGGACGATATGAAGCTGGTCTGGCCGCTGCCGATCCTGGGCATGGTTCCCCGCTACTCGCTGAAAGGGGGGCGCTTTATCGACGCGGTGCCCGCCACCGACCCGGTGTTTGAGTCCTACCGGAACATCCGCAATTCCATTGCCTTCTCTTCGGTGGACAGCCCGATCAACGTCTTGGCGGTCACGTCTTCCGCGCCGGCCGAGGGGAAGAGCACCTTCAGTATCAACCTCGCGCTGTGCCTGGCGCAGGACGGGCAGCGGGTGGTGGTCATCGACTGCGATCTCCGGCGGCCCACCCAACATCGTAGCTTCCCGACGCTTTCCAACGAAAAAGGCGTGTCGTCTGTTCTCTCCCAGCAGATGGGGGTGGACGAGGCGCTGCAGGCCACGCCCCATGCCAACCTCTTCGTGCTGACGGCGGGCCCGTTGCCCTCCAATCCGGGGAGAATGGTCGAGAGTTTGCGGCTGCGGCAGGTGGTAAGCGAGCTGAGCAAACGCTTTGACATGGTGATTATCGACGCCCCGCCCCTGCTGGCGGTGGGGGATGCCCTGGCGCTCGGCAAGGTGGCCAAAGGAATGGTGTTGGTGGTGGAGTGGGGCAAGACCACCCGTCGGATGTTGTCCGATGTACGGGCGCGTATGCAGCAGGCCAACCTGGAGCCGCTCGGCGTGGTATTGAACAAAGTCGACGGCCGCAGTGGAAACAACGGCTACTACGGGCACTATGCCCGCTACTACCAGAGCACGGAAACGGGCCAGAAGAAGCGTCGCCGGGGTGGCAAATGATGTGGTGGCTCCTGCTGGCTGCGTGCAGTCCCTCCGCCGAGGACATCGCTACCGCCATCCGCTCGGAAAATCCGGTGATGCGCGAAGATGGCGCAAAAATCGCGCAGAATTACGACGACGAGGTTGTGGTAAAGGCGCTACTCGATGTGATCGGAGATCCCTCCGACAAGGTGCGGCTCAACGCCATCGAGTCCCTGGCCGAGCTTCAGGCACAAGATGCCGGCCCGGCGCTGATCGAGCGGATGCAGATCGATCCCAACCCGGCCGTGCAGCGTGCGGCAGCCGACGCGCTGGGCCGGATCCTGTACCCGGATGCGGTGCCGGCCCTGGTGGCCTACGCCCAGTCATTTCCCCCCGATGATCGCGGACAGTTGGTGGCCATCTGGGCCTTGGGGCGCATCGGCTTTGAAGGCATGAAGCCCGACGAGCGGAAGGCGGCCATGGCCTTTCTGGTGGAGCGCCGGGCGCAGGCCCGGGATCGCTATGTGCTGTACAACATCGCGGCCAGCCTGCGCTTCATGCGGTAGCACGCGCTGTGAAATCGCCGCTGGACCGCGCAAGAGCTTCGCGCGGCCTCCGGCAGCGTGCTAATGCGTAGAAATGCACAGTCCGACCATTGAACCAGCGATGTTGGTGGCCGGCATCGTGATGGTCGTTGCGATTCTGGCAACACGGCTGTCCGTGCGCTTGGGGATCCCCGCCCTCATCCTGTTCCTGGGCACCGGCATGTTGGCCGGTAGCGATGGGATAGGAGGGATCTGGTTCGATGACCCGGCACTTACCTGGATGCTTGGTACGGCCGCGCTGGCGATTCTGCTCTTTTCGGCGGGACTGGACACCCACCTGGACCAGATCCGGTCGGTGCTGGCCCCGGGACTGGTGCTGGCCTCGGTGGGCGTGGCGGTCTGCACCGGGCTCACGGCGGTTTTTTACGCCACTGTTTTTGATCGACCGTTGGGAGAGGGCATCCTATTGGGCGCCATTGTCTCCTCCACCGACGCCGCCGCGGTCTTCGGCGTGCTGCGCTCCACCGGAATCCGGCTTCGCGGCCGCATCCAGCCGCTGCTGGAGATGGAGTCCGGCAGCAACGACCCCGTGGCCATTTTTTTGACGTTGACCGCCTCGGCCGCGCTGGTCGGCGCGGCGCCTTCGTTGGGGGAGGTGGCCCTTGGCATGATGGGGCAGCTGATGCTCGGTCTCGCCGGGGGCTGGCTCGGCGGCGTAGCGATCGCCTGGGCGGTAAACCGGCTGAAAGCGCCTCAGGAGGGGCTCTATCCGGTCTTTGTGGGCGCGATGGCCGCGGCCATCTTCGGCGCAACCGCCCTGGCACATGGTAGCGGATTTCTGGCTGTCTATGTTGCAGGAATGGTGGCCGGGTCCCGAGCCATGATTCGGCACCGTGCCATCTTGCGCTTCCACGATGCGCTGGCCTGGCTGGCCCAGATCGGCATGTTTGTGTTATTGGGGCTGCTTGTTTTTCCCTCGCGCCTGCCGGATGTGGCCGGGGAGGGGCTCGCCATCGCCGGATTCTTGCTTTTTATTGGGCGTCCACTCTCTGTATTTGTCAGTCTCACGCCCTTTGGTGTGCCGCTGCGGGAGCAGGCGATGGTGGCCTGGGTGGGGCTGCGGGGCGCCGTTCCCATTGTGTTGGCGGCCTGGCCTCGCGTGTTGGGGGTTCCGGGCAGCGAGCGCATCTTCGACATCGTATTTTTTGTGGTGACCTGCTCGGTGTTGCTCCAGGGCATGAGCCTGGGCTGGGTCGCGCGGCTGCTGGGGGTGGCCGAGCCGCTCACCGAGGTCGAGCAGCGGGTGGAGCAGGCCCACGGCGCCTCCACACTGCGGCTGGAGGTGGGCCCCCAAGCCGCAGGACGGCGTCTGGTGGAGCTGGGGCTGCCCCGGGGCGCGCTGGTGGTGCTGGTGGAGCGGGAGGGGGAACAGGTGGTGCCCGAGGGGGGAACGGTGTTGGAACGGGGGGATATCGCGCTGGTGGTGCTGCGACAGGGGCAGGAGGAGGAGGTGCGCCGGGGCCTGCGCTGAGTTTTCTGTAAGCTCCGCCGGAATGCGCCGTTTCCGCAGGAGGAGCCGTCCATGAAAAAGTTCATCCTCCTCTGCCTCCTCCCCGTTCTCTACAGCGGCTCCTCCACGGCGAGCCCCCCCGAGACGGAGGTGGGGGACACACCCGCGCTGGGCCTGGACGCCACCCTGGCCATCCCCCCGATGCCGCCCGCAGAGCCACTCGCCCTCGGTACGTTGGCCTCGCTGCTTCCCCGCGCGCAGCCCCTCGATCCCCGCTTTTCCTGGCCCACCTCGGATGCCTTTGAAGGGGCCTGGGAGGAGGTGCCCCAGCAGACCTGGGGCCTCGCACGCGGGCGGCTGGTGAAAAAGCTGGTTCCGCCGGAGGAGCTGGAGAGCTACCGGAAGCTAGGTCTACCGCAGGCCATGGCGCGGCTGGCGGGGACGGACAACCCCATCACCGATGTCGTGACCCGCTACCGGCAGGTGGGCGGTCAGTTGGAGCTGGAGGCGGTGCACGTCTTCGGGGACCGACATGGGATGTACAACGCGGTGAGCGGCCGCCTGGAGCCTCTCGGAGCGCTGTGGCATGACGACAACCTTGTGGTTGCCTGGGAGCCGGTGGAGGAGGAAGCGCCTCAGCGGCCCGGGGACGGGGAGCAGGCCACCTGGGCCTATGCGCGCACCCTGCTGGGTTTTGAGGGAGATCCCTACCCCCCGGCGGTGCGCAGCCGGGAAGAAGATCCCGCTGCGGAAGCCGCCTGGACGCGCTGGGAAGCGGCTACCGACGCCGGGGAAAAACAGAAGGCGGCCCTGGAACTATTGGCCGGCAAGATGCTCTCCCACGACGACCGGTGGGAGGCGGTCCGCTACTGGGCCCAGGAGAGCCTGCATCCCGAGCTGGAGCTGGCCGTGCTGCGGCGCTACCGGCCGATGGGGCGCTGCTCCATGGATCTGCGCCCACAGGTGCTGGCCTCCCGCTACGGAGAGCTGTGCTTCCAAACCGGAAAGCTGGGCTGCACCCTGCACCTACAGGTCCGGGTCATGTCCTCGGCCTTTGACCGGATGGCCTGGTCCTCGTACGGCGACGCCGCCGCCTCCACCGAGTCCGCCCACCTCTGGGAGCTGGGCATCGAGGCCCGACGCTTTTTGATGGCTTTTGTGCTGGACTATCCCGACAAGTCGCTGCCGCTGGAGGTGGGCATGTACCGGCTTGGCCGGGGCATGGCCGAGTCTCCCGAGGTGGACCGCCTCTCCGGCCATGTGCGCGCCTGGGCCGAAGACCCCACCTTGGACGCATCGAATCGGCTGAATGCCGCCCTGGTGTTGCTCAACATCCGGGCCCACTATCGCGGCAGCTATGTTGTGCCTGCCGCAGAGCTGGCCGAGCTGAAGCTGCATCCCCTGGCACAGGCGGTGATCGCCGACATCGCTACCTCAAAGTAGTC
>JBEIQS010000062.1:0-27621 GCA_040376425.1 Alphaproteobacteria bacterium | reverse complement strand
GGGTGGTCGGGGTCCTGCCCGTTGGAGGCTGGAACACACCGGGCTGGTTGGGCCCAAGCCCGGAGGCGAGTTCCTCCTGGCAGGGGTCGGGAGTACGCTCTATCTCCTCGACCGAAAGCGGATTTTCCGCCTGCAACCCGACTCAGGGGGGATGTGCAGCGTGGCGGAACAGCGACGCCTCCGGCAGCTCCACGCGCGCCGGCCCGCCGGCCCCTTGGCCCTTCAACACCTGATGGCTACCCCGGGCCTGGATCCGGCGGCCGCGGAGCACTGGGCGCTCTATGGCTGGAGCAAAGGCCCGCTGCGCCTCCCCTATGAAGTCAGCATGGAGTCCCTTCGGGCCCTCCAAAGCCAAGGTTTCGAGGTGGAACACCTGCACCAGCCGACTCTCTTGATGCGGCAGGTGGCCGAGGAGCTGCTGTTGATCGCGCCGGGCCCGCTGCTGTTGAGCCAGGGACAGGACGCACTGAAGGCACTGTCGACCCGGCTGGACCGCGGCCCCTTCTGCCTGGGCGGCACCCCCAACAACCGGTCGATCTCCTGGTACACCCAAGGCAGTATAGAAATCCACAACCACTCCGGCTCCTGGCATCGCACCAACATCCTGGAACGGCACCGCAACGCCGGCTATCCCGTGGATTCATCCCCTTTTTGGCTGACCTGCGCTACCTGGGGACCCAACTCGGAGGCCGATCTCTACTTCCGGGATATGGACCAAATTGCGGTCTGGCCTCTGCGAGGTGACGCGCCGGTGGACGGCTTCAGCTTTCGTAACGAGCTGGTGCAGGCCGCGGTGGACCCCTACAAGGGGGTACTCGCATGGCTGGATGATGCTGGAAATATCGGCGTTTCCTATCGCCGGTTGGGGGTGTTGGCCGAGGGGACACCGCCGCCGATGGTGGGCACAGTGGTCGAAGGCGAGGACGCCTGGTTTGCCGGCGCTCCGCCCGAGCGGGAGCTACCCAAGACATGATGCCGGTTCACCTGCTGCATCGTGGGCACCTGGAGGTCGATGCCCTTTGGTTCGACGCCGGTTTTCTGGGAGAGGCCGAGGCCCGACGCCGGCTGTTGGTGGCCTGGCGCCCCGGCTGCCGGGTGCAGCGCTTGCGCGGGGGCTATCTCCTTCAATTCCCTTCTCTTCAAGGACATATACCTATAGTCCTCGAAAACACGCGAAGAATTGATGCCAGTGAGGCTCCGGGCCTCCCCTTGAGGGCCCAGAAGGAGGGCTATACCGCGTTAGAACTCCCGAAAAATGCACCTGCAGGCCCGCTGGTCTGGGCACAAGGGGGCACGCTCGTGGCGGAAACGCCCGGCGAGACCGTTGATCCGGGGAGCTGGCTGGATCTGGGGCCGATGCAGCGGGGCCAGAGCCTGGGGCGGCCGCCGCCCCCGCCGGCCCTGACCGCACCGGTGGCGGTGGTGGATCTGCGCGCGAAGGCCGGCGTCCCCGTCGATCCCCGCACTGCAGAACTTCTCGCCGCGCTGGCGGAGAAAACGACCCTGACGATTCGCCCGCCCGCCACCTGGGCACAGGGATGGTTGGGAAGCCTCCTGCGGAGCCTGTTCCCCCGCAATCCACCACCCGGGCAGCGCATGATCGCGGGCCCGGGCGAAGATCTACAGCCGCGCCCGCCCTCTCTTCTCCGTCAGCGTTGGTTGGACTTCCTCCTCCGGTCTGGATTGTATGGGTTTATACAAAATCGCCAGGAAGAGTATCTGCGTGAGCTCTTTTCTGCCTTTGAAGATGGAGACCTTCAAGACGCACTCAGGCGCGCCATCCCGCTCGCGGACAGCAAAGCCAGCCCTGGTGCCCCCCTCGCTGCCGGCACCCCCCAGCCGAGGGACTCGCTTCGGATGACGCCAGGGGGCGCGGGCGCCAGCGTTTTGCCGCTTGAAGATCAGGTGCGTGAGGCGTTGAAGGCGCACTATCGCAAGGCGGTGCAGCGGCTTCTCGACGAGGGCCGGGTGGACGAGGCGGTTTTTGTGCTCTCTGAGCTGCTGCGGGATCACGAGGGCGCGGTGACGACCTTGGAGCGGGCAGGCCGCTGGGAGGATGCGGCGAAATTGGCCGAGCTTCGCGGCCTGGACGTGGCGCTGCAGGTGCGTCTCTGGCTGGAGGCCGGCTCCGAGGCCAGGGCCATCGCCATCGCCCGGCAGGCCGGTGTGTTCTCGCCGGTGGTCAGCAGCTTGGAGCGGAACCATCCCGAGCTGGGGCGGCGACTTCGGCGCCTCTGGGCACGGAGTTTTGCCGATCGTGGCGCAGTTTTGAGCGCGGTTCAGGTGCTGTGGGAGAACCCCACGCTCCGGGCGGAGGCCCTGCCGCTGCTGAAGGAACTGGAACACGGCGACTTCTGGACCGAGGCCTTGCCCTACCACCTGAGCCTGGAACCCGGGGCGAGAGAGGCGGCCACACGGCGGCTGCGGGAGGGCGGCAACAACCTCTCTGTGGAGACGCTGCGGCGGCTGGCCGCCGGGCTCCAACGGCTTCAGGCGCCCGAGCAGCAGGGCTTGCAACGTGGGCTACAGCGCATGCTGGCGGCGCGTGGGCGGGTGCCGGAGGGGCCGCTGTCCACGCTGATGTTGCGGACCCTCTGCCCCCCGCCCGACCCACCCGTCCCCTTGGAGGCCCCGGTGATCCGGCTCTCCAGGCCCGGCCTTCGGCCGCTGGCCGATGGGATCCTGCGCGGGGAGCGACTGTGGGTGGCACTGGGCGAGGAGGGAGTCGAGGAGTGGGATCACCGTGGAAGGAAGCGGCATGTATTCCCGGTCCCCACGCAGCGCCTGATCGCCGACCAGACCGGCGAGCAGGCCCTGTCGGTGATGCGGCGGGGCGAGCGACTTGTGATCAGCCACCTGGACCTGGTGCGGCGGAAACACAATTTTCTTATCGACCTGCGCGCCGACCACTACAGTATGACCTTTGATGGACAGCGGTGGTTTGTCAGTTGTGGGGACGAGCTCTACGCCCTGGATGCTACGGACCCGGGTCGGGTATTGTGGCGGGTGCAGCTTCCGGGGACAATCCTCGCCCTCTCCCAAGACGAGACCTTCCTCGCGGTCTGGACGAGAAGCCGGTCCGGCGAGGAGGAGGGCTGGGTCTACCAGCATGCCTCCATGATCCTTCGCAGCCGCACCCCGGGCCTGCCGGTGCAGGGTCAGAAGGCCCCCCTTCTTGCGGTGGTTCAGGCGCTGCGGAGTGGCATCGTATTGACCTGTCAACGGCCAGGCGAGTCTCTCCAAAGTGGAATATCAACCACGGCCATCTCCCGGACGGTCACCGGGATCTATGCGATCGGCGATCGGGTGGGGCTGGTGCAGGCCGGTGCTGCACATGCCTCCCCCCATACCCGCCTCTCCCTCTACCGGGTGGAGCCGTGGCAACACAACGCGACGGTCCTCGTCCCCGGGGCCAACGCCGCCTGGATTCGGCGTTTCGGAAACCGCCTCCTCCTCGGCTCGGACTGCGGGCAGCTCGCGGTGGTCGATGAACAGACCTTGGAGCTGCTGTGGGAGCTACGCATGTAGTGATACATTTCGACGATGTATCACCAAAACATAGCTATATGGACTATAATCCAAAGGAGGCAGCGTCAACCGGCCAGAGACTCCACCCGGCGCAGCGCCGTCTCCAGCTCCTGCACGCTGTCCACCACCACCTGCGCTCCGGCCGCCACCAAGCGGGAGCTTGCTTTCTCCCGATAAAAAGTGCGTTCTTCCAGCGATAGACGCTGTAGCTCCTCCCAGCTCAAGCCCACTTCGTTGCCGGTGAGTGCCACGCCCACGGCCCACATGCCCGCATTGCGGGCGGCCTGCATGTCCACTTCCGTATCCCCGAATACAACACAGGCCCGCGCCGCGGGTGCACCGAGTGCCATGGCCGCCCGCCAGTTCATGTAGGGGGCCGGGCGCCCCGCCGGCACGTCGCTGGCGCTGAAGAGCACATCGGGAGTCCAGCCGCGTGCAGAAATCAGCGGTGCCAACGCTGCGACCATGGGTGCCGTGTAGCCGGTGGTTGCGCCGATCCGATAGCCCTTGGCGCGCAGGGCGGGCAGTCCTTCGACGAAGCCGGGAATGGGCTCTACATGGCGGGGAATCACCTCGATCTGCAGGGGTTCCGCCTCGGCATAGAGCGCGTCGATATCGGCACTGGTGGGCGCACGACCCTTCTCCCGCTCCCACTGATCCGCCACGGCCAGCATGACCAGGCGTATGTGCTCGCGCTTGTGGGTGCCCATCGGGCCCCGGGCCGTCGCCACATCCAACGTAATGCCGTGGCGACGAAATACTTCCAAAAACACGCCGACCGGCGCCATACAGCCACAGTCCACGGTGGTGCCTGCGAGGTCGAAGAGGAGGCTGTGGATCATGTCTGCTCCGGCGAAAGCTTCTGGAGGCCCAGCTCGGCGACCACCTCGCGGACCACCTGCACAAAGCGCCGCATGTCGGCCGGAAACACCTGGCCGATGCAGCCCACCCGAAAGGAGGGGGTGCGGGTGAGACTGCCGGGGTAGATCGCAAAGCCACGCAGGCGAAGGGCTTCGTAGAAGGCGGTGAAGTTCCACCGGGGGTCGCCCGGAGAGTGGAAGGTGACGATGATGGGCGCCTGTCTGGCCCGGGGGAGCAGGGGCACAAAGCCGATCTCCTGCATCCCCTCCCATAGAACCTGAAGATTCTCCCTATACCTCCCACCTCTGCCTTCCACGCCCCCTTCCGCCTGATGGAGCTGAAGCGCCTTGTCCAACGCCAACATCACATGGGTGGGCGGCGTAAAGCGAAACTGTCCGTCCTTGGCGAGCCGACTCCACTGGGCATGAAGGTCCAACGAGACGCTGTGAGAACGCCCGGCCACCAACACATCCCGACGAACCAACACAAATCCAAGTCCGGGCACTCCCTCCAGACACTTGTTGGAGGAGGCCGCAAAGGCATCTGCCACGACTCCGTCCAGGGAAAGTGCCCCGAAGCTGGACATCGCGTCCACCAGCAGGCGGCGGCCATGTGCGGCGGTGATCGCAGAGATCTCCGCAAGCGGCTCAAGCTGGCCGGTGGTGGTCTCGCTGTGGATGGTCACCACGTGCGAAATGGTCGGATCTGAGGCGAGGCAGCGATCCAGGGCCTCCAGGTCGGGCGCGTCCTCCTCGGGCGTCACCAACGCAACGACTCTTCGGCCGATCCGCTCGAGAATCTCCGCCGCCCGGGCGCCATAGACGCCATTGATCAGCACCGCAGCGGCACCATCGCGCGGCACCAGACTGCCCAGCATCGCCTCGACCGCAAAAGTGCCGCTGCCCTGCACCGGCACCGCGACAAAGCCCTCCGGCTGCGGCAAGAGCTCCACCAGACGGCTCTGGATTCGCGCAGAAACCGCCAGAAAGGCGGGATCCCGGGAGCCAAGGTCTACGGTCATTGCCGCCTTCACGTCGCGGTGCGTCGTAAGCGGTCCAGGAGTAAGAAGAAGAGGCTCCACGATCAATCTCCTAAAACCCAGGCATCCGTGATCTGCAGGCACGGACCCGGCGCATCGTGGCTGTCCACCAGGATGCTGCGGTCGCCCACCCGCACATGGTGGCGGGTGAAGCTACCCCGGTAGGCGGAACGCTCCACCACACAGGGGATTCCGCTGGTCGAAAACCGAGCCGATTCCGGCCGAAAACCGATCTCCACTGGGCCGTCTGGCCCTTCCGAGCGGATGCCGGTCGGCTCCACCACCCCGCCCCGACGCTGGGCACCGATGACGTTCAGGTTGCCCACAAATCCTGCCACAAAGCGTGTTTTTGGACGCAGGTAGATCTCCTGCGGCGCCCCGACCTGCTGAATCACTCCCTCGGCCATCACCGCAACCCGGTCGCACATGGACAGGGCCTCTTCCTGATCGTGGGTCACCAGCAGCACCGTCAGGTTGGCCTCGCGCGCCAGGACCGCGATCTGGTCCCGAAGCTCCTCACGCAGGCCGGCATCCAGGTTGGACAGCGGCTCATCCAACAACAACACCCGGGGCTTCGTCGCCAGCGCACGTGCGATAGCCACGCGCTGTTGCTGGCCGCCCGAAAGGGTATTTGGCCATCGATCGCCCAAGCCACCCAGGCGCACCCGCTCCAAGGCAGCCTTGGCAAGCGTGTCAGCATCGCCGATTTTTCGTAAGCGCAGCGGCCATGCCACGTTTTCCAGCACGTTCATGTGCGGCCACACTGCATAGCTCTGAAAGACCATCCCGAGCTGGCGCTGTTCCGGGGGGAGGGAGAGGTTGGGGCCCGCCACCTGCTGCCCATCCACATGGACCGTGCCGCCATCGGGCGTTTCCAGTCCGGCCACAATCCGCAGGGCCGTGGTCTTCCCGCAGCCACTCGGGCCGAGAAGTGCAAATATCTCCCCTTTTTTCACATGGAGGTTCATGTCGCGGAGGATGGGGCGACCCCAAGATTTGTGTACCCCTTCCAGTTTTACGCCCATCGCGCCCTCCAGGCCAGTGCCCGCCCACCGATGAGCACGGCGATCACCACCACCATTGCAATCACCGCCGCCTGCTGCGGGGAACCATAGCTCAAAAGCTCAAATAACCGGGTTCCCAGCACTTCTGTGCTGGGCCCCCGTAGCAGCACCGACATCGACACTTCACAGAAGCTGGAAGCAAAAACCAGCGACCATCCCGCCAGAATTGCCGGGGTCAGCAGAGGTAGCACAACGCGAAGCTGAGTCTGGGCCCAGCTCGCACCGGAGATGCGCGCCGCCTCCTCCACCGTCCGGTCTACCGTTCGCACGGCTGCGCGCACGCCATCCAGGGGAATCGCCAGAGACTTCGCGGCATAGGCTAGGCCCAAGAGCCAGGCCGTGTCGGCCAGCGCCACCACCACGGTGGCCTGCTCCAGGATGATCACACGGATCTCCTGGGAAAAGGAGAGGATCATGCCCAATGCAAACACCGTGCCCGGCACCGCCCAGGGCGCACGCGCGAGGCCAACCAACGCGGAAACCAGCCGCGAAGGTGCACGTTCGGCCGTATGAGCCAACAGAGCACCGATGGCGACGGCGCCGGTGGCCGCCCCCGCCGCCAGAAGGGTGGAGCGCAAGAGCGCGCCACGGGTGCGCGGCTCGCCCAGCACGGCCTGCCAATGATCCAGGGTAAAGGCATCAAAGCTTCCAAAGATCGGCGCGACGCTGGTCATTGCAATGGTGCCCACCGGCAAGAGCACTGCCACCGCCAGCCAAAGCCAGACCACGGCGGCCATCGCCCCCGCCGGGGGGAGGGGACGCGGACGCGCCAGACGGGCACTGGCGTAGGCCCGCTGCCCCTGCAGCAAGCGCAGCGCTGCGGGCAACGCGACCCCGATCGCCAGCAGGAGCATGGAAAGCCCCACGGCCTCCGCACGTCCGCTGACCGGGGCGAGCTCCAACGCCCGGTAGATACGAAGGGTCAGCACCGGCACCGGCGGGGCGGCGCTCGCCCCCAAGAGATAGGGCACGCCGAAGCTGGCCGCGGCAGCGCTGGCCACAAAGGACACCGCAGCGCCGATGGCGGGAAGTGCAAGGGGAAGGCTGATACTCAGCGTGGTCCGCAGCGGTCCGGCACCGGCCACGCGCGCGGCCTCTTCCAGCACCGGATCGATACGTCCCAAGGCGTCTCGGGTAGCCATGGCCACCACGGGCGAGAGATGCAAGCCTAAAACCCAGATCATTCCCCAGATGGTGTAGGCGTGGATGGGGAGGAAGGGGCTCAACAGCCCATTGGTGGGATTGGCGAGCAGGATCCAGGCGATGGTGGTCACATAGGGGGGTACCGCATAGGGCAGGATGATCGCCGATTCTAACAAGGGCGATAGCCGACGACGTGCGGCAACCCAGCCCACAGGAAGCCCTGCGAGGCAGGCCATGCCCGCCGTGCCCACGGCCATCAGGATGGTGTTGGTGATGGCTTCACTTTCCCCGGCGCCCAGGCCGGTCGTGGAGACGCCGATGGCCAGACTTCCCAGGGGCAAGGCTACAAACAGAAGAAGAAGCAGCGCAATTCCTGCGAGGACGAGGCTGCGAATCATCGCTGCAGTGCCTCCAGCCGAGCCCGAAGGTCCGGCGCGCGGGCAGCGGCGGAGGCCGTAAAGTCCTCCGGCACGGGGGCAAGCACGATGTCCTCCAGGTGGGGCGTTCCGGTGGGGGAAGGCTGCCCCGGAAAGGGGGAGTGCATACCGCTACTTACGACGAGTTGTTGGGCTTTTTCCGCCATCAACCAATCCACCACTCGCTCTGCTGCCTCAGGCGCACGGCAATCGGCGGTGATCGCAAGCGGGCCGGGAATGGGGACCGCGCCATCCGTCGGGTAGATGATCCGGGCGGCGTCTGGCTTGGTGAGGAGGTTGTTGAGCAACACCACGCCGATGGGCTTTTCCTGGCTTTCAATGCGGCCGAGCACCGCAGAGTTGCCGCCCGCCATCACCCAGCCGTTGTTGTCCAGCTTCTCCAGGAAGGCCTGGCCGTACAGGTGATCCCACGCGGACACGGTCGTGAAAGTGGTTCCCGACGAGAAGGGGTCCCCTGTGGAAAACTTCCCCTTCCACGCGGGCTCTGCCAACTCCTGGAAGCTGCTGGGGGCATCGCCGGTCCTGGGGGCGCCCATCACCATCAGATCGATGCGGTGGGGTGCGTACCAGGGGGTGACCCAGGCGCGCGGAAGCTCCAGCGCGCGCGGCGAAACGTAGGGATGCAGAAGTCCCCGGTTCGCGAGATCCACATACCAGGAAGGATCGGAAGTCGCGAGGATACAGGCGGGACTTGCCCCCGCTCCATGCTCGGCCTCCCACCGCTGTGCCAGCTTCTCCGAGCCACCCTGGAACCACTGCACGTCGATATCGGGCAGCTCCTCCTTCGCCAACTCAGCGAATTTGTCGACCTGATCCTGATAGATCGCGGTGTAGATCCAGACGGTGGGCCGCTGAGTGTTCTGGGTGACACCGGGCGGACCGAATTCGACACGACAGGCAAGCAGGAGGAGAATCACGGCGGCACTATAGCACTCCTTTGTTACAACCCCGTGACGACGGCGGAGCTACTTGGAAATGTGCCACTTTCCGGCCTGTGGCGGTTTGTCTGGCCTTGATACATCCAAAATGTATCACCAAAATGGATGTTACCCGCCGACTTCCCATCGTCCATACTTCTCCCACAGCCCCGCCGAAATTCCATTCTCCCGACAGATTTCGGAGTAGACCACGGCAGAGGGGCGAGGAATGCGCCGGAAATTGTCCGTGTAGTCGACCTCCCAGAGCCCGAACCGCGCCGCAAAACCCTCGGCCCACTCAAAGTTATCGAACAACGACCAGTGATAGTAGCCGCGCACATCCACGCCATCCTGGATGGCATCCCACATCGCACGCACATGCTGCACAATGAAGGCGCTGCGTCGACTGTCCGTCGCATCCGCAAGACCATTTTCAGTAACATAGATCGGACGTTGATAGGCACGGGAGGCGCGCACCAGGATCTGATGGAGTCCCTGAGGATCGATGGCCCAGCCCAGATCTGAGATCTGCTCCAAGGGATCGGCGGGGTCGCTGACCAGAAGCTGGAAGTCGGTGGGATGGAAGAGGTCAGACTTCAGGTAGTATCGACCGTAGTAGTTGATCCCCACATAGTCCTGGCTGTGGGCGAGATCGGGGATGAAGCAGTGTATTTTGGTGTTGGTGAGCCGCAGGTGCCCGGTATCCATCGCATCGAGGAAGTCCCAGATGAAGGCCTGCTCGACCTGCTCTGCGACCACCCGATCCAGGGGCGCACGGTCGCGATAGGGGAGGAAGGACCGGGTATGTGCAGCCACCCCCACCTCCTGCCGAACCCCATGCTCACGGGCTGCACCATGAATGCGCTTGTAGGCTCGTACATGCGCACGAAGCAGGTTCTCCAACACTTTTCCCAGCGCCTCCGGCCCAGATCGCCTTTCGAAGGGGGGAAAAAGTCCCTGCAAATAGCCATTATAGACATAGACCATGGGCTCGTTGAGCGTGGTCCACCGGCGCACCTTCCTGCCCCAACGCTCCACAACAAACTTTACAAAATGATCGAAGTGGTCAACCGCGTCTTCCCGCTCCCATCCACGTTGTCCCTCCTTTTCCTCCCACAGCCATGCGGGGCTCTCAAAGTGAAACAAGGTGACCATCGGGTCCAGACCTGCGGATTCCAGGGCCGCAAACAGGCTGTCATAGGTGGCGACGGCCTCCGGATTGGGCGTCTTGGAGTCAACCCGTGGAAAGAGGCGGCTCCAGGACAGAGAGAAGCGGTAGGCATTGTGACCCTGCGCCACGGCCGCCGTGAAGTCCTCGTCGTAGTTGTCCTCGGCATTGGCCTTACGATCGCGGATAGATGGAGGGTAGTCCAGGTAGCCCGCAATGTTTCCGGGTACCACCCGCCCCGGACCTTCGCTGCGGGTGAGTTGGTCGCGCTCCACCCGCTCCTCGAAACGCCCCCAGTCCGAGGGGACACGCCGCTCGATCTGAGCGGCTGCGGTCGCGGTTCCCCAGAGGAAGTTCCGCGGAAAATGGTAGGGTGGCGGCTCAATGATGGGCTTGATCCGCTCCACACGCCGCCGGGTACCATAGCCCGGCAGCAGCAGTGCGCCCCCGGCAGCGACGCCAAGCGCCCCCGCCAAGAGGCGGCGCCGATTCACAGACCCGACCACTTGGCGATGATCTCTTTCATAATCTCCGAGGTTCCCCCTCCGATAGTGAAGAGGCGAACATCCCGGAAGTAGCGGGCAATGTCATACTCTTCCACAAAGCCATAGCCACCGTGGGCCTGGAGGCAGTCATAGGCCACCCGCTGCGCAAGATCGCAGGAAAAGAGCTTGGCCATCGACACTTCCAGCGTGGGATTTTCACCGCTGTTCAAGGTGTCCACGGCGTGGTAGCTCAGCATCTTCGCCGCCCGAATCGAGGTCATGAGTTCTGCAAACTTATGCTTCCAGACCTGATTTTTTGAAAGTGGCTTGCCGAAGGCGGAGCGGGACTGCATGTACTCCATGGCCTCCTGCACCGAGATCTCCATGCCCCGGTTGGAGATGACCGCCGCCGCAAGGCGCTCCCCCTGGAAGTTGGTCATGATCGAGTAGAAACCTTCGTTCAACCCACCCAAAAGGTAGCGCAGCGGAATCCGACAGTCTTCGAAGTGCAGCTCGGAGGAGTCCACCGAGCGGGTACCCAGCTTGTCCAACTTCCGGCCCACCGAAAAGCCCTTGGTGTCGGTGGGGAAGGTGCAGAGCGAGATCCCCTCGTAGCCGGGCCCGCCCGTACGCACGCCCAGCGTGATGAAGTCTGCGAAACTACCGTTGGTGATATAGGTTTTTGCACCATTGATCACCAGGTCCCCGCCGTCGACGCGTGCGGTGGTCTGGATGTTGGCCACGTCCGAGCCGGCGCCCGGCTCGGTGATACCCAGTGCGCCGATCATCTCGCCCCGAATCGCGGGCTCCAAGAAATTCCGCTTCTGCTCGTCGGTGCCGATCTCTGCGATGATGGGGGTCGAAATTTCTGTGTGAACAAAAATGCTCATGACGACGCCGCCATTGCGGGCCTCACACAGCTCTTCCAGGTAGGCGGTGGTGGCCCACCAGTCCATCCCGGCCCCGCCATGCTCCACCGGAAAACGGATCCCCAACAGGCCGAGGTCGGCCATTTTTTTGAATATTTCCCGAGCCGGCCACTCTCCCGCGTCGTCCCACTCTTTTTTGTGGGGGGTCAACTCGCGAAGGGCAAAGTCACGAACGGTCTGGCGCAGCAGCGCATGTTCTTCGGTCCAAGGCGGGAAGCTGGGGGGCATAGGTTCTCCTGCCCGACATTCTATCCGCTCTGATCGGCGTGGTACAGCAAAGCCGCAAAAGCTCTGCCAACCCGCCTACTTTTGTGGTGCAGGTGGCTCAGCAGGCGGTGCGGAGCTGGTCCCCTCGGCCGGGACTCCCGCAGCTTCCGCGGCGGCTTTCGCCTCCTCCTCTCGGCGCTTCTTGGCTCGCTCATCAAAGCCAAAGGGATCTTTCATTCCCGGCGGAGCCATTCCCGGCTGGTCGAAACAAAATGGATCCTTGCACTTGCTGCGATCCAGCACCTGCACCCGGTCCCCCTGGGCCAGCTCCACCCCCGGCTGGTCCCAGCGCTCGGTCACACTCACCACTTGGCCCCCCAAGCGGCTCATGGTGAGCGCCACTTCCAGGTCCTTGAAGCTCCAAAGGCTGGAATAGTGCATCAACGGGCTGCTCAATTTCTCAGGGTTCACGGCCGCACTGCGCGTGGGTGTCCCCAAGCGGGTGCTCAACAGCGCGACGCTGGAGCTGTAGTCTTTGGCCGCATCTTCCGGGAGGCTGTACTTCCGTGCGGTGGACAGGTGAGAAAGTGGGGTGGTGTCCCCGCGCACCAGCAGCAGACTCGTGAACTTCCCCCGGATCTCCCGCCCCTCCAGCAGCTTGATGGAGAGGTCTCCGTCGCAGGTGTAGCGCTGTGTGGTGCGCCGGGGGGAGGGCTCCGTCTTGCAGGGAAGGCTGCGCTCTGCGATCCATGCCTGTATTTCCGCGTCGGTGCTTTTCCCAATGGAGAGGCCGAGGATCTCAGTCGAGGGCGCGGCCGGCAGGTTGGGATCCACCACACGGGGCTTCAGCGCGGGTGCGGCGGCGGGGGGAGGGGTTGCAGGCTGCCCGCAGGAGCCACAGGCCAGGAGGAGAAGAAGGACAGAAACCATAGGCGGCTCCTAACCTGCCGCCGGGGCCCCGCATGTCACCGCTTCTCCAGTTCCTGTCGCACCTCGAGACCGGCGGTGATCCGCGCCTGCTCCTCCTGCAGTTGACGGTCCAGCTCCTCGACCTGCATGCGGATACCGCCGATCTCCTGCTGAAGCGCCGGAAGTTCTGGCATGCGCAGCCCACTTTCGCGGAGGGCATCCACCCGGGTTGACAGCAATTGCCGCTCCACCGCGAGGCGTCTTGACCCAATGCGCTCCTCCAGCTCTACCTTCTTCGCCGAAAGCTCCGCCTGAAGGCGATGCAGGCGCTCGCGGCTTTCGCGCATCTCCGTCAGCGCCTTCCCCAGCGCCTCCGTCTCCGCATCCTCCTCCGACCGGCCCAATTGGCGATTCACCTCGCGAATCCGGTGCTGGACCGCTTGCATACTCTGCTCGCGATGGTGCAGATCTGCGGCCGACCGCGCCAGGGCTTCCAGACGCTCGTTCAGCCACGTGCGGGTGGGCACATTTTCCACCAGCGTCCCGCCGAAGCACTGGATGAAGTCCCTCCGCAGCAGCTCCTGAAGATACCCGAACAGCTCCTCGGTGCGGCCTTCCTCACGATAGATCCAGGAGCGCAGCCGGTTATCCAGACCTTTGCCAAACAGACCCCGTAGGGCCGCCGGACCCACCAGAAACACCCCGAAGCAGAAAAAACCGGCCCCGCTCCTAACCATCAGCGCAAGACCGAAGAGACCCAACGCGATCACCACCATCGACCCAAGCAGCGCGAGAATCGGCCGAAGGTGGAGCCGGCGCTGGGGACGTAGCCCCTCCTGCACCTTCCTCAACAGGCCGCCCACAGCAGAATCGTCCGGTTCCAGGTAGAGCAGTCCACTTTCATGGAGCGCCTTTTTCCAGTCTCCGATCGAGGAGCCGGCGTCGAGCGAACGGAAGTGCTCGGGTGAAATCACCAGGAGGCTAGGGCGAGAGGGGGTCACTCCGCGCACTTAACTCAGCCGGCGGAGCGTTGCTCCTCCGGGAGCAGCCTCCCATCCAGCTCAGCGAGGAAGTTGTCCACCCACGGCCGACCCCCGTCGGGAAGCGCGACCCGATCGTAGATGACAATCACCCGCAGGCGCCGCCGAAAGGTCGTGAAGATCAGCGCCAACTTCGCCGGTGGCCCAAGCTGAGGGAAATTCAGAAAGTCGATCACTGGCAGGCTGCCCAGCCGGTCGAAGGAAAAGGGCACCACCCCGGGGTTGGTGGTCACCAGATCCGTTCGGGTGAGGTACTTGAACACAAAACGGCTCGCGGCAGACAAGGGGAAAACGCGGGCAAGCGCCGTGTAGATCCAAAGTCGGTACAGCTCCGAGAGCACCGCCCCCTGCTTCAGGGCCGTCAGACGATCGTGGATGCTCTGAAGAAGCTGCTGGTCGTTTTGAGCCGGATCCAGCTCCAGGCTGTGGGGCGTGACCAGCACATCAAAGAGGCCATCCACCGGCTCACCCGCAAAACTGCGCAGCGTATGCAGGTCCAGAATACGCAGCGGCCGCCCCGGAAACTTCTTCGCGACTGTACGGGTCAAACAAAGGAGCAACAGGGCGTGGAGGGTGTGGCCCTGTGCGCGAGCCGTGCCAAGCCCCCGCGCAAGCGTTTCCTCTCCCAGATCCCGCACATAGACCCCCGTCTCTCCAGGAGGGGAGTCTGGGGCGTCAATACCTCCGCCACGACTCATCAGGCCGCGGCCCACATTCCTCAGGGCCTGACCCATAAGACTCAGCTTTTCGAGCCAGCTTTTCTTTCCCAGGTAGAGGTCCATCGACCGATCGGCCACATCCACCGGCTCCACGGTGGGCTCCCGACCCGCCTCCAGGTCTCCATAGAACCGAAGCCAGTCGTTCATAAAGATCGCCCCAGAGCGGGCGTCGGTGATGGCATGAGAGCTCACGATCACCAAGCGACTGTAGCGTGGACTACAAAGTAGATAGGCACGGAGAAAGGGGCCCCGCTCCTGGAAATTCTCACCCCAGGTGCATCGCTGCACCTGCTCCCAGGCTTCCTCCTCGGGCACTTCCAGACAATCGAGTCGCACCACGGGAGCTTGATCTGGAAAGAGCCAGCGGTCGTCCACAAGCTGCGCCCCACACAGCGGGTGCCGCGCCGCCGCACATTGGAGCGCCCGCTTCAACCGGGCCAGGTCGGGTCTGCCATCCACCACCAGCAGATCGCAGGAATTCGGGTTCACCAACCGACTCAAATAGTGGAAGGTGCGCTGCACAGGATTGAGAGGGACAGATCGAGCCATGCCGAACTGTATACATTATGAATAGGAAGTGAATCGAAATCGCCTCAAATAGTAGCGAAGACTACGGTGCGGGCGGCGGTGCGGTGCCGGGTGCAGGAGCGGCCGGAGCACCTGCGGCCGCCGCGGCCTCTTCCGCTTCACGCGCACGTTTTTTCCATAGTGATTCATGCTTTTTCTTGACCGCGCCCTCGGGCGGTGCACTGCCGTCCTCGCCGCCTTCGCCGTCCACTGGCTCGGTCAATGGATCCTCGGCGACGGGGGGAGGGTGGGCGCCACCGCAGACCCCGCGCGGTCCGGTCCCGGGCAGGAAGGGCGCGCCGATGAGCGGACAGCTCCCGTTGGAAAGACGGCCGCTCACCTTGCAGATGCTTCGAAACTCTATCTTGGGCTCTTTGGGAAAGGTGGGCAGCTCCCCCTCCGGCTTGGTGATCCGCCCCAGCCACCACCCCCACAGCGGTGCGGCAAGATCGGAGGCGGCCCAACCCAGCCCCGCCGGCTGATCATAGCCCAACCAAAGGGCGGCCGAGTATGTTGGCGTTGCGCCGACGAACCAGAGATCCCGCTCCTTGTCGGTGGTGCCGGTCTTTCCCATCGCCTGGCCGGCATAGCCGCCCTCTCCGCCGGCTCCCCGTGCGGCGCCGCCGGTGCCGATATCGATGACCAAGCGCATCAGCTCCCGCGTGAGCGCCGCCGCATTCTCGCCCATCACCGACTCGCCCGGCTCCGGCCCGCTGATCCGAAAGAGCCCCACCGGGTCCACGGCAGAGAGTACGGGGCTGCCCTCCAGCGCTTTTCCGCCATTGGCGATGACGCCGGCAAAGGTGGCCATCTCCAGGACCGTCACCTCTCCCTGGCCCAGCGCCAACCCATACTCTTCCTTGAAGAGTGTGGTGTCGAATCCAAGCTTCTTGGCGTAGTCCTTGAGGAGCTTCGGGCCACCCGCTTCTTCCATCAGGGCGGCGGTCGCGATGTTTTGAGACCAGGCAAGGCCGTGCGCGAGGCAGGCGGTGGTGCTGTACTCTCCACCCACGTTGCGGGGGGACCAGTCTCCCTGGGGCGTCTTGAACACACGCGGGCTGTTGGGTTCGGCGTGCGCAGCCGTAAATTTTGGAGAACCGTCGGCATTGGGAGGCAAGTCGAAGGCCATCGCATAGACGACGGGCTTGAAGGCGGAGCCGGGCTGGCGACGGGCCAGCGTGGCGCGGTTGAAGGAGATAGCCGTCACGTCCGAGCCGCCCCACAGGGCAAGGATCGCGCCACTGCGGTGGTCCATAAGGACACCCGCTGCTTCAAGGCGGTCTTTCCGCTTTCCAATGATACTCTCAAGCCAGGGCACCTTGGTGGAGAAGAGGCGATCCGTCTCCTCCTGCATGGCGACGTTCATGGCCACGGTAACGGTGAGCCCGGCCCCATAGAGCACCTGGGGGGGCAGCTTTTTCTCCAACCAGGCCCGGGTCGCCGAGAGGTAGGCGGGATAGCGCTCGGGGCGGGCCGGAGCACCAACGGTGCGCACTTCCTCCGCCTTGGCATCGGCGATCTGGGCAGCGTCGTAGTGAAAGACAGCCTGCATGGCATCCAGCACACGATCCCGCCGCTCTTTGGCCAGCTCGGGGTGTTGCTTGGGCGAAAATCGGCCGGGGGCCGGTAGAATGGCCGCCAGCGTCGCCGCCTCGGCCAGCGTCAGCTCGGCCACGTCCTTTCCGAAGTAGAACTCCGTGGCGGTGGAAAAACCGCAGACCGACAGGCTGCCATCCTGGCCCAGGTAGGGGGTGTCCAGGTACATCTGCAGCACACCCTGCTTGCCCAGATGATCGTCGATGGCCATCGCCATCACCATCTCTTTCAGCTTTCTACCAACCGTTTTTTCTTTGCGCTGGACAAGGTTGCGCACCACCTGCATGGACAGGGTGGAAGCCCCCTGCGCGTAGCCACCCTCCTGGGCGTTGGCGAGAATGGCCCGGGCCAGGCCTTTGAAATTCACCCCCCGATGCTCGTAAAATTCTCTGTCCTCGGCGGCCAGAATCGCATCCAACAGCAGCTTGGGAGCCTCGCCCACCGGCAGGTGTCGACGCCACTCCCCATCCGGCCCGATCAGCTCTCCCAAGACAATCGGAGGAAGCTCATTTCCGGTAAGGGGAATCACCTTTCCAGTTTTTGTACAGTACTCACCAGGCCCGGTGTCTTTGCAGTCCTCTTTGTAGCCGCGCGCCTTGGCCTCTACCACCACCCGGCCTTTGGGCGTGCCCTCGATGGGCACCGCCGCCGTCTGAACCCGTGCGGGAAAAGACCAGCCGGGGTGGGCCACCTGATAGCTGCGATGGACCTCGGCGACCTCCACCGCCTCCTTCCACCATCCCGAAGCATACCAGACCGCAGGGATAGAAAACCCGACTCCACCCAGGGAAAAAACCGCCATCAAGAACAGCAGGAGCTGCTTGAAGAGACTACGGCGAGGACGAGGAGCGCGCATCGCGGCGGCTCATAACCCGCGCCACGGAATGCGGCGTCCACTCCCAAAAATCGGGACAGGAGGTTAGGAAGTGAGATGTCCCATCCGTCCTTTCTTCGCCGCTTCCTCGCGCATCCCGATGACCGGCCTGCGCTACACCTTGGCCACTGGTACAGCTACGGTCAGCTCCGGGAGCTCGGCGAGCGCAGCGCGGGTTGGCTGCGCGAGCAGGGGGTGGAACCGGGCGATCGTGTGGCGATTCAGCTCGACAATGGCCTGGATTTGGTGGCAGCCCACTTGGGCTGTATGGCCTTGGGCGCCGTCCGGCTGCCGCTGAACAGCCACTACCACCGCGCCGAGCTGGCGCCAATCCTGGAAGATGCGGCGCCGAAGCTGGTGATCAGCCGCCATGCCGATCGCTTCCCGGAGGGGCTGCCCTGCCACGGCCATGTGGGGGCGGGCGCACCGGTCCACGATTGGCCCGTCCCGCCCGAAGATATCACCGCCTTACTGTTCACATCGGGTACCACCGGGCGCGCCAAAGGTGTACCTCAAACCTACAAGATGTGGGAGGCCAACCTGGATGCCCTGGCGAATTGCTGGGAGATCTCCGCTGAGGTCCGCCTGCTTCTGGCCCTGCCGATGTTCCACACCCACGGGTTGGTCCTGGGCCTGCATGGCATGTTACTCGCGGGTGCCTCGGCGGTGGTGGGAGAGCGCTTTGATGGCCAACTTCCTCCCGAAGATGTCACCGACGTCTATGGGGTCCCTACCTGGTACCGACGCTGGTTGCCCACGATGGGCAGCCGGCCGGAAGCCTTCCGGCGCCTCCGCCTGATGGTCAGTGGCTCTGATGGCCTGCCTGCTGCCGTTTCGGACGAGGTTTTTGCCTTGACCGGTCAACGGCTGCTGGAGCGCTATGGCATGACCGAGACGGTGATGATCGCCTCCAACCCGCTGAAAGGGGAGCGCCGCGCAGGAACGGTGGGCAAAGCCCTGCCTGGCGTGGACATCCGCCTGGAAGAGGGCGAGATCCAGGTGCGCGGGCCTTCGGTCTTCGGCGGCTATCGGCCACGTCCGGATCCGGGGGCCTTTGTGGACGGGTGGTTCCGCACGGGAGATGCGGGAAGCTGGGATGAAGCAGGCTATCTGCGAATCACCGGGCGGAAGAAGGATCTGGTGATTGTGGGCGGGGTGAACGTGTCTCCGGCCGAGGTGGAGGAGCTGCTGCGCGGCGTGCACGGGGTCGCGGAGATCGGCTGTTGTGGGCTTTCCGACCCGGATCTGAACGAAGTTGTGGCTGCGGCGGTCGTGCTGGACGGCAGCCGGTCGGAGGAGGAGGTGCGCCGTGCCCTGGGCCACCACGCCCAGGAGGCACTCTCCGGCCTTAAGCGTCCCCGGCACTACGCCTTTGTGGAGGGCCTGCCCCGAAATGCGATGGGCAAGCTGCAACGCGGGCGTATCCCCAGCGAGATTTTCGGCCGGAAGTAGGGGACGCCAGAGGGCTTCCTCCTCCTCCGACCACACTTGTGACTCAATCTGATACAGACTTGACATGTCAAGGGTAGCTGTATCAGAGAAACAGGGATGCGAATACAGAAAAATGGCTGATACACCGTGAGATGTATCAGCCCTGTATCACCAGCGCGAGAGCCTACTGGGGATAGACCGTGGGATCGTAGTCGTCCGCATCCCCGCAAGCCGCCGACCAGCCGTCGGCATCGTTGTCGGTGCCACCGGGCGGGCAGATGTAGTACTGGTAGGCCGCCAGATCAAAGCCCGAGGTGAACTGCTCCAACAGGATGTTGTTCACGCCCCCACCGATGCCCTCGGCCGAGCCGGGCTGCGCCAGCGCCAAGGCGGAGATGTCGGAGGTGCCGTTGGTGGCACCGGTGCCACAGGAAACCCCGACCAGTGCGTCCACCGCGGACATGGCACCGTAGTAGATGTACATCCGTCCATCGGGCAGCAGGGTGATGGAGAAGGTATTGGAGCCGTTCCCGGTGGAGCAGCACTCGGGCACCGTGTTCCAGTAGAAGCTGGTGTGGTCGGCCTCGGCCACGTAGCCCCACTGGCCCGACTGCGGGTACAGGTCGTCCCAGAAGGCGTTGATCATCGCCGTGGACCGCATGGTGGCCTGGCTTTCGGTGTAGGTGCTGAAGGAGTTCACCGACACCATCCCGTTGGAGCCCATGTACATGCTGGTGCGGTTGTTCCCACAGAAGGGGAAGGTGAAGCCGCTGGCGAAGTTGACCAGCTGTGAGGAGTCGTCAGATGTGCCAAAGGTGATGTAGGTAGAGGGATCCGCCCCGTCCGCGCCGCCATCGCAGTCGTTGTCGACGCCGTCGGTGGGGTTTTCGTAGGCGTAGGGGAAGATGGCGGCGTTGCTGTCGTTGCAGTCGTCGCCGCCGCCGCCGAGTCCGTCGAAGCCATCGCCGTCGCCGTCCCAGTCGGAGCCGCCGTCGCAGTCGCCATCGATGCCGTCGTAGAGGGTCTCCACGCCGCCGGGGTAGACCGCCGCGTCGCTGTCGTCGCAGTCGCTGCCGGAGTACTGGTCGGAGTCGTAGCCGTCGCCGTCGGCATCGTAGTCGGACACACCGTCACAATTCTGGTCGGTGCCGTCGTAGTAGATCTCGTTGGCGCCGGGGCGGATGCCCGGGGAGTAGTCGTTGCAGTCGGTGCCACCGAACTGGGTGGAGTCGTAGCCATCGCGATCGGCGTCGTAGTCGGACAGACCATCGCAGTTGGTGTCGGCGCCGTCGTAGGGCACGTCGTAGCCACCGGGGTTGTAGCTGACGTTCGTGTCGTTACAGTCGCGACCGCCGTATTGATCGGAGTCGTAGCCGTCGCCGTCCTGATCGTAGTCCGAGTCCCCGTCGCAGTTGGAGTCCACGCCGTCGTACCAGGCATCGGAGGCGTTGGGGTTGATCTGGGAGGACTGGTCGTTGCAGTCGCTGCCGCCGTAGCCAGAGGCGAGGTAGCCGTCGCGATCCTGATCGTAGTCGGAGCGGCCGTCGCAGTCGGTGTCGATGCCATCGTACCAGGTGTCCACGGCGCCGGGGTGGACCGCCGCGTCGGTGTCGTCGCAGTCGTTCCCGCCGAAGCCGGAGAGGTCGTAGCCGTCGCCGTCCTGATCGTAGTCGTTGTTCAGGCGGCAGTCGGAGTCGATGCCGTCGTACCAGGTCTCGGCGGCGCCGGGGCTCATGGTGGGGTCGGTGTCGTCGCAGTCGGTGCCGCCGTAGAGGTCGGAGTCGTAGCCGTCCTCGTCGGCGTCGTTGTCGGACAGACCGTCACAGTTCTGATCCACGCCGTCGTAGTAGATCTCGGTGGCGCTGGGCTTGATGGTATCGTCATAGTCGTCACAGTCGCCGCCGCCGTAGGCGGAGGGGATGAAGCCGTCGCCGTCCATGTCGTAGTCAGAGGCGCTGTCGCAGTTCTGGTCGATACCGTCGTAGGGGATCTCGGTGGCGCCGGTGTAGACATCGGCGTTGCCGTCGTCGCAGTCGTCGCCGCCGTAGGCCGCCGACTGGTGGGTGTCGCCATCGCGGTCGTAGTCGTCCCCGCCGTCGCAGTTCTGGTCGATGCCGTCGTACCACTGCTCCTGGGCACCGGGGTTGACGTTGACGTCGGCGTCGTTGCAGTCCGCGCCGTTGTGGTTCGCGTCGTCGTAGCCATCGCCGTCGGCGTCGTAGTCGGACTGGCCATCACAGTCGGTGTCAAAGCCATCGTAGGCGACTTCGGTCGCACCCGGGTTGACGGTCGCTTCGGTGTCGATGCAGTCGGTGCCGCCCGCAGAGACCGCGGTGTAGCCATCCCCGTCCTGATCGTTGTCGTTGGCGCCATCGCAGTTCTGGTCGATACCGTCGTACCAGATCTCGGTTGCACCGGGGTTGATGGTGGAGTCCGCGTCGTTACAGTCCGTACCGCTCGCAAAGGTGGCGTCGTAGCCATCGCCGTCGGAGTCGTTGTTGGAGTCGCCGTCGCAGTTGGAGTCGATGCCGTCGTAGGGGGTATCCGCAGCGCCGGGGTTGATGGTCGGATTATTGTCGTCGCAGTCGTCACCGCCGTAGGCGGTGGAGTCGTAGCCGTCCAGATCCACGTCGTAGTCGGAGAGCCCGTCGCAGTTCTGGTCCACCCCGTCGTAGTAGGTCTCGCGGCCGTAGGGATTTACGGCAGCGTCGTCGTCGTCGCAGTCATCGCCACCAAAGAGGGACGTATCAAAGCCGTCTTCGTCCTTGTCGTAGTCCGAGCCGCCGCTGCAGTCGTCGTCGTCGCCGTTGTACCAGACTTCGGTGGCGTTGGGGTTGATGCTGGGATCGTTGTCGTCGCAGTCGCCACTGAACTCAGTGAAGCCGTCCCCATCGTCGTCGTAGAGGTCCGTACCTTCGTCGGTGGTGCCATCACAGTTGTTGTCGAAGCCGTCCGCGAGCTCTTCTGCGTCCGGGTTGGCGGCCGCCTGGTTGTCGTCGCAGTCGCCGTCGCAGGTGGTGAAGCCGTCCAGGTCATCGTCCAGGCAGACATTGACGGTGATGTTGGCAGAGCATGCGTCGGTGAGGCCGCGCGGGTCGGTGACCTTCAGCTCCAGGACGTGATCGCCGCCGGTCAGGAGGGAGGTGGAGGTGTAGACCTGACCGGAGGAGTCCGGGACCCCCTCATAAATCACGCCATCGATGGAGGAGGTGACCGAGACCGCCAGCCGACCGGCTTCGTACTCAGCGTCGGACACGGCGCCGTTGATCTCCACCGGAGAGCCCAACTCAAAGACGGAAGCTTCAACGGGTGCAATCAGCGTGCAGGTGGGGGCGGTGTTGGGGGTTGCCGTGATGGTGACCTCTCCGGTACCGACCTGTCCGCGGGGGTCGATGGCCGTCATGGTCAGGGTATGGGTACCCTCAGTCAGTGTCACTTCCAGGGACACGTTGCCGCCGCCTTCCGCACACTCTGCCGGCGGCTCGGTGGGCTCCCACAAAAAGCCGTTCAGGCTACTCTGCAGCGACAACGCCAGGTTCTCCGCAGGCAGCTCGTCATCCACCTGAAGGCAGAGAGAGAGGGGATCCGCAGGATCGAAGGTGGTTCCGCTCACCGGGCGAATGAAGGTCACCGTGGGCGGCTTGTCCTTCACGTCCGGGTTAGAGTCGTTGGTACATGCGGCCAGAACCAGGAGCGTCAGCAGTCGCGTCATCAGCAGGATCCCTCGATACACTACTTTACCAGGATTTTACCCATCCGCCACCCCATTTCACCGGATGTAAGGACGGGCACGCTCTTTCAGGGCTCTTGACGACGGTACTCCTCCCGGGTCTTCTGGGGGCGGGGATCGAGGGGAGGCTTGGGATCGGCCTCTTCGATACGACGTAGAGCCTCGGCGATCGCCCGATCAAGCTGAGGATCCGCGCCCGCCACCACATCCTGTGGCAACCAGGGAACCTCGATGTCTGGGATCACCCCGCGGTTTTCCACCTGCCAGCCACCACTTCGGAAGTAAAAGGCGTACTCCGGCTGGGAGAGAAAACCGCTATCGACCGCCGGTTTGTCCGCTCGAATGCCGATCACACCGCCCCAGGAGCGCATGCCGACCACCGGTGCAAGTCCTTCAAGCTGCATGGCTTTGGGAAAAATATCCCCATCTGAACCAGCAAACTCGTTGGTGATGACCACCAGCGGCCCACGGCGGCGCGCGTAGGGATAGGGGGAGGGGGATCCGTGCCGAGGCACCACCCAGCCATCGATGGGCCGTCGGAGCTTTTCCAGGATCAACTGGGACACAAAGCCGCCCCGGTTCCAGCGTACGTCGATGACCAACCCTTCCCGATCCGACTGCGGGTAAAACCAGGTTTCAAAGGCGATCAGTCCCGCCGCGCCCATGTCCGGGATATGAATGTAGCCCAGCTTACCTTTGCTCTTTTCGTAGACATATTCCCGGTTTTTTCGCACCCAGTCCGCATGGCGAAGGCCACTCTCCTCGGCCAGGGGCGTCACCACCACCTGACGGGACCCCTCCAGCGTCGGCTTGGCGGAGATCGTGAGCACCACCCGCTTCCCTGCAAGGCCCTGCATCAGCGCTTCTATCGGAAGATCTGCCTGGATCGGTCGATTGTTCACAGCCAGCAGGTACTCTCCCTCCTTGACCCCCAAGCCGGGCTCCAACAGCGGCGACACCACATTGTCCGCCTGATCTCCCCGATAGATTCGGGTGATCTTCAAGGCGCTGCCCTCCCGCTGGAAGGTGGCCCCCAACATCCCCACGCTGCCCGCGCCCGCCTCCCAGTTGGCTGTGTCCCCACAGCAGACGTAGGTATGGGAGGTCCCCAGCTCGCCGATCAGCTCGCCGATCAGATCATTCAGATCATTCCGACTTCCCATTCGATCCAGTAAACTACCATACTGATCGCGCAGTTTCAGCCAGTCCAGGCCGCCCATATCGGCGTCCCAGAAGAAGTCGCGCTGCAGGCGCCAGGCCTCCAGGTAGATCTGCCGCCACTCCTGCCGTGGCTCAATTTCCAGAGAAATATTTTCAAGCTTGACACGAGACTTTTCCCAGCCATCGGCACCGACGGCTCCGGCCGCGGGCATCACGTAGAGGCCCCCCGGTTGCAGGATGGCCAGCTTCTCCGCCTTGGGCACGAGGTCGTAGGCCGCGACATCTCCCAGGTAGGCACTGGTTTCTTTGCCGTCCAGGTCGTAGGTCCACAGGGTGGTCGATCCCCCATCACCCGCAAGGTTTCCATCGGGCAAGCCCAGGAAAAACAGGCGGCTGGAGGTGGCACTCAGGTTGACGTACGCGCCCGACGCCACGGGCAGGACCACCATCCGCTGCGACAGGCCCTCCCAAGTGATGGTGACGCTGGGGGAGGCGATGTCGCTGGGGTCGGCGTCCTTCTCTTTCTCCTTCTTGTCCTTCTTCTTTTTCTTCTTCTTGGCCTCTTCTGCCGCAGACTGCGCCGCCGCATTACTCTCCACAGGGGGTAGGCCGGCATTGGCGGCGAGGGGATTGGGAACGTCGGGACGCAGAAGGAGCGCAACCGGGACACTGCCACGCAGCAAGACGGTCTGGAAGTCGCGCTCGCTGACAATCGGATTTACGGCCCGAGAGGACAGAAAATACAGGTACCGACCGTCCGGGTCCCAGGCGGGCGACTGGTCCGAGGTGCTGCCGGTGGACACCTTGCGGCTCTTGCCATCGACACTGTCGTAGACGTACACGGCGCTGTAGTCGTTGGCCTCCATCTTGGCGTAGGCCAGGTAGCGTCCGTCGGCACTCCACACATATTGGGTGATTTCAGCCATCGAGGAACTATCCACCTCTTTGGGCGTTCCTCCCCCAACCGGCACCACATACAGCTTGTGCAGCTCATCCGCGTAGGCCAGCCACTTGCCATCCCCAGACCAGATCATGGGTAGGTGCCATCCACGCGAACCTGCGGCTTTGACCACCTGGATTTTTCCGCGTCCCCACGCATCTGCCGTGACGATGGACTCCTCCCCCGAAGCGTCGGTGACATAGGCGATGCGGTTGCCGTCGGGCGCGTAGGATCCCCAGCTTTCCCGCGCCCCCGAGGTGTTGGTGAGGCTGAGGGTGACCCCATCGTCCGTCGGAACCGAGAAGAGCTCGCCGCGTGTGGTGATCAGCACCCGATCGGCATCGGGGGAGAGCGAAAATGCGCTGAGGTAGGAAAGGGGATCCGGGTAGCGCACCCGCGCCATGCCACCTTCCCCGGGCAGGTCGATGGCAATCTTTTTGTCCGTATTGTCCGCCGGATTATACACATAAATATCTCCGGCGAGCATGTAGACGATACGACCGTCCGGCCCCATCGCGGGCCAGCGGGCGTCCCAGTCGCGATGCTGGGTGTGCGGGGTGCGGTCGCTGCCGTCCGGCTTCATCGACCAGAGGTTGGCGGTGCCGCCCCGGTCGGAGAGGAAGTAGATCCGCCCGCCGCTCCACATGGGGAAAGAGTCCGGGCCCTCGTGCGACGTAATCTGGCGATAGTCGGACTTTTTCGGATCTCCCACCCAGATGTCGTCGGCGGAGCCGCCGCGGTAGCGCTTCCAGGTGGCGGACTCCCGACCCAGCCGGGTGAAGGCCCACTGGCCACTCTGGGGGTCGATGTCGATACGCGCCGCCCAGCCCAACGGCAGCTCCCGGCTATCCCCGCCGGTTGCAGCCACGGCAAAGAGCCGGTAGGTACCATTGGGATCCGTGCTTCGACTGCGGAAGATCACCTCCTTCCCGTCGGGCGTCCACCCAACGCAGTCCTCTCCATCGGGTCCCCAGGTCAGGCGCTTGGGGGTACCGCCCTCGGTGGGGACGGTGTAGATGTCCACGTTTCCGCCATAGGTGGCGGAGAAAGCTACTGTTTTTCCATCAGGCGAAAAGTGCGCGGAAAACTCGTCGGCTTCGCGTGATACCAGTCGGCGGGCGGTCCCTCCGGAGGCGGGGGCGGTCCATAGATCACCCTCTGCGGAAAAGACAACCAGATCGCCATGAATGTCGGGGCCACGCAGGTAGCCAGGAGCGGCCAGAGCCAGAGAGAGCAGGGTAAACATCGGCCCCTGATAACCCGATTTCCGCCCGGAACAGGGCGCTCCCGCCGCCGGCGGTGACGCCTAGTGTGTACCCACCGGTGTGGTGGCCGCAGGGTCCACCGGGGCAGGATCCGTGGGGTTTTCCGGGGGAGGGGCCGTCTTCTTTTTGCTCTTGTTCCAGCCCATCACATCCGTGGGTAACACAAACTGGGCCGTGATACCCGCCGCACCAATGGTCCACAACGCGTAGGAACCAATGGAAAAAAGATCTCCGCGCAGTCCAGCACCACGGAAAGCAGCTTCGTCGCAATTGTTCGGAGAATTCACACAGCTATTGTACTCCGACTCAATGATCGGGTCCTGCTGCATGGCGCCCCAGGCCGTTGCCCCGCCCGCACCCGCCAGCAGGATTCCGCCCACCATGTAGACAGGGAAGGGCAGCTTCTTTTTCCGGGCGAGCGAGGCGGGCAGTTTGGTCTCCAACAGCGCGGTCTGGCCCACAGGAATGTCCAGCAGGTTGCTGTAGAGCACGCGGTCGTCGTCCGAGCGGACCTGGACGAGGTGCGGACCCGCGGAGAGCGTGAGTGGCCAGGTGCTCTCCTCCTTCCCATCCACCCAGGCGGGGATCGCGGGCTGCATGTTGAGCTGGGCGGTGCCGGGGGATTCCGCAACCTTGAAGGCCCCCACAACCACGGGACCAAGCTGAAGGTCCGGCTCGGGAGAAAGGCGGCGCGCGGCGGCGAAGTAGGGGGTGGCCTCCTCCGGTTTGCCCGTCATCTGCGCCACGGTGCCCTTGAGCAGCCAATAGCGGCTCAGTTGATCGGGGTAGGCAGGAGCACATGCAAAACCGGCTTCAACATTGGCAAGGAGCGTCGCTGCCTCCTCGGCCTTGTCGTAGAGGATGAACTCACGGGCAGTATCCAACTCGGTCTGGAGGTTGGGACACTTGGCGAATGCGAAGGTGGCGAGAAGGAAGAACATGTAGTGATCCTAACGCGGGATGGAAATGACGTCCGCACGGTAGCGGCATGCATTTTTCGTGCCAACGGATCAACGCCGCATAAACTTGAGGAGGGTGTCGAAATTTCGACACCCTTGGTCAGTCCTTCGTCAGTCCTTCGTCAGTCCTTCGTCAGTCCGTCGGCCCGCCGTCCGTCGCGGCGGTGGGGGCCTCGGGAAGCCGGATCACCACCACGCGGCCCAAGAGCGCAGGATCTACGTTCAGAGAGCCCGGTTCCTGCAATTCCAGGCGCCTGCCGACTCCCTGGACGATGCGGATCCCGGCGGTGGTCTGCACAAAGCCCTTGGTGCGCAGGCCACGCCGGGGCTGTAGCCACTCCAGCAAGTCCTCGGGGCTGAGATCGGCGGGAGCGGCCAACTCTTCGGAGTAGAAGGCCTCGTGGTGGTGGTGGTCGTGGTCATGATCGTGGGCCACGGGCGGGGCCGCTCGGGGACCGGTGGGAAAGAGCAGCTCGGTCGGGATGCGGCCGTAGCTGGCTCGTACAATGGGGCAGCCAGGATTCATCGCCTGTAAGGCGGCTTCCAGTCCAGGCAACGCTGCCTCCTCCACCAGGTCCACCTTGTGCAACACCAACAGGTCAGCTCCCGATACCTGGTTCTCAAAAGTCTCGGGCGTCTCTGGACCTTCTCG
>JBEIQS010000347.1:0-4481 GCA_040376425.1 Alphaproteobacteria bacterium | reverse complement strand
GACGACGACGGCGATGGCTTCACCGAACAGGGCGGCGACTGCGACGACGCCGACGCGACGGTGAGCCCGGGGGCCCTGGAGTTGGCTGGGGACGGGGTGGACAACAACTGCGACGGTCTGCTGACGTGACCATGCTACTGCTTTTGATGAGTTCGGCGCTGGGAAGGGACCGAATTCTCTGGTATGAGGGCAATGTCGGCTATACCAGCGCCGTGACCACCGCATTCACCACGGCGCTGACCGGGGTGGGAATTGCTGGCGTGGATCGCACCACTTCCTGGCCCACTACCTTTTCGCCCTACGCGATGATCGTGGTGGCGGGGCCGGCACTTTCCTTCACGGCGCCTCAGGTGGCCGACTTGCAGCAGCTCATCGCCGATGGGGGCCTGGTGGTGCTGCTGGGGGACAATGCCACCGGATTTGGAGGTCGTAACAATATTATCAACGGGATTGCAAGTTCGTTGGGCGTCGGGATGCAGATCGCTGGGGGATCCTATGATCCCAACTGCTGGCAGGTAGGCGTGCCCGCCACCGTCGGACATCCCTTTTTGGAGGGTCTCAGCAGCATTTCCTACGCCTACACCTCCAGCCTCAGCCTGGGCAGCAATTCCGTCCCGCTGCTGACTCGGGCCACGGCCTCGGATGTGATCCTGGCCTACGAGAGCGGGGTCCTGCTGTCGGGAGATGTGAGTATCTTCGCGTCACCCTCCTGCGATAACACCGTCAACAGCGCCTTTTTCGAGAACCTGTGGACGGGTTGGTGCGACTTTGACGGGGATGGGGTGGCCCGCGACATCTGTGGAGGCACGGACTGCGACGATACGGACGCCACCGCCTGGGTGGGGGTGACGGTCTATGCCGATGCCGATGGGGATGGCTACGGGGACGGAGCTGCATCGGGCTCGGCGTGTGGGCCGGGGGGCGGCTGGGTTTCCAATACCGATGACTGTGACGATGCCGACGCCGCCGCGTGGACCGGCGCAGTAGAGCTCTGCGACTACCGCGACAACGACTGCGACGGTCAGGCGGATGAAGGAGCGGCTTTCTCCCTCTGGTATGCAGATGGAGACAGCGACGGTTTCGGCAGTCCCACCACCACGATCGAGGACTGTGAGTCACTGCCGCCCGCGGGCTACGTTCAGACCGGCACCGACTGCGACGACAGCGATGCGAGCAGCTCTCCGGTGGCGACGGAGCGCTGCGACGGGCGCGATCAGGACTGCGATGGGGCGGTGGACAACAATCCCACCGATGGTCAGTCCTGGTATCTGGACGTGGATGGTGACGGTTTTGGCGATCCGGCACAGGTGGAGTCGGCCTGTAGCCTGCCGATCGGCCATGTGGCCCTGGACTCCGACTGTGACGACCGGGATGCGACGATCTATCCGGGTGCGTCCGAGCGCTGCGACGGGTTGGACCAGGACTGTGATGGCAGCACGGACGAGCAGGCCGTGGATGGCAGCCCCTGGTACGCCGACTTTGATGGGGATGGCTGGGGAGACCCCTATTCCTCCACTGTATCATGTACCGCACCTTCTGGATATGCGGCGGATCCCCTGGACTGTGATGATACATCGGCGGATGTATCACCCGAGGGTACCGAGAGCTGCGATGGCCGGGACGAGGACTGCGACGGCAGCATCGACGAGCAGGTGGCGGCGGCCCCGCTCTGGTATCTGGATGCCGACGGGGACGGCTGGGGCGGCAGCCGCATCAGCCTGCGCGCCTGCAGCCTGCCCAGTGGCTACGCCGCAACCAGCAGCGACTGTGACGACGGAGATCCGGGAATCTCTCCGGGGGCGGCCGAGATCTGCAATGGACGGGACGACGACTGTGATGGCAGCACCGATCCGGGCAGCGCAGTGGATGCGACGGTCTGGTATGTGGACGGGGATGGTGATGGCTATGGTGATCCGGCCACGGCCCAGTCCTCTTGTCGGGCGCCCACGGGCATGATTGCCGTGGGCGAAGACTGTGCGGATGCCGACGCATCCATCTCCCCGGCCGCACTGGAGAGCTGCGATGGCCTCGACAACAACTGCGATGGCCTCGTGGATCAGGGGGTGGACGGCTCGGGTTTCTGGTACCTGGATGCGGACGGGGATGGCTATGGATCGGCAGCGGACTTCCTGGAGATTTGCGATCAGCCCGTCGGCTACGTAGGCAATTCGGAGGACTGCGACGATGCCGCCTCCGAACGCTCGCCCGGCCAGGTGGAGCTGCCCTACGACGGCGTCGATCAGGACTGTGACGGCGCCGATCTGGACGATGTGGATGCTGATGGGGTGGCCTACCCGCTGGACTGCGCCGACGAGATTCCCGAAATCCATCCGGGCGCGGCCGAAGTTTCCGATGGTCTGGACAACAACTGCGATGGCCTTGTGGACGAAGGGACGGCCAGTGCGGATGACGACGCGGACGGCTACACAGAACAGGCCGGGGATTGCGACGACCAGGACCCCGGACTTCGCCCCGGGGCCACCGAGCTGCCCAACAGCCTGGACGAGGACTGCGACGGCCTTGTGGACGAGGGGACGGTGCTCTACGATGACGATGGCGACGGCTATACCGAGCAGACGGGCGACTGCAACGATGGCGACGCCACGGTGTCACCGGGGCGGCCGGAGCAGGCGGGGACCGGCGTCGACGAGGACTGCGATGGCGTGGTGGACTCCGGGGTACAGGACGAGGATGGGGATGGCTATACCTCGGCCGGCGGGGACTGCAGTCCCTTGGACGGCAGCCGCTATCCGGGCGCGCCCGAGCAGATCGACGGGCTGGACAACAACTGCGATGGGCGGGTGGACGAAGGTACGGCAGCGGTGGACGACGATGGGGATGGGCAGAGCGAGGAGGATGGGGACTGCAACGATCAGGAGGCAGCGGTATTTCCCGGCGCTTCCGAACAGGCTAACGGTCGCGACGATGACTGCGATGGAGTGGTGGACGAAGACACCCCGCGCCACGACGACGACGGGGACGGCTTTACAGAGGAGGGCGGAGACTGCGACGACAGTATTTTCGATGTGAATCCAGCATCTATAGAAGTTCTCGATGGATTGGACCAGGACTGCGACGGTCTGGTAGATGAGGGATTAGGAGATTCAGACGGAGATGGCTATCGCACCGAGCAGGGAGACTGTAACGATGCGGACGGCTGGATCTTTCCCGGGGCGACGGAACACTGTGATGGGCTGGATAATGACTGCGATGGAGAGTTGGACCCTGCCTGCGGGGAAGAAGACAGCGGGCCGGAGAAGGACCCGACCTGTGGCTGCGCGCTGGGGGCTGAGCCGAGCGCGCTGCTGACCTTGGGTCTGGCGGGCCTGCTCGTGCGCCGGAGGCGGCGTTGATTCGGCGTCTGCTCGCCCTTTTCTCGCTGCCGTTGCCCGCGTGGGCGCTGGGCACGGATGTCTACTGGTACGAGGGCAATGGTGGCCAGAATGCCACCGTCAATCCGCTGGTCAGCCAGGCGATGCTTACGGCAGGTGCCGCCGCCTTTACAGAATCGGCGCTCTGGCCTTCCTCCTTCTCCTCCTACCGGGTGGTCTTCCTCTCCATCACCCGTACCGCCTATACCTCTGCCCAGATCGCCGATCTTTCGCTGTTCCTGGATGGCGGTGGCGTGGTGGTGCTCATCGGAGAGGCCACCCCCTACGACAGCACCCATGCGGTCACCTACAACAGCCTCCTGGCCACATTGGGCCGCTCCAGCCGCTTTTCCACCTCCGCCTCCTATGACTCTGGCTGTGTGCAGTCGGCCGTGGCGACGGGTAGCCACCCCCTGTCCACCGGGGCTCCCACCCTGGGTATGGCCTGGGGCGGGGCAGTGGTCCCCGCCGGCACGGGCTCGATGGTCTATCAGGGAGCTTCGGGGCAGGCTTTTGTGGCCTATGATCAGGGCCTGGTGCTGGTGCCGGATGGCGAGGTGTTCAACACCGCCTGCGCGGGTCTGCCTGCGGAAAATGGCGTCTTCGCAGCCAATATCTACAACATGGCCTGCGATTGGGACGCCGACGGCGAGCGCGCCGCCTTTTGCGGCGGGTTGGACTGCGACGACCAGGACCCCCTCCTGGTCACGGGCGATCCCTATTTTCGGGACTACGATGGCGACGGATTTGGGGACGCCGGCCAGTCCCAGAACGCCTGCTCCGCGCCGGTGGGCTATGTCGCAGACGCCACCGACTGCGATGACCTCTCCAGCACCACCGCGCCCGGGCGCGCCGAGCGCTGCGACGGGGCCGACAACGACTGCGACGGGACGATCGACGAGGGCTGCGGCTGCCCGCTCGGAGAGAGCCGTGTCTGCTACTCGGGGCCGCCCGACACGCTCGGCTACGGCGCCTGCCGGAGCGGCATGCAGACCTGCGTGGCGGGCACCGACGGGATGCCCGGATGGGGCCCGTGCGGCGGGGAGATCGCGCCGGGACCGGAGGTCTGCTTCGACGGGATCGATGGCGACTGCGACGGAGTCATCGATG
>JBEIQS010000288.1:0-6147 GCA_040376425.1 Alphaproteobacteria bacterium | reverse complement strand
GATGCCGCTCCATGGAAAGACCTTCGGCGCCAGCTTCAAGAGGGCGGCCGTATGGATGCCACCCAGCTCCAACGCCTGGTGTGGGGATACCGCTCCCTCTGCGCCGATCTGGGCCGCCGGCGCCCGGTTCTGGCGCCCGAACACCTCGCGCCGCTGGAGGCGCTGTGCGCAAAGGCACATGCGCGCATCTACCGCACGCCCGTACGCCTCACCTTGCCCCCACTGCGGCTGGTGGCGCAGGTGCTGCTGCATGACTTCCCGGCAGAGCTTCGCCGGAACGGTTCCTTTTTCCTGGCCGCCGCTGCACTTTTTATTCTCCCCGGACTTCTCGGCTTCTTCATGGGTCTGGGGGACAGCAGCTTTGTAGACGCGGTGATCCCCGGCGGGATGCGTGGCCACATCGAAAAATCCTATTCGGAGGCTCCATCCCGCGATGCGGGGGAGAATGCGATGATGGCGGGCTTCTATGTGTGGAACAATGTGGGTATCGCACTCCGAAGTATCGGGGCCGGTTTTTTTGCCTGCTTGGGTACGGCGGTGGTCCTGATCTACAATGGCCTGGTGATTGGCACGGTGTTCGGCTTTCTCGCTTCGGTGGGCTACGGCGGGAACCTTCTCCGCTTTACCAGTGGACATTCTGCGTGGGAGCTGACGGCGCTGGTGATCGCGGGTGCCGCCGGGCTGAAGCTGGGCTGGACCGTGCTGGTGCCGGGCCCGATGAGCCGACTCGCCGCTCTTCGGCAAGCGGGGCCCACAATCGGACGATTGGCCGGCGGCGCAGCCGCAATGCTGGTGGTGGCGGCCGCCATCGAAGGCTTCTGGAGCGCCCAGGATCTGCCCGACTGGGCGCGAGCGGTATTTGCGGTCCTACAGGTTTTCCTTGTGGGCGGCTATCTTTCTGGCCTCGGCCGGGGAGCGTGGACCCGATGATCGGCAGTCTATCCCTGCGGGTACGCACAGCCGCCGAGTGTGTGGATCTGGGTCTGGCGATCCTGCGGGCCGACCGGAAAGCCATCTGGAGGGTCCTTCGCGGCTGGTTTTTGGTGCTAACCCCGCTGGTGGTCCTCTCCTGGTGGCTGCATCCCCTGTTGGCGCTGGTGCTGGCCCTGGGTGCTGGAAGCCTGCTGCAGCTCCCGCTGTTGAGCATCGCCGCCGCGCGCGCCGCGGGGACGGAGCCCAAGCTGGACCTGCGGAGCACCCTGCACGCCATGTTCCGCGTGATTCGGGTAGGCCTGCTTCCCGGTATAGCAAGCTTTCTCCTGCTTCTTTTCCCACCGGCGGCGGCATGGATGTGGTCCCGCTACACTTTTCTCCCCGAGGTGCTCTTGGTGGAGGAGATGCGGTCGGGCTGGACCAGGCGGCTGCAGCAGCTTGGGGACCGTGTGGCAGGACGAAGCTTATCCGCCCGCTTTTGGCAAAGTTGCCTGGTGGGCTACGGGGCACTATCGGGAGAGCTGGTGGGTCAGGCGGTGGTGGCTGACCTGTTCCAGATGGGAACCCCCTTCGGATCGTTGATGAACGGCGATCTCACGCCCTTTCCCTGCCTGGGTATCCTGTACAGCCTACCGATTTGGGGACTGATCCGCTTCGCGCTGTACCTGGACCTGCGCACCCGCAGCGAGAGCCTGGATGTGTTCTTCTCCCTGTGGCAGGCTTCGTCTCGATGATCCTGCTCTTCTCCATGCTGGCACTGGCTCAAGACCCGCTGTCCGGGCTGTTGGGCTACGAGACGCCACGCACCGAAGAGGAGGCCATCGCCGAGCTGAGATCCAGCGCACATTGGTGTGTGTCGCCGGGAGAGCAGCTTTTCCCGTGGGAACGGGAGTGGTGCACGGCCATTCCTCCCGACTGCCCGGGCCTGGAGGCGCGATGTGCGGAGGAGCAGAGCCAGGGCTGCGGCGACCAGAATCTGGAGATGCCTGATTCGGATCTTTCGGCTCCGCTGGCCTGGACCTCCCAAGTAGTGCAGGGTGTGGCCATCGCAATCGCAGTGGCATTGGTTCTCGGAGCGGTGGTGGCTTTTCTGCGGCTGCGGCCGCCTCCCGATCCGAAACTCCCGGCCCCGCTCCCCGCACGTCCTGAAAAAGGCAGTCCAGATGTGGAAGTCGCCGTGCAGGCGGGTCCTGATCCGCTGAGTGAAGCGCGTGCCGCTTTTGCCAGGGGAGAGGTGGGACTGGCGGTGATGTTGCTGCGGGCCGCGGTATTGGCGACGTTGGAGCAGCGAGGACGCCTGGTGTTGCACCCCAGCCGTACGGACCGAGAGTACGTACGGGAGCTGGCCGGAAAGCCAGAGGTGGAGCCGCTTCGCGAGGTGGTACGCGTGGTGGAGCAGCAACGCTACGCCGGGGTGAAGCTCTCGGTAGAGGGTTGGGAGCGCGCGCTGGCCGCGGCGGCCAAATTATTGGCTCCGCTCCTTCTGTTCACACTCTGCACCCAGGCGGCAGCGCGGGTGTTGGACCACAAGCTGATCGTGCCGATTTTCAGTAGTATGGGTTACGAAATCAGCAGTGGAGCGTTGCCCGAGGCGTACAGCGACAGCTTGCTCATCGCGAATATTGGTGATTCGGAGCAGCTTACAAGCGTTGTATCCTGGGTTACAGAAGGAAATCGGGCCCTTGTGGTGATTCCCCGCGGCGAGGGCTTGCCGACGGGACTGACGGCGGGAGCCTCCACCGGTCCGGCAATGGCGATGGTCGGCGACAGCCCGGTACGGCTGCCGCACAAGCCCTACGAGCTGATTGGCTCGCCGTCGGCGCTGCTCTATTCAGAGGACGACAAGGTGATCGCGGTGGTGCTCCAGCAGGGGGAGTCCGACGGCGTGCTGGCCGTGGTGGCGCTGCCTGGCCTGCTGGATGATGCGTCGCTGCTGCACCTTGGCAACCTGCGGCTGCTGCGCTGGCTGGTGGACGCCTTGGGGGGTGGGCCACTCACGGTACTGGCCGAGGCGGAGCCGCCATCACCCAGTCCACTGGCGGCCCTGGCCCGCGCAGGCTTGCTGCCGCTGCTGGGGCAGGGCATGGCGATCTTCGCACTGGCCATCTGGTGGAAGGGGAGGCGCTTCGCGGCCCCCCGCAACCCACCCGAGCACCGCCGACGGGACTTCCGAGAGCATCTGCAGGCCGTTGCCGCCATCTACCGGGGTGCGGATGCGCAGCACCTGTCCTTCGCTGCTTACGCGAGCTGGGCGCTCGCCTTTCTGCGGCAACGCACCCGGGCCGAGGATGGCGAGCTGGCCGCCGCCGTTGCCCGCCGAACCGGGCTGCCCCTGGAGCGCGTGGAGCGGATACTCCGCAACGCCCGCGATGCGTCAGGCCGACCCGATACAGGCCATTCGCAAGCCGAACTATCTATGCAGGAGGAGCTGTGGGAGATCATCGAAGGGATGAAGAAGGGGGGAAGCTCCCCATCGACCAATTCGCCGCCCGCTTCGGGAGGGTGGAAGCGGAGATAGGGCGCGTCGTACATGGCCAGAAGGACGCGATTCGTGGCCTGCTGGTTGCCTTGTTCTGTGGTGGGCATGTGCTGTTGGAGGGGGCCCCGGGGCTGGGCAAAACGCTGATCGCACGGTCGGTTGCACGTGTACTTGGTTGCCGATTCCGGCGCATCCAATTCACGCCCGACTTGATGCCGGCCGACGTGACGGGCGGCAACATCTTCAACCAGAAAGAGAGCCGCTTCGAGTTTGTCCCGGGGCCCGTCTTCACGGAGGTGTTGCTCGCGGATGAAATCAACCGGTCTCCCGCCCGTACTCAGGCCGCTCTATTGGAGGCGATGGCGGACCGTCAGGTGACGGTGGATGGGATCAGCCGACGGCTGGAGCGCCCCTTCTTTACGGTCGCCACACAGAATCCAGTGGAGTCTGAGGGCACCGGGCGCTCCCCGAAGCCCAATTGGATCGCTTTCTGATGAAGCTGCTTGTCCACCCGCCACCGCGGGAAGTGGAAGTAGAGATTCTGGAAAACCACCTGCGCGGCTTTGACGTGACCGATTTGGAGCAGGCCGGGTTGGAAACGGTGATCCACGGAGCCGAGCTGGTTCAATGGCAGCACACCCTGCGGACGGTGCGCGCCGGGCGGCCCGTCCTGAACTACGCGGTGGATTTGGTCGCCCGATCCCGCGAACATAAGGCCATCTACCTTGGAGCTTCTCCGCGTGCCTCCATCGGACTACTGCTCGGAGCCCAGGTTGTCGCCGCTGCGGAAGGTCGGGACTTTGTGGTACCGGATGACATCAAAGAGCTCGCCCCCGCGGTCCTCCGGCATCGCCTCGTATTGGTCCCCGAAGCCGAGATGGAGGGGAACACGGTAGAGGAAGTTATCCGGGATCTACTCCAGGCAACGCCGGTACCTGCCGGGGCTGGGCGTTGAGCGAGAGGCTCCAGTGGGGCTGGTTGGGGGGCTACGTACCCACAAGGGCCGCAGTCTACGCATGGACCGTGCCCTGCGGGATTTCCGCATTGTCCTTGGTAAATCCCTCTCTTTTCTGGGTCGCCATCGGCCTGGATCTCGCACTGGTGCTGCTATTCTGCATAGACGGCCTGCGGCTGCAGCAGGTCGAGCTGGGACTGAAGCGGGACTTGCCACGCATCTGGAGCGCGGGCCGGCCGGAACGGGTTCACGTTCGGATCCACAATCCGCTCAGGCGTTCTCTGGACATAGAGCTTGAACAAAGCCTGTTTTCCGACGCCAGGGAGGACGGACTGCCGCTCCGACTGCGTGTTCCCGCACAGGGGATGGCGGAAGGCAGCTACCGGGTGATGGCCGCCCGGCGCGGGCGCTACCGGGTGGGGCCTCAGCACCTACGCTACGGATCCCCCTGGGGGTTGTGGCAACGGCAGGTGGATGTGTTGGGGGAGGAAGAAGTCCAGGTATGGCCTGATGTAAAGGCCCTAGCTGAGTACGACCTGCTGGCCAGGAGCAACCGCCAGGGGCTGCTGACCCGCACCAGTCGCAGGCCCGGTTCAGAGTCCGAATTTGATCGCCTGCGCCCGTATCAACACGGCGATGAGTACCGGCTGGTGGACTGGAAAGCCACTGCCCGATCGGGGACAAGAGAAGGGCAGCCGGTAGTGCGGCAGCTACGACAGGCGACGGATCAAAACCTCATATTTTTGTTGGATTGCGGTCGCACCATGACGGCCGAGACCGACGGACGCTCCGCCTTGGACTACGCCCTGGATGCACTGCTGCTGGTGTCGCACGTGGCCGCGAGAAAGGGAGACAAAGCCGGATTGATCGCCTTCGATCAGAAAATCCGCGCATGGCTACCCCCCACCGGGGGTCCCTCCTCTTCTCGCACCCTCCTGCGTACCGTGTGCGACCTGCACCCCACGCTCGAAGAGCCGGACTACGCCGAAGCCTTTTCACTGCTCCGTGCCCGCGTAAAGCGCCGGTGCCTGGTGATGCTGTTCTCCAATGTGGTTGATGAGAGTACCGCTGACCTGCTCGAAAAACTCTTTGCCACCGCCCATCGGCACCTGCTGGTGTGGGTGAACATGCGAGACCCGGGCGTAGAAGCGATGCTTGAAGCCGCACCTGACCGTCCTGAAGCCCCCTGGGAGAGGGGAGCCGCGGCCGAGGTCTTGGTCTGGCGCCGGCGGGTCCTTGAAAAGGCAGAAGCACATGGGGTTTTGGTGCTGGATGTGGTGCCGCAGCAGTTTACGCCCGCGCTGCTGGAACGGTACCTGGACATCAAAGCTCGACAACTTCTTTAAATTTCCGACCTTCGGCGGCTCCCTTTCCGGACCGCTTCTGATTTGATGGCCGGCCAACATCGTCGCCTTTCGGCAATCCAAAGAGGGCGTCGCGCCCTCCCTGGCCCCTCCCATTTTACGAGCATGATGGAGCCGATGAAAGCTCACCCCGAACAACACCCCAACCACCACCACCCCAACCACCACCACCCCAACCACCACCACCCCAACCACCACCACCCCAACCACCGCCGAACCGCCTCCATCACCCCCACCAGTTTTTGCGTATGCCCACCGCATTTTTGCATTTTTCCTTCCCTCCGGGGAGAGTCCAGAGAGGGGCTCTGAAACGACCCACCCCAACGCCCAAAAAACCCACACCGCTGTTCCGTCGTTTCACAGCCCCTCCTCTGGCCGGGGTTGGTAGGGGACGGAGTCCCTTACCACGGGAGAGT
>JBEIQS010000298.1:0-5822 GCA_040376425.1 Alphaproteobacteria bacterium | reverse complement strand
TCGGCGTCCAGCGGATCGGTGAGGGTATTCAAAACCTCTTCACCATCGTTCAGACGGTCGTCGTCCGAGTCGGGATCGTCGGGATTGGTGCCCAGACCCAGCTCCGTGCTGTCGGTCAGGCCGTCGCCATCGCTATCGGGGTCCACAATGTCGTCCGCACCGACATGGGGATCGGTGCCGTCCTGCAACACCTCGGTCCCATCCCCGATGCCGCCATCATCCGTGTCGAAATCCATAGGATCGGTGCCGTAGGTGCCCACCTCCTCGCCGTCGGAGAGCATATCCGCATCCGTATCGGGGTTCAGCGGATCCGTGCCGTAGTCGATCACCTCCAGCCCATCGCTCAGGCCGTCGTCGTCGCTGTCGGAGTCCAGCGGGTTGGTCACCGTCTGGTCCAGCTCTTCGCCGTCGTTCAGCGCATCGTCGTCACTGTCGGAGTCCAGCGGATTGGTGCCGGAGCTGTTCACTTCCCGACCATCTTCCGCCCCATCTTCGTCGGTGTCCGGGTCCAGGGGGTCGGTGAGGTACACCAGCACCTCTTCCCCATCGCTCAGACCATCGGCGTCGGAGTCGGGATCGTTGGGATTCGTTCCAATGACGATGTATTCGTCCCCATCCAGAAGACCGTCGCCATCGCTATCGGGGTTGTTTGGATCGGTGGCGGCGCTATTCACCTCGGTGCCATCATCCAGCCCGTCGTCGTCGGTGTCGGGATCCTGCGGATCGGTGAAGGTGACGTCCAGCTCTTCCTGATCGGCCAGCAGGTCCCCGTCGCTGTCCACCACGTTGTCCAAAAGGCCGTCGCAGTCGTTGTCCACATTGTCGTAGACTTCGTAGGCATCGGGGTTCAGGGCGGGGTCGCTGTCGTCACAGTCCAGGTCATTGTCTACATAGCCGGTGGGCTGGTAGCACTGGACCAGATCCACAAGCGGGTCGCCGTAGCTGTCGCTGTCCGCATCCACATACCAGGTGGTCGCATCCACTGCGTCGGGCTCGTCTACGGTACCGTCACAGTCATCGTCCACGCCGTTGCAGTACTCGTCCGCGCCGGGGTAGGTACTGCCCACGGTATCGTCGCAATCACCATCCTGTTGGGAGTAGCTGGGAGGCTGATCGCAGGCCAGAATACCCGTGCCACTCTGCCCCCAGTCATCCTTGTCGTCGTCCCGATACCAGGTGAGCTCACCCACCGCGCCGGACTCGTCGATCGCGCCGTCGCAGTCGTCGTCGTAGCCATTGCAGGCCTCTGTACCGGCCGGATTCACCGCAGCGCGGCTGTCGTCGCAGTCACCCGAGGTGGCGATATAGCCCGTAGGCTGGTTGCACGCGAGCCGGGAAGTGGCCCCGTAGCCGTCGCCATCGCTATCCTGATACCAGGTGGTCTCCCCCACCGAGCCGGACTCGTCGATGGTGCCGTCGCAGTCATCGTCGATGCCGTTGCAGCTCTCGGTGGCCCCGGGGTTCACCGCCGCCACGCTGTCGTTGCAGTCGTTGGTGCGGGAGACATAGCCGGTGGGCTGGTTGCAGGCGAGCTGGCTGGTGGAGGAACCATAGGTATCCCCATCACTATCCCGATACCACCGGGTCTCTCCCACCGAGCCGGATTCGTCGGTACTGCCGTCGCAGTCGTCATCTACGCCATTGCAACTTTCCGTTGCATTCGGACGTATCGCGCCCACCGCGTCGTTGCAGTCGGTGTTGTCGGCGACGTAGCCGGAAGGGGCGGAGAAGCACTGCTCGGTGGAAACGGAGGGGTTTCCATAGGTATCCCCGTCACTATCGGCGTACCAGGTGGGTGCGTCCACCGCGTTGTCGTCCACCGCCCCACTGCAGTCGTTGTCCACGCTGTCGCAGACTTCCGTGGCTGCGGTGTTGATGGCCGGATCGGCATCGTCGCAGTCGGTACCGCCACAAAACACCGCCTGGTGGCCGTCACCGTCCCAGTCGCAGGTGCCACAGGCCTCCGCGGCTTCCCGTCCGTAGGCCCGGCGCGCTTCGGTGGCAGTGGTGCCCCATGCAAAAACCATGCCAAAACTGGTCACACTGCCAGGAAGCATGGTTCCAACAACATACTTCGAGTGCATCGCCAGGTCACCCAGCGCGCCCGCCCCGTCGGAGAGAGCGGTGTCGGTATCGGCGGAGGCATTGAGGGTGTGGCCGCCCGAGGACCTGGTGGTGGAGCAGAGGCCGTAGCCCGCCGTCCAGCCGGAGAAGACACCCACACTCTCGACCCAGTCCTTGGTCCCATCGCCGTTGGCGTCCAGCAGGTCGTTGAAGGTCTCCATCGAGGTGGCGCCCTGAGCGTTGTTGTAGAAGGTGTAGTCCACATCCGGGTCCATCAGGTGCACCAGGCGTACATTGCTCATGGTGCCGGCACCGACGTTGCTCAGCGTCCAGTTCATCCGAATCGCCCGCCCGTCCACGTCCCAGCTATCGGTGCGAACCACGCGGAGGTTGCCCATGGTGTAGCTGTAGCTTGCGGACATGGTGGAGCCCGAGCTCAGGTTTTGCTCTTGGGTGGTGGTGTAGTTTGCACTCGCGACGGTCCCGGAGTAGGCAAATTGCGTTGCACCCACGGCATACTCCACCCCAAGGGACTGAATGGCCACGCCGGGGAAGGTGATGTCGCTGAAATTGACGCCGTCGTCGCTGATCTGCAGGCCGGAGCTGGTAGCGGAGTTGACCCACAATCCATTACTATTATAGTTGATGGAAATGTTGTCACCCGACACCACCTGCGCGGCTTGGGCGGGGAGGGACAATCCGAGGCAGAGAGCGAGGAGTGGGCTTTTGTACATCTGCAGCTCATCCGGTGGGAGGACATTGTGGCGTTATGGGCAAGATAGCGCCCTTACGACGGACTTACGGAGGTCCTGCTCGATATCTTTAGAAAAACTTCGCAGAAAGTTTAGCCGATGGGCGGGGAGGCGTCGAGAGCATCCGTACTCTCCCAGCATCGGCTCTCTCAAGGACGTTCAGAATCCAGGCTACCTCGAACCACAATCCGCCATGCGGGTGTGCCCGGACCGGGGAAAACCCCGGCTCCCGCACCCACTGTCCACCCCTTCCAACTGAGGCTGCCCAGCACCTCCCCCCGGGCCGTCCCCGCGGTGGGGGCCTGCACCGGCCCCAGCTCTATCCAGGTCTCGACGGCGGGCCGCAGCGGGAGATCCACCGCTACCGAGCCTTGGAGGCCCACCATATCGCCCACCCAGAGACCATCCTCATACCGATGCCGCCGAAGGAGCAGGTAGCTGCTCAGCTCCACCTGCAGCGGTCCGGGCTGAAACCCAGCGGAGAGGCCCACGCGGCCAGAGAGACCCTCCTCGCCCACGCCCAGCCGATCCGAGCCGGCCGGGACCACCAGACGCCCGTAGACCCCCAGGTCGAAGCCGTCCACCGGCTCGCCCGCCAACCGCCCCTGAAGAGAGGGATCGCCAAGCCGCAGGAAGGTGGGCTCGGCATAGTCGCTGCTCACAAAAAGGATCGTGGGAACATTCACGTCCAACCAAATGGGCCCGATGCGCCCACCGGCTCCAAGCTGCAGCACCAGGAGCTGGTCGATCACGGCCAGCTCCGTGTTGTCTTTGGTGTAGAGCAGGGGGCGGTTCGCCCAGCTCAGGGTCGCCCCCGTAGCCCACTTGCCCGTCGGCTTCGGGCAGACCACGCCCATCGACGCACAGCCCCATTCCGGACGGTACAGGTCGGTCCCCAAACCAGGCGGTCGGTAGCCCGGCTCACCCGGTTCCGCCGCAACCAAGAGGCTGACCAATGCGAGGATCATGGGCGCATCCCCTCGGGAAAGTTCAGGCGGCGCGCTTCAGAGGGAACCCCGTAGTAGCCATTCCGGTCGTAGGAGATAATCCGCCAGTACATGCGCTCCACCCGATAGGGCAGCATCAGGTAGTCTGGAAGCCACGGAGAAGAGGGAACATCTCGCACCACCAGCAGAGACTGAAAGTCCCCATCGGAGGCCAGCTCCAACCGGTAGCCCATGGCGCGATCCACCGGCGTCCAGTAAAAGTCGGGTCGCCGGAAGGCCGCTTCATCCGCGGGCGCCTCGGGACCGCCCGGAACCGGCAGCTTCACCGGCTTGGAAGGGGCCTCGCCGCGACGTACCCGCGCGCCTTCGCCCGCTTGAAGCGGCTGTTCCACCCCGGCCCCAATCACGGCAACGGGGCGATAGATCGCTTCTGTGCGGGTCGTGCCCTCTTCCACGGCCACCCGAAAGCCGCCTTCATTCCCGGCGGTGACCCCGTCGCTGGTGCGAACGGCCACCCGCCCCGGATCGCTGAGGGTGGGCCGCACCGAGAGGTAGCCTCGCTGAAGATCCAGGAGGGTGCTCCGCTCCCGGCCAAGGCCGGTCGAGCCGGTCAGGCTGACACAGGTGCCCCCCAACAGGGTGACCTCGTCGTGGGTACCGCCGCTCTCCGATGTGGCCAGGCGGATGGTCAGATAGGAGTCGGCGGCGGTGCAGACCACGCTGCCCGGCGGCAATTGCTGACCCAGCGACAGGGTTGTTCCGCCAACACCCAGGGTGCCGGTCCCCGTCAGGCTGAGCACCAGACCGGCGCTGTCGGTGCCTCCCGGCAGGCGAAGCACCGTTCCAACCACCGGTTGTTGGCCGGGGGCCAGACCATTGTCCACGCGTACCTGCTCCGCCGCAGGACCCGCAAGGGACTCCACCGTATCGCCGGCCCGTACCACCCGGAGCTGGTCTGCCCAAAGTACAGAAAGTACGCCAAGGATCATGGCAGCTCCTGGCGGGGGAGCACCCGCGCACTGCGGGCCGCCTCGGCCGAGGTGCCGGGGGCGGGTGGGCGGGGCTCCAGAACGTGGAGGTGATCGGCCGGAATGCCCTGACCGACCAGCGCATCGTACACCGCCTGTGCCCGTGCCTGCGCCAACGACATATTTTGTTCCCGGTTACCCTCTGGCGAGTACGATCCAACAATATCAAAGTGCCATTGGCCGGCCTGCAAGGCGAGGGTCTCCAAGCGGGCAAGCTGGCGTCCACCCACCACAGAACTGCCCATGTCGAAGCGAAGGTCGACTGGCGGCGGCGCATGGCTGCGCACCCAGGTCGCCTGCGTGTTCACCACCGAAGCCTCCAGCGTTTCGCTGCGTCCTCCCCCGACGATCTCCGCCGTCACCATACCCACCGGCACGGACAGCATCGCCACCCCATCCGCACCCGGCTTCAGCTCCACGCCGCCGACCCGTAGCTGGTCGCCCGGCCAGGCCACGACCATCAAGGTACCCTGCGGGGGGGCGGGCTTCAGGCTGAGGCTACCCGGCAGGGTCAGGGTGGATGGGAGGTAGCCGGGAGCCTCGACCCGCACCGTAGCGCCCGGGTACAAAGAGGCTTCAGAGGCATCGATCCAGCGGCAGACCGGATGAGGAACCCACAGGCGGGCCCCCGAGGGCTGAATCTCCGTCGGAGAGGCGGGGGGAGGAGAGGCGGGGGGAGGGGAGGCGGGGGGAGGGGAGGCGGGGGGAGGGGAGGTCGGAGGTACCAGGGCCGGAGGAGGGGGAGCCACCGTCGCCGACGGCGCAGGGTAGGAGGGGGGCACCACCGGCCGCAAAGGCGCCGAATGCAGGAGGCCACCGACCGAGACCACCGCCAGCGGCTGCGAGCCCACCAACATCCAGTCCGCCTGCACACGGATGCCCACCCGCTGCGTCAATACTAAATCAGCTCCAAAACCTCCGCCCAACTGAACATGGTTCCAAAAATCATCTGTTTTGGCTTTTGACAAAGGCTTTTCTTGTGATAAAACAGTAAACGGTGTTCCAAATAATAAAAGAAAGTACAACGTTCT
>JBEIQS010000363.1:0-3874 GCA_040376425.1 Alphaproteobacteria bacterium | reverse complement strand
TTGCACTGGCCCCGGTTGCCGAATTCCTTGCCTAGCTGAAGGGCAGTCTGGTCGGGCACGTCCAGGGGCTTGACCTTGTAGCCGATGCCGGAGAGCGAGGCGGCGACAAAAAGGTCCTGGCTCATGGTCAGCCCGCTCACCCACAGGGTGGTTTCGGCACGCTGAGACTTCCGAAAATCGGTGTTGATCTTCTCTTTGTAGTGCTTGCGGCGCAGGCCCATTCGCTGAGCCTCCTCCTCCGCAAAACGGGCGAGCTCCGCTTCCAGTGCGGCATCTGCGGGCAGATCTTTGTCTTCAGAATCTTCAAACATGGCTTCCTCGTTTATGCAGAAAGAGAAACAAAGCGGCGGGCTTCCAGCTCACGACGTTTTTCGGCGACGCGACGGGCCAGCTCCACGCGGCGGTCGCGCAGGTCGGCCAGCTCCTCCTCCACCATCTTCAGACGGTGGGAGAAGGTGCGTACACGGATAGCGATGGAGCCACCCGGCTTATTGGCGTCTATGTCGTGGAGGGCGGAGTAGGGAATTTTGGCAGTCTTTACAATGGAGTCGATAATCCCATAGGTGGGAGCGTCGTGTCCGCACTTGAAGCTTGACAGGTCAAGAATGGCGATGTTGGGGTGCCGCGCGGCAAAGCGCGCCGCCCACACTTTCTGTGCGGAATTCGCCGAGTAATTCTCGGGCCACACGTCGTTGATGGACATGGGGTCGTCGTCGCCGAACCACTGCTTCAGCCAGGCGGGGTCCTTGGGGATGGCCCGCACGGAGAGGATGGGGTAGCCCAGCACCTGTAGTTCTTCGGGAATCCCGTGGTTCAAGCCGGGATCTGAGTGGTAGGGCCGGCCGATCACCAGGATGGCGATCTTGTCGTCTCGGTGGACCTGCTCCAGGATTTCCCTGCCTTTCTCCTGGAGGATGCGGTCAAACTCGCTCAACGCTGCGAAGCCCTGGTCACAGGCGAAGTCACTTTCGTCCTCGGTGATCCCGAGGCGCTCCCCCCAGGCCTCCCACATCTTCTTCTTCAGCAGGTTGGGCTCGGCAAAAGAGAGGGAGGGATCCACATACTGGATCCCGGCCTTCGCGAAAAAGTCGGTTTCTTTGGTGAACGCCGCCTTGAGCACGTTGGGGTTTCCCGCCACGATGGGACAGGCCGCGGTGTCCATCGCCCCTTCGATCCAGGAGGGCACATGGGTGAGGCAGGGGTAGAAAATCCAGTTCAATGGACCTTTTCGGGCGTCCTTGTGGATGTGGTTGATCAGCTCGTGCAGGTGGGCCTGGGACACTTTGGAGGGGTAGCAGGGATCAATGGATCCATAGCGTCCCCCCTCGGCAAAAAGCTCCTCGGAGGTGGCGCTGGAGAAGACGATGTTCTCCTTGGGCATGCCCAACGCTTCAAAGTAGCTGCGGAAGAAGGGCGCGGTGGCGTAGAGGTTGAGCACACGGGGAATCCCTACCTTGTAGCGGCTCAGATCCACGTTGGAGCGCCGGAAGCCGCGGTTGAGGGCCTTCCGGGCCACCCGGAACAAGGACATGCGCCGGACCTCCACGTCCCGATGTGAGGAGCCCGCCAGGGGCAGCGGCTGCGTCGGGAAGAAGGAGCGGAAGGCCAGGGTGGCTTCTTCCGCGACCAGGTTGGGGTAGGCGGCGCGGATTTTGGCGCGCTGCTTGGCCAGTACCTTCAGGGCGTCGTTGCTCTCCACCGTACCCTTCTCGCAGGAAAAGCCAGAGATGTAGCGACTCTTGTTTCCATCGGGTGTTGACGCGTCAATAAAGGTGCGGGAGCAGTGGTTGGGGCAGAAGTTGCAGCGGGTGCTCTCGTCGTTGCGGGCTTCGTACTGGAGGCCAATGGCGCTATCCAGGCCGACAAAGCTGGACGTGCCGCGACGCTGCACCACCCGGAGGGTCTCCATGGCCGCGCCCAACGCACCCGCCTCCGCACAGAAGGGGTGAACGTGGATGTTCGCTTCGGGCACCCGCTGCCGGATGTAGTCCACCTGGGCCTTCACCGCCGCAAGGTTCCGCTGCGTTCCCCCCTGGAGAATGAAGGTTTTTCCAAACTCCGCGAGGCGTGGCACCTGCACCACATACTGCCACACGTTCTTGGGCAGTACCTGGGCCAGCCCGGCAAGCATTTCCGGTGCGGAAAAGCCCTCTTTTTGGAAGTTCACCCGGTCGGCGTCCAGAAACACCGCGCAGCCATAGGAGAATTTTGGCGAAAGATCCGCGGCAAAGGCAGTTTCTGCGTACTTTTCCAGCGGCACTCCGAACTGATCGGCCATCGCCTGCAGGAGCATGCCGTTTCCGGCAGAACATTGGTTGGAAAGTCGGAAGTCGCGCACTTCCCTCCCCCCGTCGCCGGTGTCTGCCAGGAAGAGCACCTTGATATCCTGCCCACCGATGTCACATACGACGTCCGCCTGCGGAAAGAAGGCGGTAGCAGCCATCAAATGCGCCACCGTCTCCACGATGTTCACGTCGGCCTTCAGGGTCTCCTGCAACACGGGAGCGGCGTAGCCGGTGGCCCCGAAGCCCATGATCTCCAGGCTCGCACCCTGGTCGGTCACCAGATCCCGCAGCTCTCCCAGGATCTCGCGGGTATCTTGGAGCGGATTACCCTTGGAAAGACGATAGCTTTTCAACAGAACCTTGCCATCCTCCCCCACCAGGACGGCCTTGGTAGAGGTGGAGCCGCCGTCCAGTCCGATCACGCCCCGTACGACCTGGCCGGGGGAGAAGCGGGCAGGTACAAAGCTGGGAACCCGGTAGGCTTCGGTGAAGGTCTCCAGCTCTTCGGCATCCCGCACCAGCGGCTGACCGGCGGAGCCACCCAGGCGCGCGGCGCGGCCGTGCAACAGGTAGTGGTTCAGGCCGTCCAGGCCACGGTAGCGGGCGGTGGTGGCATCGGTGATCTCGGCCATCCCGAAGATGACGCCGCCATAGGCCGCGTAGTATTCCGCATTCTGAGGGAGAAAAATCAGATCCTCTACCGGCTGATCCTTGGGCCACTCAAAGCCGCGCTGCTCCCAGGTCTCGGGGATCCGCTGCCGCCAGCACTCGACCAGGAAGGGCAGAAAACTGTTCGGTCCTCCCAAAAGCAGTACCTTGGGCTTCAGAGTGTTGCCCCGGGTGAGGACGGACAGGTTCTGGTGGACGATCGCATCCGCCAACGAGTTCATAATCTCATTGGAGGGAATACCACTTTTTACCAGGTTGACGATGTCCGTCTCAGCAAAGACGCCACATTTGGCGGCCACATGGTGCAGGCGGCTGGAGTCGTAGCGCAACGCGCGCAGGACGTCGGCCTCCAAACCGACCTTGATCCGGCACTTATCTATGGTGGCGCCGGTGCCCGACGCACACTTGTCGTTCATCGAGGTCAGGGCCGTGCGTGCCCCGTCCTTTTCCCCTTTGCGGAAGAGGATGATTTTGGCATCCTGGCCACCCAGCTCGATGACGGAGTTCACATCCGGGTGCAGCTTTTCCACCGCCAGGGTGACCGCATTCACCTCCTGCACAAAGCGCGCCCCCAGCGGCCCCGCCAGGGGACCGGAACCCGATCCAGTAACAAAAATACGGATGTCGTCCTCGTCCGGAAAGGCCCCGCCGATCCGCAGAAGGAACTCGCGCACCATCTCCGGCTGACGCGTCTCATGGCGCTGGTAGTCCTTCCACAGGATCTCCATGCTGACCGGATCGACCACCACTGCTTTTACCGTGGTGGATCCCACGTCCATTCCGATCGCGATGGCCATTGTACCTCTCTCCGCCGATGGTGACTGACATGTCAGTCTAGCACGGCGCGCGGAAAAAGTACAGGACTTCACACTCTGCCTTTGGCCGGGATAGAAGTGGGCCCCCATGCGCGCCCCGCCCCG
>JBEIQS010000260.1:0-7286 GCA_040376425.1 Alphaproteobacteria bacterium | reverse complement strand
GTCGCTATCTTTTTCTTCTTGAGGTGTTGGGGATGTGCATCCCAAACTCAGCAGCACCGAGAACAGAAAGGTGGACATGTGGGTGGACCTCGGCGGCTCTTACGGATCATATCGGTCAAGAATGTGTCAAAGCCATCCAAAATTCGAAGATTCTGAAAAAAAGATTCAGGCCAGCAAGCCCCGCACCGGCTCAGCGTCGGCATCCAAATCTGCAAGTGCGAGTACGGTCGCACCAAAATTGTCTGCTGCAAGCAGTGTTCCCGTCTCCGAAGGAAGCCCTGTGTCCAGATCCACCGGCATGCCCAACAGGTTCTCGTCGTAGGCGCCGAGCACCTGTCCGCCGCGCACGCCCGGCCCCACAAACATCGCCGAGGTGAAGGTCCAGTGGTCCTTACCGCCGGTGGCATTCGTCTGCGGCCCGCGGCCCATCTCCGAGCAGAGCACCACCACCACCTCCTCCGAAAGCAGGCGTCCACTGGGGGAGCGTCGGGTCTCCAGCTCGTTCATGATCTGGAGAAGATCTCCAAAAAGGCTCTCATAGTGCTTCGCCTGGTCGGCGATGTTGGAGTGGCTGTCCCAGGTGATGTTGTAGAGCCCCTCGTGTGCGACGATGGCGCAGCGCGAATGACCCGCTTCAAAGCAGGCCAGTGCGGGCTTTACCAGCTCGGAGATCGGCGTGATGCCATTGAGCCGCACTGAAAGGTCGACATTTCCCAGGTGGCGGACCAGCTCGGTCTGGGCGGCGGAGGAGGAGAGATCGGCCGCAAAACGTTGGGCCCGGCCGATGCCGGCCTGCGCCTCGAAGTCGGCGACGCGCTGGGCCAGGAATTGATCGACTGCTGCCTGGGTTTCGCCGACCAGCGGCATGGCATGCTGGTCGGAGGACAGCAGCGCCGTGCCGTCCAGAAGGGTGGCAAATTGACCGGTTTCTCCCAGCCGCATCACTGAGGTGGTGTACTTGGACGTATAGGCGGGCCCGGATACCACCAGGTGCGGCAAGGTGTAGCTGGTGGCGGCCCCCGCCAGGATGGAGGGCCAATCATCCGCCGAAGACACACTTTTTCCGGTCATCAACAGGCGGCGGCAGCGCTCGTGGGTCACACTCCGCACCTCAAAGGCGTTGAGGATGCAGCTCTGGCGCGCATAGCGATCGAAAAACGTGCGCACCGAAGGGCGATCCGGGCCGTCCACGATGCGCATGCCACCGACCGTGTAGGGCTCGCCCATCGGGTCCGAGTCCACAAAGGGGCTATCGAACATCGGCGCAAAAACCCAGGTTGGATCCCAGCCTCCCGCCGCAAAAACGAAGAGAAACTTCCGACCTGCCGGATCTGCGGGGGCGGCATACAGGCGCTGGGGCAGCAGGCCCAGGCTACCGGCCGCCGCCATGTTCCGCAGCAGTGCTCGTCGGGAAAGCATGGTCAATAGCTCACAAAGAGAGGATCGCGGATCATCGCAGAGACCACCGCAACCCAGGCCCGCTGCTCGCCCTCGCGTGCGGCAATATCGGAAAAAAGTGCGCCGATCGCGGTAATCCAGGCCGCCTCCGGTCGCTGCGCGTACATGCGCCAGTGCAGCGCCGCCACCTCCCCATCAAAGGCCGCTCCGCCGGGACGGTCGCCGAAGTGGGCTCCCTCCAGAAAAGATCCGGGTAGACCTAAACTATCGCTGGCCACGGAAGCGGCGCCTTCGGCCGCGCGCTGTACGGTCAGGTTCCAGGTCAGCGATGCGGTGCGCTGGGGGCGGGTCACCTGCGAGCCATCCACACCGCCGCCGAGGATGCGGAAGCCATAGGTGTCGTTGTCCAGAACCTCAAAACCCTGCCAGGTCCAGCGGAAGTTGGTCAGATCTTCCAGCACCGAGGCCAACAGGGTAGAATCGATCAGACGTGTTGTATTTTCCACTACCAAAGTTTCCGGATCTGCTTGCTCAGTCAGGGAGCCCGCCCGGTAGACCTCGGTGTCGGTGATGGCGCGGAGCAGCGGCTTGATCCGCTGATCGTTGTCCAGGTACAGCCGACGTAGACCCTCGACGCGGTTGAAGTCCCCGGTCTGCAGCTCCCGTCGCCACAGCAGCTCGGCCCAGCTCTCGGCGGCGCAGCGGGCAAAGCGGGGATCGGCCCCGATCTCGGCCCCCAGCTCTGCCAGGCCCGACAGCGGACGCCCGAACCAGGCCGGCTCCTCGCCCAGCAGGTAGCTCCCCAGGGGTTCGCGCTCGGGATGGTAGCGCTGCAGCTCGGCCGCATTGTACTCGTTGGCCACCCAGAAGCCAAAAAGGGCCGAGGAGGTGGCATCCAGCGAGCTGTGGCAGCCCATGCAGTAGGGGTTGCTGCGCAGGGCCTCCTCGATGCCGTTCGCATCCACCAGCGCCACCTGGTTGTTGAAGGAAACCGGCCGCGACAGGTAGTCCTCACAGAGGAGGAGCTGCGTCAGCGCGGCAGCCCGCCCGCGGTTGTAGTTGGAGACGGTGCTGTAGTAGCGCCACCAAAGCCCATTGGTGGCCAGCACCCCTGCGGGTGGCCGCCCGTCGGTGTAGCGCACTTCCTGCCAACCGGTACTGTTCTGGGGATAGTCCAGCGGCCAGATCTGGCCCAGCACCTCGTTGGCCATCGTGGTCTCGCTGGTGACCACCTGTGTCCACGGTCGGTCTTCGACGACGATGTGCGCCATCAGCCGCAGCGGCTCCTCGCCCACGGCCCGTTCGAAGGCGTACTCGTTGCGCATGCTGTTTCCCAGCACCTGGTACTCGTCGTAGTGGATCAGAAATTCGTCCACGCGGCTGTGCCAACGCTCGGCCAACAGCCGCACCAGGCGCTCTTCCAGGCGGGGATCTTCCAGGTACTGGTCCCGGATTCCGGCCAGGGCGGCCGGATCGGCCTCCACCTGGTCCAACTCCGCAGCGCTGGGGAGAATTCCGCGAAGATCAAGGCTCATCCTACGCAACAGGCGAGGCGCGGGCAGTGGCTGCAGAAAGGCATCCGCCGGCGTCTCCAGCGAGCCTTCCTCCACCGGGGCTTCCGCCGGGGGTGTGGACGCCGGCGGACATGCAAGAAGCAGAAGGATCACAGGGAAAACTCCTCCCGATAGGTCCTTGCCGCACCCTCCACCGGCACACAGACCTCGCCCATGGCGGTTCCGGCATAGGACAAGGGCCCACAGGCGTCGCAGTCTGTCCCATAGTCCAGGGTGTACCATGCTCCCTGCGGATCCTGCAACTTCATCAGACCCGTGTGGGCGCAGTCGCTCCCACTCTGGAAGCCCTCAAAGTACAGGATCGCGGCGGGGGTGGACCAGCCGCCATTGGCGCGCAGGTGGTCGGCATCTCCTTCCAGCCATAGTGCCAGGCTGGGTACGGAGGAAAGCCAGCCTTGCTCCTTGGCATAGCCCCAGGTCCCCGTCAGCTTGATGGCAAAGCTGTGGTCGGTGGGGTTTGTGGCCTGCTCCAGCTCGCCGGCCGCCTGGAAGATGTCTCCATCGGGGTCGATCACATAGCAGTCGCCCAGGAAGGAGAAGTCGTCGTTGGTGCTCTCCGTGTAGATGGTAAGCCCGGCGTAGGTATATCCCTTTTCGGAATGGCAGCCGGTGAAGCTCTCGGTGATGGTGTAGCCGCCGGAATTGGGACAGCGCCCATCGTCGCCCGCGATCAGGATACGACCAAAGGCGTCCACCGCCTCTCTCGGTCGGGGCAGCCCCCCCGAAAGGGCCTGGATCATCGCGGCTTCCACCTCGGCAGCCTGCATGGAGGCCGGGGGCGGCTGAATGTCCGGATGATAGTCGGCATCGGTGTCCACTGCGGGCTGCTCGACAACAGAATCCACTGCGGGCGTACAAGCGATCCCGCACATCACAAACATCCATGAATGCCGATGATTCAAAGCCCACACGAGAGCATGACGTTCAGGAGCTCCAGGTCCTCTTCATAGACCCCTCCGCCCAGCGGCATGGTCTGCTCGTCCAAGACCCGTACACGAATCCGGTCCTTCATCCCGACGACTTCCGATTTTGTATCGAAGTTCACGTTTTCAGGGGCGCCGTCCCGGTTGGGAGATGTGGCCGAGTGGCATGCACCGCAATAAGTCAGGAAAAAGCCGTGTCCCCAGGTCTGCCATGTTACATCCGGTGCCGACGCGCACTCGGCGGGGAGAGCACTTTCGGGGGCACCGGACTCTGTGGGGCCGGCGCAGGCGAGCAGAAGCAAGAGCATGGAAAACATCTTAGCAGAAGGACGGGGGTTTCGATAGATGTGGTTGTTGCTCCTGGCCTGTCAAGCGCCCTCGGCTCGGGTGGTGATCCTGGGGATGGATGGTCTGGAGTACAGCCTGCTCGACCGGATGATTGAGCAGGGTGATCTTCCCGCCTTCAAAAAGATGATGGCGGAAGGAGCGCGGGGAGAGCTGCAGATTCCCGCGCCGGTGATGTCCCCGATCGTGTGGACCACGCTGGCCTCGGGCTATGCCCCAGAGGTTCACGGGATCGGAGGTTGGACCGATGGAGATCACTTCTCAAACGCGAGCGATGTGCGGGCAGACCGCATCTGGGAGGTGGCTTCGGCGGCAGGGCAGAAGGTGCTGGTCAGTGGCTGGCTCCTGACCTGGCCTGCAGCACCGGTGAGTGGACAGTTGGTGAGCGACCGCTACATCTGGTCGGCGCCGCTGGACTCCGGTGCGCAGATGAATGAGGAAGAAGGCATTGCTTTCACCACCTTCCCGTCGAAGTTGGCGGAGGATCTGAGCATCCTGCGTCCGGATGCAGACTGGCTGCTGGCCCAGCCACTCGGCAACCAGGTGCGCCGCTGGGGCCCGATGGCGCACCCCCTGCGTCGGGATGAAACGCAGGTTCGGATCTGGGAAAAGCTTTGGGATGACCAGAAGCTATCGGCCATCTACCTCAATGGTGCGGACCAGATCTCCCACCTCTACTGGCCCTTTGTGGATCCCGGCACCGCCGCGCGCATCCGCCGCGAGCCGGAGGCGCGCCTGGAGGCGGCCGCCCGGGCCGCCGGCAGCAAGCGGGTCATCCCCTTTGCCGACGGACTGGATGCAGCCGCCATGGATGAGGCGGCACGGACGGTGCCCGACTACTACCGCTACCTGGACGGGGTGCTGGCCCGCGTGATGGCAAAAATTGGCGAAGATAGTACGTTGATCCTCTGCTCGGATCACGGATTTACCGCCTCCACGCGGGAGCCGCTCACCGTGGGCTCCCATCGGCCCGTGGGGGTGTTCCTGGCGCGGGGGCCGGGGATTCGGGCGGGCAACGTGGGTCCGCTGCAGGTGGTGGACTTTGCGCCCACCGTCTACGCCCTGCTGGGACTGCCGGCCGCCGCGGACATGCCGGGCAAAGCCTGGACCCAGATCTTCGCCGTGCAGGAGCGCACGCGAATTGCCTCCTATCAACGTGACGTCGCACCTTCCGGTCCGGGGGCAAACGACGATAGGTTGCGACAACAACTGGAGGCTCTGGGCTACCTGAGTGTGCCGGGCGAGGAAGCCATCGGAGCCAGTCGACAGCAACGGTGACAGAAATGGCACAGATTGTGATCGTTTTGAGTGAGTGGTGATACTTTCCCGGTAGACCATGAGCCTCCTCCTCTACCTTTCCTGCACCGTCCCTCCCGAAAAGACCGCCGCGGAGCTCTGTACCGAGGCCGGCTATGCCACCGTTCTCACCTGGTATGCAGATGGTGACGGCGATGGCTACGGGGATGCATCCAAAAGCAAACAGACATGCCAGCCGCCGGACGGCTGGGTGTTGGCCGCGCAGGACTGCGACCCGAACGAGGCGGCGATCAACCCGGCCGCCCCAGAGCGCTGCAACGACCGGGACGACGACTGCGACGGCGCCACCGACGAAGACTTTGATCTCGACCAGGACGGCTTTACCGGCTTGCCGTGTACGGGCGGCGACTGCGACGACAGCAATGGCTGGGTGAACCCCGGCATTGTGGACCAGTGCGGGGATGGGGTGGACTCTGACTGTGATGGTCAGGAGCTTTCCTGCGGCGTCTATCGCTCTCTATCCGACGCGGAAAGCAAGATACACTCCGATCGGCCGGCCTATCAGGCGGGCGATGTGCTGGATGTGGGCGACGCCAACGGTGATGGTCGTCTTGACCTACTATTATCTACCTTGAGCGCAGAAAATCTCGCGGGCGGGGCCTACCTGTTGCCCGGCCCGCAGGGCTCCAGCCAGACCATGGAAGCTGCCGGCTACCGCCTCCAGGGGGGGGAGCGGGGAGCGGGGGCCGGGCGCTCGATGATGGTGGGGGACATCAACGGCGACGGCATCGAAGATGTGGGCATTGGCTCTCCCTTTGGTGAGAACTGTGCGGAGTGGGTGATGTTCGGGCCGTTGGGGACCGATCGAAACCTCGCCGATGCCGATCTGGTCTTCACGTCGACGGCGGAGGGTTTTTGCGGTCACGGCAGCGATCTGGTGGATGCCAATGGCGACGGGGTGGACGATGCGGTGATCGGCGCCTATGCCGATGGCAGCGGGGGGTTTGAGGCCGGGGTGGTCTTTGTGAAGTACGGGCCCGTCCGGGGTGGTACGGTGGACCTGAAAAACGAGGCCGAGGTCAAGCTGGTGGGCGAAACCGCGTCCTCCTGGACCGGACGTGTGGTGCGGGGTGCCCCGGACCTGGACGGAGACGGTCGGGGCGACCTGCTGATTTCGGCGGTTGGTGCCACCCTGGGGGGCCCGGCCTCCGGTGCGGTCTATGTGGTCTATGGGGCCCCCACCGGCGTGGTCGACCTGGCCGATGCAGACGGGCGGCTGGTGGGGGAGGCGCCGTCGGACTACGCCGGAGCTGCAATTGGGTCCGGTGACATAAATGGTGATGGCCTCTCGGATGCGCTGGTGGGGGCACAGAGCTCCACCTATGCGCTGATTGCCGGTGCAGCCTACGTCGTCTACGGTCCGGCCTCAGGTGACCGCAGCCTGTCGGGGGCCGACGTCATTGTTCGCGGCGAAGAAGGTGGACAGTTGGTGGGTGGAGGGGTGGGCAGCGGAGAGGTGGACGGTCAACCCGGCGAGGAGCTGCTGGTGGGTGCGCCCGGGGATGGCTGGGGAGGAGAGGAGGCCGGTGCGGCCTACATCTTCTACGCCCCGGCGCCCGGGGTCTACACCACCTCCGACGCAGGGCTCCGGGTCCAAGGGGAAAAAGCCGGGGATAAAGCGGGCTGGGCGGTGACCGGTGCGGACCTGGACGGGGATGGTCGGGGGGAGCTGGTGGTCGGCGCCCCGGGCGAGGCGACCGGCGGGCCGGCCGCCGGCGCCGTGTATATC
>JBEIQS010000178.1:0-12318 GCA_040376425.1 Alphaproteobacteria bacterium | reverse complement strand
TGGGAGCCGCGCGAAATCTATTCTTTATTGCGCGAATCTATCGGATTTCAGGTGTACCTGTGGGGGCTACGCTGATCACTCCAGCCGCTTCAACAGGTGGTAGCCCCGAGGGGACTCCAACACCGCGCTGGTGGCGCCGATATCCAGGTCGAAGGCGGTCGAATCCAGCGGTTCAAACAACTGGCCGTGCGTAAACCAGCCCAGATCCCCGCCCTGGTCACTCAAGGGACCGTCAGAGTACTTCCGCACCACCTCCGCCCAGGGAGACCCGGCTTCAAGGGCCTTTTTCGCCTCTTCGATGCGGGCTTTGGCTTCCGCCTGGCTGCGGGTGGTGTTCTCGGGGGCCCGCTCGGCGCCCTTCCAGCTCACCAGAAGATGTCCGGCATGAACCTCGACAACCGGCTCGCGCCGGATGATATGGAAGCCGAAGGGGGTCTCCACCAGCGTGCTCACCTGGCCCACCTGCAGCGCGCGGGTGGCGTCTTCAAAGCCCTGCACCATCACGCCGGGGTTGAAACCACCCAGGTAGCCTTTCTTGGAAGCCGACGAGTCATCCGAAAAAGCGGCTGCCACTCGACCAAAGTCTTCCCCGGCAAGCACCCGGGTCCTGGCCTCTTCCGCCCGCTGCTTGGCTTCCTCCCGGCTGCGGCTGATGTTGGGAAGTGCGCCCACCGCACTCGCATAGGCAACCAGAATGTGCGAGGCAGCAAGCCGACTTCCTGCTGCGGGAGCTACGCGGGGGCCGGTGGGCAGGCCGGTGTTGGCGACCGGTGCCGACACTGCCGGCGGCGCGGCCTCGGGGGCCGGAGCCGGTGCGGGGGCCGGGGCCTCGGAGTCGCAAGCCAGAAACAAGGCGAGCAGGGGAATCATGGAAGGAGATCCTCGGCGATACGCGGAGCCAACTTGTGGTTGTCGAAGGAGAAGGTGAGCACGCCGGTCAGGCTGCTATAGCGGGTGCCGCGCGCAGGTTGCTCGGCGTAGGCGCCCAGTGTGTCGTCCACCCACAGGCAACTATCCACAACAAAGCTGCCATAGTCTGGGCTGCCCGAGCCATCCGGGTCGTCATCGGCGTTGTCGTCGGTCACTTCCACGTCTACCACCTGCACCAGCATGGACTCGTGCACCTCTGCTTGCGCGCCCCCCGTGGCAAAGTCACAGGTGGAACCTGTAATGGGGGCCGGTACGTCGCCGCTGCCCGTCACGGTGTAGGTCGCGCCGGTGAGCTCGGCGAGGCCGTAGTAGTCCTTCACCGTGCCGTTGACTTCCACCAGGTCGCCGGGGCTGGGGAAGCTGCCGCCCGGGTCGTAGACATACAGGCCGGCGTGCTCGGTGAGGTCGGGATCCTGGGCGTAGAAGCCGTCTTCTCCCACGGCGGTCACCAGCAGCCCACTGAGCTTCACACGGTCGCCGTCGCCGTAGCGCAGGTTGGCCTCGTCCTGGATGTCCGGGACGGTGGCGCTGCAGCCGGTATCTCCGGGATTGGGCTCTTGTGGGCAGGGATCGCAGGCATCACCTTTTGCGTCCCCGTCGGCATCGGCCTGGTCGGCATTGCCCACCTGCGAACAGTTATCGCTTGCGTCGGGAATACCATCGCCGTCGCGATCTCCGGCGGAGATCGGGCAGTCCGTGCTATCCGCTACCGTGGGGCAGGGGTCACAGTCGTCGCCCTCGCCGTCGCCGTCGGTGTCCCACTGCTCAGGGTTATACACGCCCGGGCAGAGGTCCCCGGAGTCCGCGACACCGTCCCCATCGTCGTCACCGGCCGAGGGCTCGGCGAGGCTACAGGTGGGCGGAGGGGCACATTCAAAGAGCGGATACAGCTCTTTGGCGTACTCGTAGCCTGCGGGCATGGTCACATTCGCCATTCCGCCGGCCAGAACCTGCTCCACTTCTTCCAGGGTCTGCGCGTCGTCCCCACTCTCTGCGGCCTTCAGGCAGATTTTCTGGCTTTCACCACAGACATCCACGTCCTCACACCAGGAGACATTCTCGGCGAGGCTGTCGATCCACGCGCTTCGACCGTACAGGGCGCGGCCATTCACGATCACCAGCTTCACGTCCTGCGGCTCGGCAGAAAATAGCTTTTCCCAGGGTTTTTCACCGTACTCAAACACCGTGATGTCCGCGTACAGACCGTCCTGCAGGCTGCCCACCACCCCGTCCAGGTTCAGCAGGCGTGCCGCATCTGCAGTGGACTTTGCCCACAGATCCTCGGCGGAAATTGGGGATCCTTTGTCTTCCAACCAGTCCTGAGCACAGGCCAGCTCTTCCAGCGGTCCCATCGAGCCCGAGGGAGTCCAGTCCGTCCCCAGCGCCCAAGGCACCCCCAGGGTGTGGGCGATGCTGATGGGCGTGGTGGTGGCGTAGAGAGCAAGGTTGGAGCGGGGAGACCAGATGATGCCGGTGCCCTGGCTGGCCATCTCGGCAAGCTGCTCGGTGCTGGCGTCCGAGGCGTGTACGTAGACCTGTCCCGGGCCCACCATCCCCAGCTCGAACATATAGTCAATTTCGTCCTGCACCGTGGCATTTTTGCCTTCAGCCACATGGTAGACCAGGGCGTCCAGGGCGCCGCTGGCCAGGTCCGCGTTCTGTTCGTCGGCGTCCGCCTGCTCCAAACGATCGCTGACATTCGACGAATTGTAGATGATGTCGTAGTCGGCAAAACCGTGCTCGTCGCTGCCTTCGTCCAGGTTCCGCACCAGCAGGTGGACGCAGGATCCGCCGGAGCTGCCCATGGAGGCGGTGGCGCCGTGCATCAGTTCGCGTGCTTCGGCCCACTTCATGATCTCGCAGGTGCTGCTGTCCGAGATCGCGTCAAAGGCGGTGCGATAGTCGTCGTAGCGATCGTCGCGTTGCCATTCGTAGCGGTTTTCAAATTCCGGCGGCACCTGCCAGGGCGGCAGGCTGTTGTACTGCATGTGGTTGTGCGGATCGATCAGGCCCGGGCTGATGATGCCCTCGGTGCAGATGACCGTTGCGCCGCTTGTGTCACAGTCTTTGCCTGCGCACAGAATCTTTCCGGTAGAAGGCTGGTAGACCACCGAGCCGCCCACAGCCCCTTCTGGCAGCAACACCACCCCGGACAGGGCGATGCGGTCGGCATCGCCACTCGCGGCTGTGCAGTCGGGCAGGCTGACTTCGGGGTCGCCCGAGTCCACTCCAGAATCATCGGGGGGAAGCTCCTCTTTACCACCGGTCGCACAGGAAAGCAGACAGAGCAGCAGCATGGGCGCCTCCAGGTCGCCCGCCTAACCCGTTGGTGCCCCTCTGGCACCTGTTCAGGCGCTCAGAAGCGCCCGACCACCCCCACGCGTGGCCCGTCCAGGCCCCAGCTTGCGGTCGGGAGGATCTCCAAGGCCGGCCGCTGCACCAGCGGCACGCCGCCGATGTCCTCCTTCTTCAGGTAGCGGTGTACGGTCCCCCACTGGACGAAGGTAAAGGGCAATCCGGCTAAAAAGGTGAGTCCCCCGATTCCGGCCATCACGCCGCCGCTCTGAAACACCAGCTCACTGGCCACCATCGTTGCGCCCAGCCCGGTCAGGCTGACGGCGGTGATTCCGCTCCAGATGCGAACCGGATGACCCATATTTCGTAATTGTGTAGCAGCACCCAGGCTTCCAACCTGGGTGAGCACCAATCCGGTCCCGATGGCGGCCACGCCGGCACTTGCTTCGATGGCACCCAGGGTCAACAGGCTGTTGCCTTGGCTGGCGCCGATAAGGGTCAGGGCTCCGCCCGAGCCGGTGAGCAGCACTCCGCCGCCCATGGTGTACATCCCCGCATCGGCCAGCCGCAGCCGTCGCGCCCAGCTCGGGCGACCGCGGACGGTATTGGTGGTATCCGGCAGGGGCAGCACTTCAGGGGTGGACTGGGCGGCGGCGGAGAGAAGGAGGGAGAGGAGCATCGTTGTTCCTTGCTTGGAAGCAAAATAGCCGGTCTACGCCAAGAGGAAAGCCTGATCCTTCTGTCCGGACAAAATGGTCGGATCGGGATCGGGATGTCGTGGTCGGCGGGGATAGGGTGCGGGCAGGGTCGGTCAGCGTGATTGGCCTGTCGCCGCCGGTGCGGCTGGGCCGTGGGCTCTCTTCGCATTTTCCAGGATGGCCTCCCAGACGGTGGGCCAGGAGGCGGGGGGCAGGCAGTGGCCCATACCCGGTACTTCCACCCACCGGGCGCCGGGAATCGCCGTCGCAGTGGCCTGTCCCGCACGCATGGGCACCAGTGGATCTTCGGTGCCGTGGATGACCACCGTGGGAATTTGGAGCTTCTGCAGGCGCTCCCGACGGTCATCGGCGGACAACACCGCGCCAAGCTGGCGCAGGAAGCCTGCGGGATTGGTACCCCGGTCGTAGGCCTCTCCGACCAGACCGCGCAGGTGCTCCGCGTCGATGGGCATACTCCCGCCGATGCGTCGAAAGAGCGCTACCGTCGATTCTTGGACCTCCTCCCTGCTTTCTCCTCGACCGCCAAGGAGGGCGAGCATGGCGCCGGGTGTCCCCACCCAGCGTCCGCCTGGACTGGACATGATCGAGGCCAGGCTTTTCACCCGCTTCGGGTGAGTGATCGCCAGTTGTTGGGCGATCATTCCGCCCATGGAAACACCGACGACATGCGCCGCAGGTACCGCCAGATCCTCCAGCAGGCCGGCCGCATCTGCGGCCATATCGGCGAGGCTATAGGGGAGGGGTACCGCGGGTTTTCTTTGGAGCAGGTAGCCGCCCACAAGCCGCGCCAGGGGTACCCGACCCTCCCGCCGCCCGGAGAGTCCGATGTCCCGGTTGTCGAAGCGGATCACCTGATAGCCCCCGTCCACCAGCCGGGCGCAAAATTCATCCGGCCAAAAGACCATCTGGGAGCCCAGGCCCATCACCAGAAGCAGCGCCTCTCCCTGGCCACAGCGCTCCCACACCAACCGCTGCCCACTGACCTCACTGCTGCCCCGCTCCCAGTTCATCGACACCTCCCCCGCCAGACTATCGTCACTGGCGGCACGATGGGAAATTTTGGTATGGGGGACTACCTGAAAAAAATGTCAGAAATAGGGTGGATGACGTCAACGGAGCTTTTTCAACACGCCGCTTTGTGCGGCCGGGACTGGCGCGTTGCGGGGGAGGCGGGATAGTCGCGGCCCCCCGAGGAGAGCTATGCCCCGTATCCATTCTGGTCCCCTGCGCCGTGCCCTGGTGGTCGAGCACCCTGATGCGGTGCTGGACGAGCTGCTGCGTGCCCAGGGAATTGATGTGGATCGCCGTATGGAAGTGCCGGAAGAGGACACCCTGATCGACTGGCTGCGCGAGGGACGCCACGAGCTGCTGTTCAAGCGCAGCCGCGTTCCGGTCACCCGCGCAATGTTGGAGGCCTGCCCTGATCTTTTGGCGGTGCAGCTCTGCTGTATCGGCGATGACTCGGTGGACAAGCGCGCCTGTGCCGACCACGGGGTGTTGGTGTTCAACGACCCTATCTCCAACGGCCGCTCGGTGGTGGAGCTGGTGGTGTCGCACCTGATCGCCCTTTCGCGTCGTCTCTACGAGACCAATGAGCATACCAGAAAGGGAGGATTTGATAAGTCTTCCACGGAGCGCTACGAGGTACAGGGCCGCGTTCTCGGCGTGCTGGGGCTGGGCAACATCGGCCGTCAGGTGGCCAAGGTTGGGGATGCCCTGGGGATGAAGATCCTCTTCCACGACAGCCGCGAAGTGGCCCGCGAGGTTGGACGCGAAATGGGTTGGGAGGAGGCGCCCACGCTGGACGCTCTTTTCCGGGCTTCGGACTACCTCACGGTGCATGTGAGCGCGTCCGACGCGGATGGACGCTCCAACCGTGCCATGCTCACCCGCGAGCATTTTGACATGCTCGGCGCTGACCGTTCAGGAGATTCCCCCCGTATTTTCTTGAATCTCGCCCGCGGCTTCCTCTACGATCCGCGCGATCTGCTGGGCAGTATCGAGGCGGGCATTGTCCGCCGTGCTGCGGTGGATGTGTATCCGGATGAGCCGCGTGGGAAGGAACCCTGGAATAACCCCTATGCATCGCAGCCTCGCGTCGTAACCACCCCCCATATGGGAGCGGCCACGCTGGATGCGCAGCCGCGGATTGCCCGTCGTGTGGCGCAGACGGTGCGTGCCTTTGCTGCCCACGGGGCGCTGCGGGACTGTGTGTTTCGCCCCCGCCTGAGTCTGGGCTTGGGAGAAGTGCCGCCGGGAAGTACGGTATTGGCGGTGGTTCACTCGACGCGCCGTGGATCGCGCAAGGCCCTTCAGGATGCCATCTTCGAGGCCGGCGCTTCTAACTTGTCCTCGGTACACCAGGACTTTGAAGATCATGGCATGGCCTATGATCTCTGCGCCACCGATCGACCGCTGGATGCCCGCCAGCTTCAGCGCATCATCGACCATGCGGCCGAGCTGACCGGTGAGTTGGGCGCGATCCGATCCATCCGGCAGCTCAGTCTGGCCTGAGGGGTCGCGGGGCCTTTTGGCCGCGTGTTGTCCCCGCTGCAGGCGCAGCGGGGCTGTGCTATGATGAAGGTCCTTTCGGAGCCTCTCATCATGAATCACCTGTCCGCCCGCTCCTCCTCCCTCCTCCTCCCCTCTTTTCTCCTCGCGCTGCTCAATGGCTGCGCCACCGAACCCGAATCCGTCGGGACTGCGGCCACCACTACGCTTTCGACGCCTGGATTTTCTGTTGAGGAAAGCTCGATCTCCGGCGCGGCGTCGCGGGTAGAGCTTGGGTCCTACCACATCCGTGGTGCCGATGGCGTCTTCCAGGGTCAGAGCGGACGGCAGGGTTTTGATGCCACCTTCGGGGCGGAAGGCGTGGAAGTTCAGGGGGAAGGCTGGGAGTTGGGGATTTCCCTGCGCTCCTGGGGTGTGGACTGGGCCACGACGCCCGCCGCCCCGGCGCAGTTGAGCCTGGGAGATTGCCTGGACACCGGAGAAGTGGATGCGGAGGGAAGCTGCCTTCGCCGCCTGGATATGGAGCGTGGCGGGCTGACCGAGTGGTGGGAGAACCGCCCCGACGGTCTGCACCAGGGCTTCACACTGCACAGCCCCGTGGAAGGCGCGCTGGTATTGCAGCTTGCGATCACCGGTGCTGCCGTCGAGGTGGTGGATCGGGACCTCGCGCTGTTGACCACCACGTCGGGTGAGCAGCTCCGCTATGCGGGCCTGCTGGCCTGGGATGCGACCGGCCGCGAGCTGTCCGCGACGATGGTGGCCGCCGATGGGGGCCTGGAGCTGCATGTGGATGCGGAAGGGGCGGTCTGGCCGCTCACCGTGGACCCCACCCTGAGCACCGTGGAGTCGAACCAGGCCAGCGCGAACTTCGGGCAGGCGGTTGCCGGAATCGGGGATGTGAATGGCGACGGCTACGATGATGTGGCCGTGGGCTCGCCCTACTTCGACAACGGCCAGACCAACGAAGGTCGGGTGTTTGTGTTCCTCGGCTCTGCCACTGGGCTGGCTTCGACTGCCGCATGGACGGCAGAGTCCAACCAGGCCAGCGCCCTGTTCGGCTCTGCGGTGGGCGCAGCGGGCGACGTGAACGGTGACGGTTTTGGCGATTTGGTGGTGGGTGCCTACCTGTACGACAATGGCCAGGCCGACGAGGGGCGGGCCTACCTCTACCTGGGCTCCGCCAGCGGCCTTGGCACCACGGCAGCCTGGACCGCTGAGTCGGACCAGGCCTCCGCGCGCTTCGGCTGGGCAGTGAGCGGCGCCGGCGATGTGAACGGCGACGGCTTCGAAGACGTGGTGGTCGGTGCGACCCACTACGACAACGGCAACACCGACGAAGGACGCGCTTCGTTGTACCTGGGCTCCGCGAGTGGCCTGAGCAGCACCGCCGCGTGGACGGCGGAGTCCAACCAGAACACCGCCTACTGCGGCTGGTCGGTGGACGGTGCCGGGGATGTGAACGGCGACGGCTATGATGATGTGTCGATTGGTACCTCTCTGTGGGACAATGGCCAGGTCAACGAGGGCCGGGCCAGCGTCTACCTCGGCTCTGCCACCGGTCTGGCCACCACCGCATCCTGGAATTTCGAGCCGAACCAGACCGGAGCGGCCCTGGGCAGCTCGGTGGTGGGTGTCGGGGATGTGAATGGCGACGGCTACGCCGATTTGGCGGTGGGTGCCTATCTGTATGATAACGGCCAGAGCAACGAGGGCCGCGCGCTGGTGTTCCACGGCAGCGCCGCCGGGCTTGCCACCTCGGCATCTTGGACCGGCGAGCCGAACCAGGCGAGCGCCAACCTTGGCTACAGTCTGGCGGCCGCCGGCGACGTGAATGCCGACGGCTACGCGGACCTGATCGCGGGTGCGCACCTGTACGACAACGGCCAGACCGACGAAGGTGGTGCGTGGCTTTGGTACGGCTCGGCAACCGGGCTGTCCTCCACCGCGGCCTGGACCGGGGAGGCCGATCAGGCCTCTGCTTACTACGGCTACAGTGTTGCGGGCGCAGATGTGAACGGCGACGGCTACTCGGACGTGATTGCCGGTTCCTACGCCTACGACAACGGGCAGACCAACGAAGGCCGGGCCTTCATCTACCTGACCACGCCCCCCGATAGCGACGGCGATGGCGACCCTGCCAACACCGACTGCAACGATGCCAATGCGGCGATCTACACCGGTGCCACCGAGACCTGTGACGGTGTGGATCAGGACTGCGACGGCGTGATCGACGACAACCCGGCCAGTGGCGGTAGCACCTTCTACGCGGATGCCGACGGGGATGGCTATGGCTCGGCTTCCGGCGCGCTGTCTGCGTGCAGCCTGCCCAGCGGCTACGCCACCAGCAGCACCGACTGCGACGACACGGACGCCGCCACCAACCCCGCAGCCACCGAAGTCTGCGACAGCGTGGACAACGACTGCGACGGCTCGATCGATGAGACCGGCGCCACCGGCGGCACCACCTGGTACCTGGACAGCGACGGGGACGGCTACGGTGGCTCCACCACCAGCACCGCCTGCACCGCTCCCTCCGGCTACATCTCTACCGGCGGGGACTGCAACGACGCCAGCACCGCCTTCGCGCCCGGCGTGGCAGAGATCGACGACAACCTGGACCAGGACTGTGACGGCTTTGTGGACGAGGACTTCGTGGCCGTGGGTGACATCGTCATCACCGAGCTGAGCAAGCAGCCCCGAATGGGCGGCAGTGTGGTGAACACCGCCGGGCAGTGGATCGAGCTGTACAACGACTCGACCCGCACCATCGACCTGTCCAACTGGCACATCGCCCGGACCTCTTCGGTGGGCACCGACCGCTTCACCATCAACCCCGCCAGCGCGCTGACCGTGGCCCCCGGGGCCTATGTGGTGCTCTGCGCCAGCAGCACCTACCAGAATTCGGCCACCTCTCCCTACGCACTGGTCTGTGACTACGTGTGGAAGGACAGCACCCAGGCCAGCAATTGGGTAGGTACCTACCAGGACAACACCTTCAACCTTCAGCCCACCGTCGACAACATCCAGGTGTACGTGAACGGCGACACCACCACCGGCACCCTGGTGGACAACGTCATCTACTACAACGACGCGACCCGCGGCTACTGGCCTGCGGCAGCCCGCTTTACGATGACCCTGGACCCGGCGCACATCAACAGCACCGACAACGACAGCATCACCTACTGGTGTGCGACGACCGCCACCGGCTCCGGCCAGACCGGTGTCAACTACAACAACCTGTACCGCTGGTGGGACGTGACCACCGGCACCTGGCCCCAGTTCGACGAGTACGGCACCCCCGGCTCTGCGAACTACGACTGCCCGGCTATCTGAGCGGACTGCCCGGTCTCCTGGGCGTCTGAACAGAAACGCAAGCCGACGTGACTCGATCCAGAGTCACGTCGGCTTCCTTGCGTTGGGACCGAGGATTTCAGGAGGAGGTACGGAAGCGGTTCCAGGCGATACCGAGCTTGCGCATCCGCGACCGCAGCGTATGGGGATTCACCCCCAGCGCGGCTGCCGCCCCAAACGGACCCTCCACCCGCCCCTTGGCCGTACGGAGTGCAGCTTCGATAGCGGCACGATCGGTGGGCGCCTCGGGGTGGGCCAAGGGCAAAACCCCCAAGGCGGTGCGCAGCTCCAGCCCATGGCCAGAGCCCAGGATCGTGGCCCGCTCGATCACCGAGGCCAGCTCGCGCACATTCCCTGGCCAGTCGTAGCTGCACAGCAGCTCCAGCTCGGCGGGGGAGGGGCGCAGCGGCCGCCCGTGGAGACGTTGACCCGCACGCTCGGCAAAATGGAGGGCAAGCGCCGGGATATCGTTCCGTCGCTGGCGGAGAGAGGGCAGGGAGATGGGAAAGACCGAGATGCGGTACCACAGATCCTCGCGGAAGCTGCGGTCCCGCACCATTGCGGGCATGTCGCGGTGGGTGGCCGCCACGATGCGTACATCCACGGTATGGCTTTCCTGGCCGCCAACGCGCTGAATGCTGCCATCCTGCAACACCCGGAGCAGACGCACTTGTGCAGCGGCGGGCAGCTCGCCGATCTCGTCCAGGAACAGGGTACCGCCATCAGCCCGCTCGAACCAGCCTTTTCTCTGGCTGATTGCGCCGGTGAAGCTGCCTTTTTCGTGGCCGAACAGCTCTGAGTCCACCAGCTCGGTGGGGATGGCTCCACAATTGACCCGTAAAAAGGGGGCGCTTGCCCGTCGGGAGCGGGCATGTACGGTGCGCGCCACCACCTCCTTGCCTGAGCCGGTCTCGCCGAGGATCAGTACCGGGGCGTCGGTAGGTGCCACCTGCCGCACTCGCTCCATGACTTGAAATAGACCAGCTTCTGAACCGATAATTGCCTCACTTACATCCTGACGATCCAGACGGGAGAGCAGTGCCGCCCGGTCCTGCTCGGCGGCTTCCCGGAGGCGGTTCAGCTCATGGAGGCGCTGATCGTTGGCCAGGGCTGTGCTCATAGCCTCGACCAATTCGGGAAGGGGGAGGCCATCTATCGGCCCCACCAGCACCAGCACACCCGCCACGGGGTCACCCAGGGGGGCGGCGGCCACCGGACCATCGATACCTTCGGGAACCAGGAAGCGGGACAGGGTGGACTGTTCTCGATAGTGCCATCGTTGAAGAGCCTTTTTCGAGGCCCAATCCAGAAATTCATCCCGACGGGGAGAGGGAGCCGGGCTGCGGGGAACGAGATGGTCGGCGAGTCCGCCCGCCCAGGCCACCGTCTCCAGGTGGAGACGTTGGGCATCCCAACGGCGGACGAGAATCCCGCGGAGAAGGGGAGCAACCTCCTGCAAGAGCTTGAAGAGTATCGGGGCGGCTTCATCCAGGGGACCGTGCCGGCTGATCGCCCGCCAGAGAGGAGCAAGCAGGGCGTTCAAGGCGGCCCCTCGCCAGCCGGCCACACCCGCGCGAAGGTGGGCTCCACCGCAATGCGACCGCCCACCTCTACGCCGTTCAGGAGCGAAGAACGTCTGGGAAAGGCCGCAAAAATCGGTGTGCCGGGATCATCCAGCCATGCTTCCACGCGCACCCGGTCTCCCCCCAAGGTCATCATCCGACGCACCACAGCAATTCCGTTCGGATCCTTCCAGAACTTAAGGTCATAGGCGCGTAAAACCACATGCACCTGGCTACCTTCCGGTTGGTTGGGCGCGGGAACGGAGAGGGCACCCACCCGGGCCTGCCCCTTGTGTACCTGGCCGGGCAGTACATTCACATCGCCCACAAAGCGGGCCACAAATTCGGAAGCGGGCTCGTCCAGGATTTGCACGGGTGAGCCTGCCTGCTCGAGTTTTCCCTTCTGGATGATCAGCACCCGGTCGGCGATGGCGAAGGCCTCCTCCTGGTCATGGGTTACAAAAATGGAGGTGGTGTGCACATCGTCGTGCAGCGAGCGGAGCCAGCGCCGCAGCTCCTCGCGCACTTTGGCGTCCACCGCGCCGAAGGGCTCGTCAAGCAGGAGGAGGCGGGGGCGGGGCGCCAGCGCCCGGGCCAGGGCCACACGCTGCCGCTGGCCGCCGGAGAGCTGGGTGGGCATCCGCTCTCCTAACCCGTAGAGCCCTACCACGTCGAGCAGCTCCGAAACCCGCTTTCTCTGCTCTGTTTCCGAAACGCCGCGCACGGACAGGCCGAAGGCGATGTTCTGAGCCACCGTCATATGTCTGAACAAAGCATAATGTTGAAACACAAAGCCGATCTGGCGATGGCGGGGATGGAGGTGGTCCACCCGCTCCCCCTCCAGCCAGACCTGGCCCTGATCCGCCTGCTCCAGCCCGGCGATGATGCGCAGGACCGTGCTCTTCCCTCCTCCCGACGGTCCCAGGAGCGCCACCAGCTCCCCCGCCCCC
>JBEIQS010000217.1:0-9610 GCA_040376425.1 Alphaproteobacteria bacterium | reverse complement strand
CTTGTGCCGAAGGATCGAAAATGCGGCCTGCGGGTGCCTGCGAAGTCTGGTAGAGGGGGGCAAAAAACGAAGCGTCCGGCGTTTTTTGCGCTTGACGCTTCTGTAGACCGGATTATTCCCAGCGCTCTACCCCGGTGGTCGACTATGAACATCTCTCTTCTCACCAAATCCAATGCCAACTCCACCAGCGAAGCGGTCGTGGCCGTCAAGGGCAGCGGTCTCTCGGTGAAGTCCGGTGTACGCGCCGGCGTACTCTACATCCCCTACCGGGGCTACCGCGCCTGAGCTTCAGGACGGTTTTGGAAGGCGGGCTACACGCCCGCCTTCTCCTTTTTTGGAGCTTCGATGCACCTGACCCTGGTCCAGGCCCCAAAGGCTGAGCTGCGTGGCCATCCCCGCTTTTCCGCTCCGGGCGCCCTGCGTCTGGACGGACTCCACCCCTTTCCCCTGCCGTGGGGGGGCGCCCGGGTGTTGCTTGCAGCCCTGCGAAAAATCCGCGGAGATACTGCTGTTGAAGCCGCTGTACGGCCGGAGGCGGCGGTGTTTGGACACTGCATCAGCGGCGTGGGCGCTCCCCTGGATCCACAAAGCGCCGCCCCGCTCCTGGGCTTCCTCACCCACCATCCGGTGTTGCGGCTGCCCCTGCAGCGGGCCTGGCAGCGCGCAATTCTACCGCTGCTGGGCAGCCCGGCCCCGGAGGTTCACATCCCCGATCCCAGCTTTCTGGACCCGGAGAGCCTGAACCTGCTGCTCGCCCTGCCGTTGCCGGCGCTGGTGATCGGCGACGATCCGGATTGGGACGAGCGCCAGGAGCTTCCAATCTGGCGGCGGGACCAGGATCTCAGCCAAGGGCAGCTCTATGTGATGGGGGCCATGGTCGAGGTGGAGAAAATCGGCGGTACAGGCGCAGTCCTCGCTCCTCTGCCCCCCGCCGACCTGGATCCCCTGGATGGGGCCGAGGAGGAGCGCGCCGCTGCCTCCGCGTCGGTGCACCAGCGCCTGAGTGCGATGCGGCGCGCCTTCGCGGCCTTCGGTTTTCCCGCGGTGATCGAGCTGTCCCGCGACATCGATCCATCCCCCCTTGCCGACGCCGATCGTGCGGAGTGGCACCTGTTGGTTGCCAACGCCGCCTACAATCGGAAGGTGGGGGCGATGGGGGACCAGGAGCTCGCGGACGTTTTGTAGGGCCACTTTCAGGCCGCCCTGCGCGCCTCCCCCTCCCCCGCATGGCGCAGCCACCTCTACTACCGGCTGTGCATCAACCACGGCCGCCGAAAGGGCGACCTGCCGCTGGCGCTGCTGGACGCCGAGCAGGCCATCGAAGCCGCACGAAGCCCGGGGATTGACCCCGACCTTGCGGGGGTGCTGGAGGCCTGGGCCCTCAACGGCCGCGCCTTTGTCTATACCCGGATGGAGCGGCTGGAGGAAGCCAGGGCCGACGCCGAGGCGGCTTGGGAGCTGCTGGTGTCGGTCGAGTGTCCCCCGGACATGAACCCCGGAGAAGTGCGCTACGGCCTTACTATTCTGGCCGACAACCGTGCCGAGCTGGCCCTGCGGACCGGAGATCTGGATCGGGCCGTGGAGCTCCAGGAAATTCTCACCCAGCGAGAGCTTTTGGAGGAGGACAAGCTGATTTTTGCGCCCCTCCGCTCCCTGGGACTGGCCCGCCTTCAGCACCGTCTGGCAGATGGAATCACCCACGCGCGGGCCGGCCTGGAGAGCGCACAAGCGCGGCTTATCCCCATCGCTTTTGACGACTACGGCATGGCGCTGGCCGAGCTGACCTACCGTCAGGGCGATGCCAAAGAGGCCTGCCGCATCTACCAGGCCTGCCGCCCCTTGCGGCAGAAGTTGGCCTCGGTCGAGGATATGGCACGGTGGGACGCCTCCTTTGCCTTGGCGGCGCTGCGCGCGGGCGAGCTGGAAGAGGCCGAGGCGGCGCTGCTGCGCATTCCACGGGAGAGCGACACAGCCGAGGCAGAAGTGCAGGTTCATCGTGCCTGGATCGCCGCCCTGCGCGGGCAGGGCGACGAGGCCGACCGGCTCGCCAACCTCGCCATCGCGGCGGCGGTCCAGAACGGCGCAACCACCCTGCTGGTGCGCGTGGCCCGCCTCTGCGGTGAGGCCTGCGCCATCCTGGCGCGCCCCGAGCAGGCGCTGGCCGCCTTTGATCAGGCTCTGCAGCTTGCGGCCGACCACCCGCCCACCACCGATGTGGTGGGGGCCCTGGTCGGTATCACCGAGCTGACCGGCGATCCCGATGCGGCCGCACAGGCCGCTGCTCTCCTGCCGGAGCTCTTGGAGGATCCGGAGGCCTGGTGGCTTTTGCCACGGCTGCACCGCCTCCTGCCTGGCGCAGAAGGCATTGGTGACTACATGAACGAGAGGATCGACCTCGCAGATTCCTGACTGAATGAAGCTTCATTCAGTCCAATCATCCCGCCTCAGCGGGCGATACGTACCGCCACATGCTCGCCCGGGAGCAGGGACAACGGCAGGCTGCCATCGGTACCTGTGGTCCCCGGAACCACAGCGGCAAAGCTCAGCTCTCCCACCGCCGCCGTCGCCTCTGCATCAAAGTTGCCGACCACCAGCACCACCGGAGCCTCCACAGACAGTGCGGCACTCAGCGTGGTGCTCTGCACCTGAGGCGATTCTCCCGCTACAAAGTTGCTGTAGTCGTCCTCGGTCATCCACCAGGTGCTCAACACCGGGGCGGTGACCGGCTGCGCCGAGCTTTCGCCCAGGCGATAGGACAGGCCCAAGAGGCGCCCTTCTGCCTGGATCTGCGCGGAGAACTGACCCTCTCCCGCCGCGGTCTGAACCACGGTGGGGGCATAGGCGGCGGGGCGGCTCCCGTCGAGCTTCACGGTCACCTGTCCGACCTGATCCGCCGCGATACCGGAGGTGGCCAGGTCGATGGTGTTGTTGCCGGGGTAGTCGCCCAGAGCGTCGCTCACAAAGTAGGCGTAGGTCTTGTTTGCACCCAGCAGAAAGCGCGCGGTCCCCGTCGTATCCGTGGGCAGCTCGCCGGCGTACCAGTAGCTGCTCTCATAGGGCGACCAAAGCGCCACAATCGCCCCGTCCACGGGGCGACCCGCGGCGTCCCGCACCTGCACTTCCAAGGTAGAGGTCTCCGCGGTGTAGTCCTGGCTCTGGTACCAGATCGAGGTGTCCCCACGGGTGCCCCAGGTCGCATAGCCAGAGCTGTAGTGGACATCAAAGGCCCAATTCACCGGCTCCCACTGCACCCAGCGCTCCAGGTAGAAGGCATTCCAGGTATGGTCCCAGCTCGACGGCGTCATGTTCACGTTCGGGATCAAGGCGGTACGGGAAAGCGCGGTGGTCATGTCGCCCCACTCGCCACAATTTCCGCGTCCCAGGCTGTAGATCCGATTGGGCTGAATAGAGCGCTCCCCATGGGCCCCGAAGCTGAACCAACGCGACTCCCCCGGAGAGTCCAACATCATGCCCGCAATGGAGTGGATGGCGTCGTTGCCATCCGCCGCGCCGTAGAGTACCGGCGTGTTCTGCACATAGTCCGCCAGCACCGGGCAGACCTGCCCCTCCGGGCAGCTCTCCACCGCGCCATCCCATAAGAAACGACGCCAGAAGCTACCGGTTTCCGGTGTGGCCGCACATTCCAAGCTACGACGCCCACACTCCGACCAGGGGTCCACATACCAGACGTGCTCATCCTCCATGCGGGGATGCACGATGAACCAGTAGTACAGCTCAGGATCCAGCTCCACCGTCTGGATCTGGCCTTCCACTTCCACGAGGTAGCGCGTGGTGGTTCGCGGGTTTTCCGCATCCCCCAGCTCCACCAGCTCCACATAGTCCAGCAGCGGGTCCACTTCATAGATCAACGCTGCGTTTTCCACCAGGATCTGAGGATAGAATTCGTCGGCGGCCAGACTTTCGGGGCTCAAGTGGGCCATCGCAAAGGCCACCTCGTCCACCAGGGCCATGTCGGTGACCCCCACCAGCGTGGCGGCCAGCTCGTCCGCACGCTCGGGGCTTTGCTGTTGAAAAGACAGGCGGAGATCGTTGCGAAGCCAGTCCGGGGCCATCGCAAGCGCCGCTTCCACCTCGGCACTGGTCGCTCCCGACCAGGAGCTGGTCAGGGCCACCGGCGCCACGTCGGTCACGGGCGGGGTCTCCGGGGTCACACAGGCCAAAAGCAACATTCACACCTCGGTGGAAATGGTACCACAGGCGCCGGCGTAAGCCCAAAGGTGGGCCTCAGAAAAGCAAAAGGGACCCGGTGGCGCGCGGAAGTCATGGTATGATGTATCCAAAGGGCCCGCCCGGGCCTCCAGGAGCCTATGCGACTGTCCCCCCTCTTGTTGCTCATTTTGGGCAGCGGATGTACCTCCCAGCCCGATCCCACCACGGCGGCTCCCTTCGGCCCCTCGGAACCCTATGTTGAGCGCCAGCCGGTGGCCGCCGCCTGCCTGACCGAGATCACCAGCACCAGCTCCCAGGTGATCCGGGGCATCACGGTGACCATCACCTCCAGCCGTGGCTCGGTCAGCACCTACTCCACCTGGCACACCATCGCCGGCTATTGGGCGGGCAGTGGCGGGGCCGAGTCGGTGACCTACACCTTCTCCTCGCCGGTCAGTGGGGTCAAAACCAACTTCAACGCGACCAGCCCGGGGGAGTACCTGGACTTCAAGATCAACGGGGTGGACTATCCGGTGAGTGCGGCCATGCTCACCACCCCCTTTGACACCAGCATTCCCATTACCATCAATAACGGGGACCTGTGGACCTCCGTGGATGATGCATCGGGCACCGTGGTCTTCCCGTCCACCGGGGTGACATCGTTCACGTTTTCTAATCTTTACAATAACCAGGGTGGGACCGCAGGGACGGTCTTTGACGTCTTCGCCGACTTCTGCAACGGAAGCACCGATGCCGACGGCGACGGTCACAGCACCATCGCCAGCGGCGGAGACGACTGCGACGACAGCAATGCGGCCATCTACCCCGGCGCCACCGAGCTGTGTAACGGCGTCGACGATAACTGCGATGGCAACATCGACGAAGGTCTCGCAGCAACCCTGTGGTACCCCGATCGGGACGGCGACAGCTACGGGGACGCCACCGGCGGTATCTCCAGCTGTACCACCGTCTCGGGCTACATTTTGGATGGCACCGACTGCAACGATGCGGACGCGACGGCCTATCCGGGTGGAACAGAAGTGCCTTACGACGGTATCGATCAGGACTGCGATGGCAGCGACTGGATCGACGTAGACGGCGACGGCTACGCCAGCGATGTGGTGGGCGGTTCCGACTGCTGGGACACCAACCCCGACGTACATCCTGGCATGCAGGAGACCGTGGACGGTGTGGATGAGGACTGCAACGGTCGGGTGGACGACACCACCACCGCCTATGACGACGACGGCGATGGCTACGCCGAAGACGCGGGCGATTGTGACGACTCCACCGGCAATATTGGGCCCGGCACTGCCGAGACCGTGGACGGGGTGGATCAGGACTGTGATGGCCGCATCGACAATGGGACCGTGGCCTACGACGACGACGGCGACGGCGCCTCCGAGAATGGCGGAGACTGCAATGACGGCGACGCGACCGTGGGGACTGGCGCCGTCGAGGTGGCCGGCAACGGCATCGACGACGACTGCGACGGAATTGTCGATGGTGGTCCCCAGGATTTGGACGGAGACGGCTACTCTTCCAGCGCGGGGGATTGCGACGACGCGAACGCTGCCATCCACCCTGGCCGCACCGAGCAGAAAGACGGCATCGACAACAACTGCGACGGCCGCATCGACGAGGGTACCACCGCCTACGATGACGATGGCGACGGCGCTTCCGAAGACGCGGGCGACTGCGACGACAGCAACCCGGATGTCTCTCCCACCAGCGTAGAAACGGCAGACGGTCGCGACGAGGACTGCGACGATGTGGTGGACGAGGGCACGACCGGCTACGACGACGATGGCGATGGCTTTTCGGAGGCCGGTGGCGACTGCGACGACAGCAATGCCGCGATCAACCCCGGGGCTCCCGACGCACTGGACGGCGTGGACAACGACTGCGACGATGTGGTGGACGAAGGTCTGACCGACAATGATCAGGACGGCGTCACCGAAGCCGACGGCGACTGCGACGACGACAACGGGTGGAAAAACCCGCTTCAAGCAGAGGTCTGCGACGAACTGGACAACAACTGCAACGGCGAGATCGACGAAGACGATGTCTGCGCGCTGGAAGTGGACGAGAAGCCGACTGAGCCTGGCTGCGGGTGCAGCGGCGGCGGCAGTGCAGGCCTGATCGGGCTGTTCCTGCCGGTCCTGGCCCTTCGCCGGAGGAAGAACGCATGAGAACCCCCTTTCTTCTGTTTCTGGTGGCCTGCGGCTCGCAGACCTCGGTCACGAAAACCGCCAAAGAGCTGAATGTCACCCCCAGCTTTACCGATCTGGGCACCGTCGCTGTGGGCGAAACTGTAACCGAGGAAATCAAGCTCACCCACCTCCAGGGGGACGCGATCCAGGTAGTGGACATCCGCCTTCAGAACATCGATGGCAGCGCCTTTTCCACCGATGAAAGCCTCCAGCTCACGGTAGAACAGAACACCACCGAAGTCCTGACGGTGAGCTACAGCCCTACCGATGCGGGCTTTTTTCGGGCCACGCTGTCCATCTCCACCGACGAAGAGCGCACCCCCCTGCACGAAGTGGATCTGCGTGGTGCTGCTGTGCTGCCCATTGCCGATGTCTCTCCTGGACTTCTGGACTTCGGTCCGGTGGCCGCCGGGGACTACCGCGAGGGCAGTGTCCGCCTGTCCAACCTGGGCTCGGTTCCGATGGAGTTTCTGGGCCTGAGCTTCTCCAATCCTGCCTTTACCGGCGGCCTGGCCGCCACCACGGTGGACCCCGGAAGCTCCGTAGACCTGGGCATCCGTTTCGATGCCACCAGCGATGCACGGGTGCTGGGAACCCTGCAATTGGACCTGGGCCCCACGCCGGTGGGCGTGGTCAGCCTGCGGGCAAACAGTTGTGAAGATGGCGACGCCCAGCTCTACGATCAGGACGGCGATGGAAGCACATCCTGCGGCGGAGACTGTGCCGATACCGATGCGGATGTCCATCCGGGTGTGGCCGAAAGCTGCGACGGGGTGGACAGCAACTGTGACGGTCGGGTGGACGAAGGCACCTCCTGCTTCGACGATGACGGCGACGGCCAGACCGAGGAACAGGGCGACTGTAACGACGCAAATGCAACCATTTCCCAAGGGGCACCCGAGGACCTTGGCAACGGTATCGACGACGACTGCGACGGAATCACCGACGGCGGCGGCAGCGATCTCGATGGCGACGGCTACACCAGCTCCGCCGGCGACTGCGACGACACCAACGCCAATTACCACCCCGGCGCCACCGAGGTGGCCGATGCCCGCGACAACAACTGCGATGGCCGGGTGGACGAAGGCACCGCCGTCTACGACGACGATGGCGATGGCTACAACGAGCGTGCGGGCGACTGCGACGACTCCAACGCCAATGTCTCCCCCGCTGCGACCGAGCAGGCCGACCGCCTGGACAACAACTGCGATGGGCAGGTGGACGAGGGCACCAGCCTCTTCGACGACGATGGTGACGGCTTCTCCGAGGCGGGCGGCGACTGTGATGATGCCAACGCCGCCATCTCTCCTGCGGGCTGGGAGAGCACCGGCGACGGGATCGACAACGACTGTGACGGTGTGGTCGAGTAGATCGGCCACTGAATGAGGCCTCATTCAGTGCCTCCCGGACAGATTCTGACCTTGGCGGACAAATTCTGTCCAAGGTCGCAGAGGGATCGCTTCCCGGGCGCAGCGAGGGGGTTAGAGGGGGAACATGGCCTTCGCGCACCTCCACGTCCACTCGCAATTCACGCTGCTCAACGGGGTCAATACCGCCAAAGAGTTGGCTAAAGCCGCCAAAGATCGGGGGATGGATGCCTTGGCAATCACCGACGGGGCAAACCTGTACGGTGCGGTGGAGCTGACCAAGGCGGCCAAGGACTACGGCATCCACCCGGTGATCGGGGCGGAGCTGTGGGTGGATCCCCGAGGATTGACCTGTCTGGAGGGCAAGCTGGAGCCCAACGGCTTCCAGGTGGTGCTGCTGGCCGAGGACGAGGCCGGCTACCAGAACCTGTGCGCACTGATCACGCGCGCCATCTTTGACGGCCTCTGGTATCGACCGCGGGTGGATCTGGCACTGCTGGAAGCGCACAGCAAGGGCCTCTTCTGCCTGACCGGTACCGAGCTTGGGGTGATCCGGCGCAACCTGCCGGAAGAGCAGAACCTTGCCCGCCTGGATCGGCTGGGAGGCATCTTTGGGGCCGAACGCCTCTACGCGGAGCTGTCCGACCAGGGCCTGCCCTGGCAGCCGGGCTGGTGCGCGCAGGTGCGGCAGCTCGCCGCGATGCGGGGACTCCAAACCGTCGTCACCAACGACGTACGCTACGTCGATCCCAAAGATGTTTGTATTCTGGAAACCCTCAACTGTGTTGCAGCAGGCGCAACACTGGATGACAAAAATCGCGCGCGCCACCGCACCGACCAGCAGTACCTGAAGACCGAAGCCGAGCTGCGCACCATCTTCCCACAGGATGGCGAGGCCCTGGACCGCACGCAGGTCCTAGCGCAGCTATGCCACTACAAATTCCCCTCCAAGATCTACTATTTTCCGGCCAGCACCCCGCCGGATCCCGCAGTAGAAGCCGACACCGACGCCAACTGGCGCTTCTTTTTTGATGCCTTCCCGCCCTCGCGCGAGTTCCGGGTGCCCGATCCCCGCCCGCCGGGCGCAGGCAGCCTGAACGGCTACTTCGCCTGGTACTCGCGCGCGGGCCTGGAAAAGCGGCTGGAGCTGGTGGATGCGGCGCGGCACACGGCCTACTGGGAGCGGCTGGAAGCCGAGCTGAAGATGATCGTGAAGATGGGCTTTGCTGCCTATCTTCTCATTGTGGCCGAGTTCATCAACTGGGCCAAGGACCGAGGCATTCCCGTCGGCCCGGGCCGCGGTTCCGCCGCAGGCTCGCTGGTGGCCTGGGCCATGCGCATCACCGACATCGATCCGCTGCGCTTCCAGCTCCTTTTCGAGCGCTTCCTGAATCCCGAGCGCGTGTCGATGCCGGATATCGACGTGGACTTTGCCCAGGATCGCCGGGAAGAGGTGATCGAGCATGTGCGCGTCAAGTACGGTACCGAGCTGGTCTCGCAGATCATCACCTTCGGAAAACTTCAGGCCAAAGCTGCACTCAAGGACGTGGCCCGCACCGCCGAGCTGTCCTTCCAGGAAGCGGACCGCCTGGCCAAGCTGATCCCGGCCCAGCTCAACATCACCCTGGCAGATGCCTTGGCCCAGGAGCCCAAGATCCTGGAGCTTTGTAAGGCCGACCCCCGCATGATGCGGGTGGTGAAGATGGCCCAACAGGTCGAAGGAATCACCCGGCAAACGGGTGTGCATGCCGCCGGTGTGGTCATCGCCGACCGGCCTCTGGTCAAGCTGGCCCCCCTCTACCGGGACAGCCCCGAAGGTGGGCCGGTGGTGCAGTACGACATGAAGTCCGCGGAGTCCAT
>JBEIQS010000386.1:0-3411 GCA_040376425.1 Alphaproteobacteria bacterium | reverse complement strand
CGCGATGGCTTTCGGCAGGGCTACACCCTCTATCAGGCGGCTCAAGTGGTGATGGATGCCCTTCAAACACCGGAAAAAGACGGTGGGCCAGGCTTCCAGGTGAACGGAGTGGCCAACTTGGACACCGGCGCGCGCGATGTACTGGTGGTCCGCCAAGGTGGACAGCTTGTTCAGCGCAGTCCATTGGGTCTGGAAGAAGCCAGTAACCTCTTGGTAGTGACCGCTGCGCGTTGAACCTCGGGCACAACGGGCACCTACATGAGCCCTTTCCCCCTCACCTCCCCGAAAACACCGGCGCCCGCTTCTCCACAAAGGCCGCCATCGCCTCGCCCAGGTCCTCCGAGGCCAAAAAGGCCGAATTCCATAGCGCCACCTGCCGAAGACCGTCCTGGATGCTCCCGGCGATGCGGGCATTCATCACGCGCTTCACTCCCTGAACCACCTGTGGCGGATTGGCGGCGATCTGGGCAGCCAAGGCCATCGCCCCCTCAAACAGTGCCACATCGTCGGCAAAAACCTCGTTGACCAGACCGATCTGGTGGGCCCGCTCCGCGCCGATGTCCTTTCCGGTCATCACCAGCTCGCGGGTGTTCCCTTCCCCGATAATATGCGGTAAACGCTGGAGAGTGCCCACATCGGCCACCATCGCCACCCGCACCTCCCGCGCACTCAAAATCGCCGTCTTCGACGCAAGGCGCATGTCGCAGGCCGCCACCAGATCGATGGCCCCACCCAGGCAGTGGCTGTGGATCGCCGCAATCACCGGCTTTCGGCATTGAAAAACCGCTTCCGGCCCCGCCTGCATCTCCCCGATCAGATCCAGCAGCTTCTCCCGCGCCCGCAGCCCCGCATCCTGGCTCAGCAGCGGGCCCAGCTCCCCCGCCATCGCCAACAGGTCCAAGCCGAAGGAAAAGCAGCGCCCCGCTCCCCGCAGTACCACCACCCGCACCTCTTCGTTCCGGTCTAGCTCCCGGAAAACCCGCGGACACTCCCGCCAGAATTCCGGCCCCATCGCGTTGCCCTTTCCGGGGCCGACCAGCTCCACGGTCGCGATATGGTCCTGGATCTGAATGCGAAAAGCCTGAAAATCGGGGGTCATCGGAACTCCAAAGGGGGGATCTTATCCTGCTCCCTCAGTGCCCACGGTCTACACGGAGACTTTTTGCGTCGCCCCCTCACTCAGCGGCAGCAGCGGAAAACGCGCCTCCTCCCAGCTCCCCGCCCGTGGAGCCCCCGCCGCAACCCCCAGCCCGATCACACAACCCCGCCGTGGTTTTCCCGACCGGTTCGGCCCGCTCTGGTGCCAGGTCTCTCCCCGATGCGCAAGCAGCTCTCCCCTCCTGGTGGGCGCCTGCTGTAGGGTCCACTCCGCCCGAGGATTGGGGCCGTAGCCGGGCCCATAACATAAACACCCTGCCTCTTCGGGCACGTCATCCAGCGCCAGCCACAGGGTCAGCCCGGGGCCATCCGACGGCCACAGGTGCGCGTCCTGGTGCCAGGGCAGTGGCAGCGCCGACGCCGGGTGCTTGACCACCAACTGCTGCCCGTACAGTCGCAGCGACGGACTCCCCAGCAAATGCCGGGCAGCGTCCATCAGCGTGGGCCAGCGCAACAGCGAGGCAAAAGCAGGGTTCTCCCTCCACACCCCCGTCCACAGGTGCGTGTGGCGAAGGCAATGCTCCGTCGAGCGATAGCCGGCGGATGTGGTGGTCCTCGCCAGCAGACGCTCCCAGTCCGCGTCCAGATCGACAAGAAGATCCTCGGGAAGTTGGCCGAGCCTGCACCAGCCCTCCTCCTCCCACCGGCGGCTCTCCTCCACTCAGCCCGCCACAGTCAGGCTGCCCAGGCGCACCACAAAGTGGCCAATCGCCTGCTTCTTTTCCTCTCCTTGGAGCTGGTTGATCGCCAGCTCCAGCCTTCCCTCGGGCCCCTCCGGCACCTGCCCGTCCCGCCCCAGAAAAAAGACCTCCTCCCCTACCCTTCCCACCAGTGCCCCCAGCGGTGCTCCCGCGACCAGCGCACCCGGCTCAGCCGCAACCCCGTTTCCATCCGCGTCCGCCAGCCAGGTACCTGGCAGGCGCACCATACCAGTCGCTGCCACGGCGATGTTCCGCCCGATGCTCCGCACCAGGGGGGTCGCCAGCCAGCCATCGGCGGCGGTAACCGCCAGGGTCTCCTCCTCAATCATCGGCCGCATTCCAAGACTTCGGGCCTCCTCCTTGAGCTGGTTTGCCTCGATCAGCCATGCCACGCCCCCCCACACCCCCAGTCCCACCAGGGCCAGCCCAAGCAGGAACAGGACTACCGCTGACGCTCCCGCGTTGCAGGCGATCGCGCACAGGCTGACCAGGGCAATCACCCCCCCTACCGGGATCAGGATCGACAGCGCCAGGATCCCGAGAATGCGCTTTTTCCGGGCTTCTCGCAGCAGATCGTCTCTCTCAGCCGTGATCATTTGGGCGTCCACGCCCCACTTTTTCCTGCCGCTCTCCACCCTGGCGCGTAGCTGCGGGTCGGAGCTTTCCAGCAGAGAACTATCGTGAATGGACATCTGTTCGGCAAGGCCAACCGCCTGTTTAGCCCGCTTCAACTCGTAGCGCACCATTGCCAACAGGCTTCCGGGGCGCCGATCCTCATCCAACCGCCCCAGGAGCTGGTCCAGGGCCTGCTGCCGCCCCAGGCTGGTCTGCCAGGCGCCCAACCCGGCGCGGATGGTCCGCAAGGCCCCTCGCAGGTGCAGCTCCTTATGGGGGTCGTCACTGGAAAGGAAAGACTCGGTGACGGTCACCGCCGCACTCACCGAGCCCCCGATGGCAACGGCCACATCCTCCAAAAGTCCCTGGATCGAGGGGTGTACCTGATCTTCTACCGGAAGGCTCTCCAGCTCCTTCACCGTGGCCAGGGCCGCCAACCCCTCCCCCATGGCCTCGGCCAGGGGGCTGAGGGGGCTTTCCGCAGCCCCCGGACGATCGGCCAGCACCGTCTCCATGAAGTTCGCTTTCTGGAATGCCCACTGTTTCCGCAGGCGGAGGGACTCTTTGTGCAGCCCCTCTCCCGCCTCGGCCACTCCCGGAACCAGACTGCCCAGCCCAACCACTGCCGCCCCACCCAGGAATGCTCTTCGATCCATGTTCGCCCTCTGCGGGCAGTCTACCCGGTCTACCGCTCCCCTGGACTGAGCGCCGTCATATTAACCGATGTCCCGTCAGAAAAAGCTTCTTGATACTGCGAGAACGCGACTCGCACGCCCTCCTCGCAGAGCCCGTAGTCTTCCAAGCGCGGCTTGGCGCCCGGAGGTGTGGGATGTGCCGCGAGGTGGGCCCGCGCCCGTTCTTCCACCTGAACGGTCCAGACGAAGCCAAACCTATCGTAGATGCGGTGCAGCTCGGCGATCTGATCTTGAACAAACCT
>JBEIQS010000084.1:0-23254 GCA_040376425.1 Alphaproteobacteria bacterium | reverse complement strand
GGCGTGAGCTTCACCCCTTGCGTTCTGCCGATTGTGCCCATCACCATGGGCATCATCGGTGCACGGTCGGCCGGTTCTCGTCTTCAGGCAATCTCGCTTGCGGGAACCTATGTGCTGGGTCAAGCGGTGGTCTATACCAGCCTTGCAGTGGTGGTGGCGCAGACAGGCGGGCTCTTCGGGAGCTGGCTGCAGTCGCCGGTGCTCACCTTCGGGATTGCGGGCTTCTTCGTCATCATGGGCCTCTCCATGTTCGGCTTCTTCGATGTGCAGATGCCGGAGAGCATCGTGAACCGCCTGCAGGGGGGCGATGCGCGCTCCGGCTATGTGGGCGCGGCGGTGCTGGGCGTGATCGGCGCGCTGGTGGCGGGTCCTTGCTCCGGTCCGATCGTGGCCAGCCTCCTGGTCTACATCGGCGTGCAGGGCAACGTGGTGACCGGCATGGCGCTGATGTTCACCTTCTCCCTGGGAATGGGCATGATTTTCCTGGTCACCGGCGCCATGACCGGCTGGATGCCGGCCCGGGGCCCCTGGATGGCCACGGTCAAGAAAGGAATGGGCATCTTCCTTTGGTTGATGGCAGTCAACTTTGCCGCACCGCACCTGTCCACAAATGTGGTGGCACTCGCGACTGCTGCGGTGTTGTTGTCCACCGGCGTGTTCTCCTGGCCGAATCCTGACGATGGAGAGGACATGTTCACCGTCCGCCTCCGCCAGCTCTATGCGATCGTGGGGGTGACGGTGGGTCTGTGGCTGTTGGTGGCGACCATGGCCACCCAGGGCTTCATCCTTCCTGCATTGAAGCTCACCGGTGCTCCTGCGGGAGAATCGGCGACCGTCGCCGGAATCCCGTGGCTCAGCGACCACGATCAGGCTCTGGCTCAGGCCAAGGCGGCCAACAAGCCGCTGCTGATCGACTTCACGGCGGAGTGGTGCAAAGCCTGCAAGGAACTGGAACACTTCACCTACACCGACCCGCAGGTGATCGCCGCCGCCAAAGACTTTGTGCCGGTGATGATTGACTGCACTGAGGCGGCCGACCCCGCGGTCCAGAAGATCCAGGCCCGCTACGGCGTCAACGGGCTGCCGACGGTGCTGGTGGTGATGCCCGATGGCACCATCTCTGAGAAGCTGATCGGCTTTGAGCCCGCCGGCGAATTTCTGAGCCGGTTGCGGCGGGTCGTGCCGGCAGGGGCGGGAGGATGAAGAATTGGAAGAAGGAGCTGGAACGCTACGGAAACATCGGCCTGGCGGTCTACCTGAGCATCTTTGTGCTCACGATGGCGGTCATGATCACCGTGGTGGAAACCGGCTCGGTGAGCCTCCTCCCCTGGTTTCGCGATCATCCGGAGATCACCTCCGGCGCGAGCTGGGTTGCCGCATGGGCGATGACCAAGGTGCTCCAAGTGCCCCGCATCCTGCTCACCCTCGCCCTGACCCCCGCCATCGCACGTTGGACCGGGCGTCCCGTCTCGCCGGGAGCCTCGGACTCCTCCTGACCCTCGGCTGCGAGGATCCGGCCCTGCGCACCGAACGCTGCACGGGCGCCCTCAGCCGGATGGTGGCCTGGCGGGATGACGTGGAGCGGCAACGCTTTCACCGAATCAAGGAGTACCGCAGGGAGGAACTGGCACGATTGGAGGCCCTTCGGGTGCAGCAGGTGGTGGAGATCCTGGAGGGAGAGCGCTCTTGCGCCTCGGTCTGGCGCATACAGCTTTTTCAGGAGCCGACCAATCCGGCCCTGCGGCTGCAGGAGGAGGCGATTCTGCGGCTCCTGGGCGAAGCACCCCACGACTATGGTGCCAAAGCCATCGGCTGGGCCGGGGTGTCCACAACAGGGCGCCCGCCGGTGGGTGAGTAGCGGCACCGACCTTTGCAGCAGGATAGAATCGCGCGGGAGCTCAAAATGCCGAATGAGGCCGGACGTTTTCTGGTGGCGCTGGCCTGTGGGCGCCGGGTGCGCGTTCAAGTGGTGGTGCTGCACGGGCCCGCGCGCGAGCTGTGCGAGCGACACGGGTTGGTGGAGGGGGCGGCGGTCCTCGCCGGGGAAGGTTTGGTGGCGGCGGCGCTGCTGTCCGCTCATATCAAGGGCGAAGAACGCCTGACCTTGCGGGTGGAGGGCAGCCCGGACATCGACCGGGACAGTCCCCGCTTTGTATTTACCGCCGACGTGGACGGCGATGGTGCCATCCGTGGCCGGTTGAGCCCCACCACCTTTCCACGTATCACCAGTTTTGATGCTATTTTTTCGGTGATCAAGTCGGTGGGCCCCAAAGAGGTCTATCGGGGACACACGACGGCGCGCCAGGAGAGCTTTGAGGCGGCTCTCCATCGCTATTTCAATTCCTCAGAGCAGGTGGATGGGCGGGTGCGCATCCTGGCCGAGGCGGACGAAAAGGGCCTGCGCTTTGCCGCAGGCATGCTGGTGGAGCGGCTGCCAGAGATGCCGCCCGAGGACTTTGTGGCCCTGCTGGACCAGCCCATGCGTGCTGACTTCCGGGGTCTGATGACCCAGGTGGCCTTCGGGCAGCTTGCGGGCGAGGCCTTGGAGATCCTGGATTGGCGGGACTACCACTTCTTCTGCGGTTGCTCGCGAGAGAAGGTGATTGGGATGTTACGAGGCTTTGGAGCTCATGATTTGAAGGAGCTCTTGACAGAGCAAGGGCAAGCAGAAGTGACCTGTCAATACTGCCGCACCGTGCAGGTGGTGACGGGGCCGGAGCTTCAGGTGCTGATCAGGGAGCTGGAGACAGGTGCGCCAGATCGTTGAGGCTACAGATACGCGGGCCCTCCGGTCCCAGCTCCAATGTGGTCACCCCGGTGTTGCCATGAGAAAACTGCCGGAACGCGGAGAGCGGTACGCCGGAGAGGCGACAGAGGATGCCGGCCAGGAGCAATTGGTGGGTAACGACCACCCTCACCTCCTCCTCCCCGCCCTCCCCCAGAATCTCCTGCAGCGCCCGCCAGCCGCGCTCCTGTGTCTCCGCCAGCGTTTCCCCACCGGGAGGTCGGAAGTGGGTGGGATCTTCGAACCAGGTGGCCAGCAACCCGGGAAAGCGCTCGTCCATTTCTTCGCGGGAGAGACCCTCCAGCTCTCCCATGTCCATCTCCATCAGACCCGGGACCGGGATGGGATTGCCCAATCCTGAAGCGGTCTGCATGGCGCGGCGCAGCGGGCTGCTGAACACCCGGCGCTGCCCACCATAGACCTGTGCGAGACAAAACACCTGCTTGCAACCTTCTTCATCCAGCTCCGCGTCCGTGCGTCCCAGGAAGCGGCGCTCCACGTTGAAGCGGGTCTGGCCGTGTCGTACAAGCAAAAGCTTCATCATGTCGCTCCTTTCCCCTTGGCGGGCGGGGCGCAGCAGGTAAATCATTAGCCCATGTCTGGCCAGAAGAAGGGTTTCGATCCACTGTCACGCCTGTTTGACCCTCCCACTCCTCCCCGGAGGCGGCCGCTTCCGGCGTTGGAGAGCCCCACCGGGGACCCGCGGCCAATTCCGCCGATGGATCCCACCGATCTGGACGATCCGCGTCCCAAGGGCCCTCCGTCGCTGGTGATGCCCCCCCCCTCTCTGGCTCCGGCCCCGAGCGAAGAGTTGCTGCCGGACGTGCCTTCGGACGAGGTTTCCAAGCCGGCTGTGCCGGCGGTCGCGCCCAAGAGCGCGCCAGTGGCCGAAGAGGCGGCCCCGCCCACCCCCACGCTGGTGCCCCAACCAGAGGAGCCAAAGGCCCCGGCGGTGGACCCCAAAGATCTGGCTAAGATGCTGGCGAAAGCGGCTGCGGCGCGTGGGAAGGCCCCACGCAGCCCTGGCGCAGAGGCCCAACGTGCCCCCGCACCGGCTCCAGCGGCCCCGTCCGAAAGTCGGCCTCCAATCAGCAGATTGGCGGCAGCCCCTCCGCCGACCCGGAGCAGGCCGGCCGCAGAAGTGGTGGCAGAGGGCTCCCGGTTGGCGGCAGCTCCTCCGCCGATGCGCAAAAAATCGGCCTCGGAAGTCCTGGATGAGCTCGCCCGTCAGCCCGAACCCGAGCCCGTCGCGTCCGCTCCGAGCGTTGCCGCCCCGGCGGAACCCGCGCCGCGCGCCGCCATCAAGCCCGCTACCATTCAGCTACCACCCCCCTCGCCGCGTGCAGAGAGCGAATGGGTGGCCCCGCTGCTGATGCAGCAGCTTCCCGCACTGGCCGGTGCCGGGGTTCCGAAGGTGCTCCTGGTCGAGGACCGGGAGGTGCAGAAAGCGCTCTGGAAGGGCCACCGGGCACGCTTTCTGGCCACGGGCGATGTGGGCCATGGCCTTGCAGCCTCGGCCGTGCTGCACGCCCTGAACACCGCCGAAGCCGGTGATCTTGCGGTGGCCCGCCTCGTAGCGGGTGACCGGGACTGGCTGGTGTGGGTGGAGAGGCGGAGCTGCATTGCCGCCTTCCCCAACGCGTCGCTCTGGTTCAACGGGCTTTAGGCCCTCAGGCGCACACCGCGGCTGCCCAGCTGGGCCTCCACGGCGGCAATCCGTGCAGCCGTGATCTGGTTGATCTCATCGGTACTGAGTGCAGCCTCGTCGTTGCGATAGCCAAGCTCAAAGGTGAGGGTTCTCACCGGCGCGCCGTCCACTTCGTGCAGATAGAGGTCCACCACGGCCACCTGCTCAAGGCTGGGGGGGGCCTCCGCACGCAGCGCCGCCTGTACCTGTGCCGCTTCCACACCCAGTGGGAGGGTGAAAGCCAAGTTTCGCTGGCTGTAGGGCCGCAGTGGGGGGAAAGCCACAGGCAGCTCGGGAGCCTGACCGAGCTCGGCCAGATCCAGCTCCAGGTAGAGCGGCCGATGACGGCGAAGCTCCCAACTCTTGACAAGTCGAGGGTGGACCTCACCGAGAATTCCCACTTCACGGCCATTGACCACGATCGTCGCCTGTCGGTGGGGATGAAGGGCAGAGGAGAGGGCATGGCGGCCCTGAAGCGCCAGGGACAGAGGCAGCCCCGCCTCCAGTGCCAACTCCTCCAGAATCCCCTTGCAGAGCCAGAAATCCGCAGATGGTGCATGATGCGCCCAGTCAGCGTCCCGTTCGGGCCCAGAGACCATCATCCACAGGATCTCCCGTTCGCGGCAGTAGCCGTTGGCAGCCTGAGAATCCGGATGGAAGCAGCGGGTGAATTCAAAAACGCGCGCTTGCTCCACCCCAAGGCTCTGGTTCTCGGCGAGGCCGCTCAACGCCTGGACCAAACCACTGTTTTTCAGGAGGGAGAAGCCCTTGTCCAGAGAGTTGAGCATCTCCACGTGGGCCCATAGGGGGTGGCTCTCGTGGATTCCCAGCTTGTCACGGTCATCGCGCCCGTAGAAGCCATCGGTGATCACTTCGTAGAATCCGTGACCCAACAGAACCGCCTCCAAACGCTCCCGAAGTCGCTCGCGCGGCGTGAGTACAGCACCCAGGCCCACCGGCGGCAAGAAGGCCGGCAGAGAGTTGTACCCGGTGGCGCGACCTACCTCCTCGAACAGGTCTTCCGGCGTGCGTACGTCCCACCGACGCCAGGACGGAACGCTGACCTCCAAGATCGCGCCGTCCCCCACGACACCAAAGCCCAGGCCACCGAGACTCTGCAGCAGCTCCGGCAAGGAGAAGGAGCGGCCGTACCAGGCATCAAGGCGCTGGCGCTCCAGGGGAATCACACAGGGAGCGTCGTCCCAATTCCACACCACTGTGGCCGGTGCGGTTCGACGAGCAAGGCCCGCTTCCTCCAGCAGCCACAGCACGCGGCCCGCGCCGATCTCTGCCATGCCAGGGTCAGCACCCCGCTCAAAGCGGGCGGCGGCGTCGGTATGAATCCCCAGCTTGCGGCTGGCCTTATGAACGAGGACCGGATCAAAACAGGCCGATTCCAGAATCACCCGCCGCGTCTCGGAGCTGACCTTCGCCTCTTCGCAGCCGATGACCCCAGCGATGGCCAACACCTTCACCTCATCGGCGATGACCAGCACCCCCTCGGGCAGCTCCCGGTCTTCGGCCTGGAAGAGCGGCCAGGCGCGCTCGCCGGGCCGCGACAGGCGCACCACAATGCCGCCGACCACTTTGTCCGCGTCAAAGGCATGGGTAGGCTGCCCCAGCTCAAAATTGGCGATGTTGGTCGCATCCACAACCGGATCCACCGAACGCAGGCCGGAGGACTGAAGCAGCGCCACAGCGTCGGGATTAAGCGCGCCGTTGAGGCTACGAATCTCAAGGGGAACCGCCACATAGACCAAGCAGGCGGGGGTCAGCAGCTCCACGTCTACGGTGGTGCGCGTCTGGTTCGCCAGCTCTTCGGGGCTGACCAACGGTGCACTCGGAGGCTGGTCCACCGCACCCCCCAGGCGCCCGGCCACCTCACGGGCCAGACCCAGGTAGCAGCGGTGGTCGCCACGATTCGCAAGAAGCTCAAGGGTGAGCTGGTCTCCGTCGGCGCGCTTGACCTCGATGCCCAGATCGTCCAATAGGTGCCGGGCGGCGGCGGGCTCGGCGGGGAGGCCCGCATGGTAGCCGCGGAGGATGTCCAGGGAGATTTTCATGGGTTCCTCCGATGAATTCCACGAAGCAGGCGGAGATCCTGCTGGTAGAGGCTCTTCACTTTCTTCACACCTGTCCACTGCGATGCCATGCGGGTGGTACCCCAACCGAAGGCGAGCCCGCTGACTTTATCTGGATCATAGCCAAATTGTGTCAGCACGTTCCGGTGAATCATGCCGGCACCGATGATGGTGACCCAGCCCGCCCCATGGCAGGCCGCGCACCCCGCACCGTCGCAAGAGGTGCAGCGGATGTCCATGCCGATAGACGGCTCGGTGTAGGGGTAGAACTTGGGTTTGATACGGAAAACCGAGTCCTTCCCATAGATTTCCCGGGCCACGAAGTCGAGGATGCCCTTGAGGTGGGCGAAGGAGAGTCCTTCCTCCAGCCAAAATCCCTCGAGCTGGTGGAACATCGGCAGATGAGTGGCATCCGTCGCTTCGTTCCGGTACACACGCCCCGCAGATGCCACCTTGATCGGGGGATTGCGCCCCTCCTTCAGGACCCGCGCCTGTACGGATGTCGTGTGAGAACGCAGAAGCAGACCACCCGTCACATAGAAGGTGTCCTGCATCTCGCGGGCGGGGTGGTGCTTCGGGATGTTCAGATAGTCGAAGTTGAAGTCCTCGGACTCCACCTCCGGCCCCTCTTCCAACACAAAGCCGAGACGACGCAGCACCTCTAGACAGCGACGCTCTACCTGGGTCACTGGATGAAGCGCGCCGCGGAGCGGTGCGGTGCCCGGCATACTCAGATCCTGCCACTCGCCGCGCAGGCGCGCTTCCAGCTCCGCCTCCTCCAGCGCACGCCGCCGCTCGGCAACCTGCTGTTCAAAGGACTGCTGAAGCTCGTTCAGGCGCCGGGCCATTGCGGCCCGCTCCTCCGGAGATAGGGCTCGTAGTCCCTGAAATGCCAGCTTCAGTACACTCTTTTTTCCAAGAAACTCGCGTTGCACCTCTTCCAAAGCAGAAGTGGTGGACGCGGCCTGCAAGGCTGCCCGGAAGAGCTCAGGCAGGCTGTCGATCGACTGGATCATCGGCGCGGCTCGCTTTGCAGCGGCGGCTAACCCGGAATCTGCCGCCAGGGTAGCCCGGGCCGTGCGCGAAGCGGCGATCTCCGGATCAGAGCTGCTTGAAAGCCAGGTAGGGGGCCACGTTTTCCACGCTGGTGTCCGCGAGGCGGGCTCTGCGGGACTCCATGGTGGTGGTGGCGGGCACGATCACCCGGTCGCCAGGACGCCAGTTGGCAGGGGTCGCCACGCCATGGGCGCTGGAGGCCTGGAGGCTGTCCACCAGGCGAACGATCTCGTCGATGTTCCGGCCATTGGTGAGCGGGTAGTAGATCAAGGCGCGTACAACACGGCTGGGATCGATCACAAAGACGGCGCGCACGGTGACCGTGGACGACGCGCCGGGGTGGATCATCCCGTAGGCCTGCGCCACCTTGGTGTCCAGATCGGCGATCATGGGGAAGGGCACAGTGATCCCAGAGATCTTCTCGACCGACTCCATCCAGGCCAGGTGGGAGTGGATCGAGTCGATGGACAGACCAATCAGCTTGACCCCGCGGGCCTCAAACTCAGCATTCCGCCGGGCGAGCTCGGAGATCTCGGTTGTGCAAACCGGGGTAAAGTCTGCAGGGTGGGAGAAAAGTACGACCCACTTGCCCTGCTGCCACTCAGAAAAACTGACGGTTCCGTGAGTGGTGACAGCGGTAAAGTCAGGTGCAGTGTCGCCGATGCGGGGGATTGTGGACATGAAGCCTCCAAGACGGATAGGGGTAGTCACCTATCCTCAAAAGACCCTCTCGCCCTTTCAAACCTGTAGCCAGAACTACAATGGTTCAGTCGAAGCGCAGCGCGCCATTGGGCACAAAATAGAGGATGAACATACGTCCTCCGGCCACCGTGGGGATGTGCCTCGACCCGGGAGGATAGACCACCCAGCGCTCCCCGTGACCGTCAAAACGCGGGTTGCCCTCCAGAGGCAGGCAGAAGTCAAACTCGCCGCTGAGGTGGGTGTGCGCGCCGAGAGCAGGGCCATCCATGACCACCGCGTCGATCGAGAAGCCCCGTGTTTCCGGGCCGGCTTTGGCGAGTCGACCGAAACGGACATGCGGGCCCGCCTCGCGATTCACCAGCCACCCTTCCTGCAGAGCGTCCAGAGCCGCCCGCTCCAGGGCCGCCCAGCTCCCCTGGTTGAGAACGTCGGCTGAAAAAGCAGGATCCCCTGCGTTCAGATCACCAAGGATCTGAAGCAGGGGTTCCAGAGATTGAAGCAATGCTTCGCGCGGCATCAGTGTCCGTGGGCGTGTTCGTTCCCGTGCCCGTGGTCAACGTGCAGGTGCACATCGAAGGGGTTGGGGTTCATGAAGGGGTCGGTCAGCACCACCGGGGGCACCCGCACCAGCGTGTTCGCTACCACCAGGACAAAGGCCCCGGCGAAGCCCAACCATACGCCCATGTACAGTGCCAGCGGCATCGTGAAGGTGTCGCCCATCCATACTTCGGGCATCACCAGCAAGAAGCGCTCCAGCGCGACACCGGTGATGATGATCAGACCTACACCCGCCAACGACGCCGGGGTCTTCTTGATCCCGCGGCTCAACAGCACGGTGAAGGGGATCAAGAAGCACATCGCCAGTACCACCTTGGCCAAGGTCGCCCAGGGCGTCGCGAACATGCGCAGCATCAGGTAGCCCGTCTCTTCCGGCATGTTGCCGTACCAGATCGGGAGGATCTGGGCGAAGAGGTTGTAGGTCCAGAAGATGCACAGCGCGAACATCATCTTCCCAAGGTCGTGGTAGTTGCTCTTGGTTGCGAGATGATCGATCCCCAGCCACTTCTTGAAGAGCACCGAGAGCACGCACACCCAAGAGAGCGTCATCCACACCGACGAGACAGCAAGCCAGGCCGGGAACATGTTCGCGTACCAGTGGGGTGCCAGACTCATCACAGCGTCCACCACGAACATGCTGAAGATGATGAAGTAGGCGACCACAATCACCGGCCCAAGCCGAATGTTCTTCTGGTAGGCCTCTTCCACCTCGGCGTCACGGCCCTTCCAGCCCAGGGTGATCCGCCCCCACCACGCTGGTGCCTTGCTGGCGCCCAGCATCTCGGCGGCCACACCCATGTCTGGCCGGAGGCTGTTGCGCACAAAGATCAACGAGAGGAGGGTGAGCAAACCCATGCCTACAATCTGGCGACCGACGAAAAAGCCGGCGCTCAGGTAGATGCTCTTGTGGGGGGGAAGATCCTCGTGCGTCCAGACGTAGACCTGGAGGCCCCCCGTGAGCATGAACAACACCCAGATCAGATACACGATCGGGAGGAAGGCGACGAAGCTCTCAGAGATGCGCTTAAGCGGCCGCCCCCAACGTCCGAGGGTGATCGTCTGGATCACCGCGAACATCACGCCACCCTGGGAGATACCCATAAAGTAGACAATGGACGCCAACAGCGCGCCGGCCGTGGTCTTGGGATCGGTGGCGAAACCGCCAAGAAGCGCCAGGATGCCGATGGCGAGCGCGCCGAAGCCGAAGGCGCGAATGCCATCCGGCACGGTCCGCGTAGGAAAACCCTCGACGGCTTCCCGGATGTCCGGGCCAGGCCCCACAACTCTGCGGGTCTCGTTGAGAATATCGATCTGGCTCATGGGGTCCCCGCAGGCGGAAGGGCAGGCTCAACCGGTTCGGGAGGGACGTAGGCCCCCCCTTCCAGCGTCCGAATATAGGAGACGATGGCCCAGCGCTCCTGATCGGTGAGAGAGACGCCGTAGGCCGGCATCCCTGCACCACCGTTTCGGATGGTCAGATACATGTAGCCATCGGTACGCAAAGCGCTCGCCGCACCGGGACCGGAGAGGTTCGGTGCAGGCATTGCGAAGCGGCGAATCGCCTTCTTGATGTCGGCATTGGGCTCGTTGTGGGTGACCGGACCTCCGCCCGCACCCTTCACGCCGTGGCAAGGAGCGCAGCTCACCTGAAACAGGTGCTCACCCTTCGCCATTGCCTGCGCATCACCGGCGTAGGGGTTCGTGAGGGCGGCCGCTTCCGGCGCCATCCGATCCACCTGTGCGATATAGTCGTTCTGGTAGGCCCCGTTGCTACCCGGCCGAGCGACGCCGGAGCTCCGCTGGACAGTGCCTTCCACCTTCGGCGACGCCATGCGCCACTCAAAGGCCTTGAAATTCACGCTGTCGACCATGTCGATGTCCCAGGGAAAAGCCCAGGCCGCACCGGCCACGAGCATTCCCCCCAGAAGCCACCAACGACGAGTGGGCTTAGCCATGGTGCGCCTCCGCGCTGCTCCCCCCGGTCACTTCTTCAGCGCCGGAGTGATGTAGAATAGACTTGACTTTTTCCTCATCCTGGGCGCCAATACCCTCAAGGATGATACCGAAACGGTCACTGGAAAATCGAGGATCTTCCACCTCTTTGGGCAGATTCCGCGCCGGAAGGCGCGTGAACAGCAACATGCCCACGAAGGTGAACAACGAGCCCCAGAGGATGGTACCCTCAAAGGAGATGACCAGAAAAGGCGGGATGGAAACAACCGGCTTGCCACCTGGTAGAATCATCGGCCAGTTCATATGGGTCAAGGAGGCCAGCGAGAAGGCCAGCGTTGCACCCGTGATACCCCCAATCAGGGTGAACCACCGGACAGGGCTGGGCTCCCCCTCGTACAGCGCATCTTCCACTTCGTGGCGAGGGAAGGGAGTCAGTACGGTAGGTTTCCGGTAGCCTGCCTTCTTCAAGGCAGTGATGCCTTCAAGGAGACTGTCCAGGTGCTTATAGACCGCCTTGATAGGGGCGACGGTAGCAACCGTCTCCGTCGATACGTGGACGCCGCTCATTTGGCTGCAGCCTCCTCATCGGACTTCAGGGGGGGACGAATCTGCTCCTTGACTTCGGCGATGGCCACCGAGGGCATGATCTTCACGAAGAGCAGGAACCAGAGGAAGAACCAAGCGAAGGACCCGATCATGATGCCCCACTCAATGTAGGTGGGCATGTAGTAGACCCAGGCCGCAGGATCGAAGGAGTGGGCAAGGGACGAAGCGATGATGTTGAATCGCTCGAACCACATTCCGATGTTGATGACGATGCTCACCACAAAGAGGCCGATGAAGCTGGTCCGAACTTTCTTGAAGTACCAGAGCAGCGGCACCACACAGTTGCAAGTGAACATCATCCAGAACACCCACCAGTAATTCCCGGTGACGCGGTCTACGAACACACCCCACTCGTACATGTTGTCCGAGTACCAGGCGATGTAGTACTCCGTGCCGTAGGCAAAGGTGAGGATGCCTCCGGTGAATACGCAGAGCTTCGCGAGGTGCTCGAAGTGCCAGATGTGGATGTAGTCTTCCAGCTTGAACAGCTTGGAGAGGGGCAACATCAGCGTGATGACCATCGCGCAGCCGGAGAAGATCGCGCCAGCCACGAAGTAGGGCGGGAAGATCGTGGAGTGCCAACCAGGGGTATCCGCCATCGCGAAGTCCCAGGACACGACCGAGTGCACCGACAACACCAGCGGGGTCGCCAGAGCGGCGAAGAAGCCGTAGGCGGCCATATAGTGGCGCCACTGGGTGTCCGTGCCGCGCCAACCCAAGCACATGGCCGCGTAGATCTTCTGGGTGATGCCCTTGGTGGTGTCGCGCACCGCCGCCATATCCGGCACCAGACCGATGAAGAAGAAGACCGTGGACACCGTAAAGTAGGTGGACACCGCGAACACGTCCCACATCAGCGGCGACTTGAAGTTCTGCCAGAGCTGCCGCTGGTTGGGGTAGGGAAAGAGCCAGTAGGCGTACCACGCGCGCCCGACGTGAATGGCGGGGAACAACGCCGCGGTCATAACCGCGAAGATGGTCATCGCCTCAGCGGCCCGGTAGATACCGGTACGCCAGCGGGAGCGGGTGAGGAAGAGGATAGCGGAGATCAACGTTCCTGCGTGGCCGATACCGATCCAGAACACGAAGGTGGTGATGTACACGCCCCAGAACACCGGGGGGTGGTAGCCCGCCACCCCGAGGCCCCAGATGAGCTGCACGCCCCAGCAGTAGCCGCCAATTCCCAGGCCGACCAGCACCAGCGCCAGACCGGCAAAGTACGCCGCGGAGGGCGTAAAGAGCGGCCGAAGGACGTCGCGGTTTACCGCGCTGTAGGTAAGATCTGTCATGGTTCCTCCTCAGTGCCCCGACTTCTCGGCAGCGCCGTGGTTTTCCTTGGGGTGCTCGGCGCCACCACCAGCGCCACCATGGTCGTCTGCTCCGTGAGCAGCACCGTGATGAGCCTTGGGGGTGTAGCCGTGGCGGGCACGCGCCAGATAGCGCACGCCGGGCTTGGTGTTCAGCTCGCCAAAGAGCGTGTAGACCCGAGGATCTTCCCACTCTTTCGCCTGCCGTCCGCTTGAATCCTTGGCATTGCCGAAGGAAATCGCGTCCGAAGGACAAGCCGCTGCACAAGCAGTCAGCTTCTCCAGCGCGGCCGCCGGAACAATCCCGGACTCCGGCTTGGCCGGATCCCGATAGTCCCGCCACGCGTCCTTGGCCGCCCGGGTGCGCTGCTGGCAGAAGTTGCACTTCTCCATTACGCCCATCTCGCGGACAGTGATGTCCGGGTTGAGCATCAGCTTGTAGGCGTCGGGCCATGCCCATGTGTGGTAGTTGAAGCGGCGAGCGGTGTAGGGGCAGTTGTTCGCGCAATAGCGCGTTCCGACGCAACGATTGTAGATCATTGCGTTCAACCCGTCGAGGTTGTGGTAGGTGGCAAGCACCGGACACACACCCTCGCAGGGAGCATGAGAGCAGTTCTGGCACATGACCGGCATGTGGCGAACGTCCGGCTTCTCCCCTTCCCCTTCAAAGAAGCGGTCCATGCGGATCCAGGACATCCCGCGGCCCTTGTTGGTCTGGTCGGGGCCTACCCAGGGAATGTTATTCTCCAGGTTACAAGCCACTACACAGGCCATACAGCCGTTGCAGACGTTGGTATCGATGGCGAGCGCGAAGCGGTAGGTCGGATGCTGCGGCTCGGGGTACATGTCGGTGATCTTCTGCTTGATCAGCCGCTCATCCACCGGGATGTGGTGCAGCGCGACAATGCTCTCCTTGGCCCCCGATGCTGCGGCTTCTACCGCCTGATCGGGACTGACCAGGTTGGCAATCGGACGACCATCCTGGTGCATGCTGCCACAAAGGGCGAAGACATCACTTTCTCCGCCAACCCGCGTGAGCTTGGCGCGAGCGCCGTACCAAGCCAGTGCGCCAGACGCCGCATCGACGCTCGAAGAGAGCAGCGACATCGCATCCACGCCGCGACCCTTCGCGTAGTGCCCAACCTTTCGGCCATTCCCGAGCACCAAGGCCACGCTATCCTCGCGCACCCCGGGGGAGGCGAAGTAGCCCAGCTTCAACTGCTTGCCGCCCACGGCCACTTGCACCAGATCGCGTTCGCCCAAGCCCAGCTTGGCAACGGCCTTCGGATGCAACTCCACCCAAGAGGTCCAGGTGTACGTGGAAATGGGATCGGGCAGCTCCTGTGCCCACGGAATGTTGGCGTGGCGGCCATCTCCCAACAAGGGGCTGGGGAATACCACCAGGGCCATATCCGGGCTGGAAGCGGCCGCTTCCACCGTGGGGAGCGCAGCAAGGCGGAAGTCCGCACCCTGGCCCGCCACCGGGTTGAAGGAACCGCCGCGCTGCAGAGCCGCAACCCAAGCGGCGTCGAAGCCACTTTCGCCCAGCACTTCCCGCTTCCAGCGAGCCTTGATGAAGTCGCGGAAGCTGGCGTAGTCGAAACCGAGGGTGGCAGGAACCACCGGCGCAGCCACCTCACCCTCTACCAACGGCGCGGACACCGGGGCCACAGCAGGCACCAGAGCCTTCCCGAGGATCAAGAGCAGGTCCCCCGCCGACCGCGCGCTCTTGCGTGCAGTCATTGCGGGCTGCTGCAGCACATGGACCCCACGGATGGCCTCGCCATCCCCCCAGGTTTCCAGGCTGGTGCCCGTCGGCATGATCAGCGCCGCATCGGTGGAGCTTTCGTTCGGCTCATCCGCGAGCTGAACCAACAGGCCCACCTTCTTGAGAGCTTCCGCCGCGCCATCATCGGCCGGCAGATCGAACACCGGATTCAGACCGTCGAGGAAGAGCACGCCCACATTGCCGGCAGCCGCATCGGCCACCAGTGCCTTGACATCGGCGTAGGAGTTGACGGCGCCCACCGACAGCTCCCGGCCAAAGAGCACCGATTTGCCAACGGATCCAATCACTTCGTTGATGAGAAGCGTCGCCACTGCCAGTGCAGTGCTGTCCTTGCCCTGGTTGGCATGGCCACCGGGCAGCGCCACCGCCAGACCATCCGCCAGCCAGCCTGCGATCTCGCCCAGGCGGGCTTCGGTCAGCCCGGAAGCTGCGGCCGCAGCCGCAACATCTACCGGGCCCAGCAGAGTGGACGCAGGGCCGATGTAGCCCTTCTTCTCTGCAGCCAGCTTGGCGACGGCGAGGGCAACCTGCACTTCCGTACCAGGGGTCGGCGCCAGCCACAGATCAGCCTGCGACGACGTCGCGCTGACCCGGGGCTCCACACAGACCAGGCGGGTGACAAAGCCACCTTCCCGCGGGTTCTTCGCCTTGGACCAACCCTTCCGCATCTGCTGGCTGCCATGGGCGGTACCCAGGAAGTCCATACCGAAGGAAAGAATGGTACGGGCATCACCCAGCTCAAAATAGGGCAGTGCGTCCTTCCCAAATACGGCGCGAGAGGCTGCAACCAGGCTCTCCACACCCAGAGGCTCCCAGTGCACCCGGGACAGGCCCATACCGGTCTGAAGCTGATCCAGCAGCTTGGCCATCGATCCGGTGCGATAACGGCCCAACCACGCGACCTTCTTGCCACCAGCCCGCGCTGCGGTCACTGCTTCCAGGATCGCCTTGTCCGCGTCTTCCCAGGTGACTGCCTTGCGGTCCCGCATGGGGCCGTCAATGCGATCGGGAGAGTAGGTGGCCATCAAGCCATAGTGACCGCGGGTACAAAGACCATGCTGCTCGGTGTTGTCGGGGTTGCCCTCCACCATCACCACGCGGCCGTCCTTGCTCCGCGCCACCATTCCACAGCGGCTTGCGCACTCATCGCAAGCAGTGGAATAGTACGTGGCCGTTCCCGGCAGGACGTCTTCCGGCTGGTTCACATACGGATAGATGTGTTCGACTGGAACCTTGGGGTCATAAGTACAGGCAGCAGCGGCCGCTGTACTCGCAACGCTCACGGTCTTCAGGAAATCTCGACGGTTCATCGTCGCCATTCTGAGCCCCGATTACTTGTGGCAGGTGTAGCAGTCTTTCAGCTCAGAGCGCCGAAGTTCTGCTTTCGCACCATAGTTCTCGTCAATGTTGGGATGGGTGGCGTGGCAGTCCAAACACCACCCCATCTTCAACGAGGATACCCGTTGGCCAACGGTCATCTCCTGGACCGGACCATGGCACTCCTGGCACTCCACCCCACCAAGCACATGGCGCTTGTGGCTGAAGTTCACGAAGTCCGGGAGGTCATGCACCTTCACCCAGGGGATCTCTTCGTTCCGCTCGTAGTAGCCCTTCAGCTTCTCCAGCTCGGGACGATCGGTGGTATCCACCATCTTGTGGCAGCCCATGCAGACCTGCGTGGGCGGCACACCCGCGTGAATCCCCTTTCGGGCACCCGAATGGCAGTACTGGCAATCCATCCCCAGGGTCTGGACGTGCCGATTGTGGACGAAAGCGATGGGCTGCTCAAGAGCTACTCTCTCCGGCTCCCCTACTGCTACCCGAAGCTTGTCGTCAAACAGCTCAGGGGGCAGAAGTTCTTTGGGTCCGAGGGGGAATAGTTCCTCTTGCGCGTCTTCCGCCGCCTGGGTGGCACAACCGCTCAACCCAGTGATGACGGTAAGACCCAGAACCAGAAGCGTTCCGGGGAGCGTTCTCATGAATCCTCCAGCCCCTGCGGGGCCACGACGGGAGCGTGGTGAGAAGGCCGCCGTATTACTCCAGGACATTTCGAAGCTCAATGCTCTGGGGGTCACGTCGGGAACCATCACCGCAAAACCGGCCTTTCAGTTCATTTTTTCTAACGAAATTTCTTCGCATGTCACAGTCGGTCAAGCCCGGTCTCCGGACTCCGACTGGCGCGCCCCGTCGGTCGCGGTCGGATCCGTGCTGCCCTGAGCACCGAAGCCCCTCAAGGTCAACAACCTTGAGAGGCTCCAGACCCCCCGCCAAACTCCAACCACCGACAAAGGGTCGGCTCGCGGCTGGAGACAGGCGGCCAAAGGCGGACATTCGGGGCTCCTGACTACTTGGTACGGACCGAGTCGATGTAGGCCATCACTTCCCAGGCCTGGTCGTCGGTCAGGCCCAGCGGGGCCATCGCGGTGCCCATCACACCGTTCATGACGATCCAGTGCTTCGTACCTACCGAAGTAGCATCCCAGCGCTCCTTCCAGGAGAAGCTGGCAGGCTTCTGGGGCAAGGCCTGGCCGACCATGCCGTCGCCCATACCAGAGGCGCCGTGACAGGACGCGCACTTGGTATCGTAGTGGGTCTTGCCGGCCGCAATCGCCGCGGCATCGCCGGCCTTCGGGTTCGGCTTAGCATCGGCGCCCGCCGCCTTGGCCTTCTCGTAGGCCGCCTTGGCGAAATCGTCGGGTGTGTACGGACCGGCCTGGGCAGGCGCTGCAGGAGCGGGGGGGGGTGCAGGCGCAGGGGCAGGCGCAGCCGGAGCCGGTGCCGGGGCCGGGGCAGGCTTCTTCTCTTCGCCACCGCAGGCGACGAGGAGGGTGGCAAGCAGCACAAAGTGACGCATAGTGACCTCGATGAATGGCGCCCCAGGTAGCCGACGGGGGCCCGTCGGGCAAGAGCATCGGAGCCTGGAGGGCGCACAGATCGGGCCATCGGATAGAAGCAAAGCCCGGAACCGCTGCGTCAAGAATTTGTAGTGCAGATCGCAGGCGGGGGGGCCTTGGCCCGGGTGCTAAGGGAGCAGGCGGTTCTCGGCCTCTCCCACCGGGTGGGAGCCTTCGATCTGGAAGTGCTCTACCGCCGCATCCTTCACACCGATTCGTACCGCGTTCGCCCGAAAAGCAGCATTCAACTCTGTCAGTTCAATGAGCGATGAGGTCTGAACGGTGGCGGTGACCGCTGCCTCCATATGCCCCGGCCCGTCAGCCGTGGGCACCATTTCCAGACCCAGTGCGCGCAGGTAGTCCCCTTCCCCTGCGAAAGCCCCGGTGGTGTTGACCAGAAGATCGAAGGAGGTCCAGGCCAACGGGCCCGCCCTTCCTTTCCCGTCCAGCTCGACCGAAGAGGTCATCGGCGGCTGCTCGGTGAAGGTCCACATCGGTGCATCCGGATTCTCTACCTCGTAGACCTTCTCTCCCTGAATTTCCTGGCTTTCAATGGTACCCTTATAGCCTACCACCGAATAGCGTACTATCATGGATGTCATTGCGAACGGGATGGCCGCATTCATGTCGTCACGATCCTGAACGGCCCAGCGAACCGTGCCTTCAACCGGTACTTCCAGGTTTCCTCCTGACAAAGTCGGTACACCCAGATCGATGGAAAAGCCCTGGCTGGTGTAGCCATAGGCCGGATCGTACACATCCAGCGGATAGTCGGAGCCTTGCTCTACGTCCGTATCGATGCGGAACCCACGAAGAACCGCGATCATCCCGTCCACGTCGCCAAAACCGGGGTCAGGAATGGCGGCCACGGCGGCCCCCTGCTGGGTGGTGCCATTCGGCCCAATCATCAGCTCCACCTCCCCCTCAGCAAACCAGAGGTCGGGACTGGAGACTTTCTCGTAGCGCACCCGATAGAGAGGAACATCCGTACCGGCTGTCCCGCTGGAGTAGGGCCCACCGATAAATCCGAGGTCCAGCCAGGGCTTCTCCGCCTCCTGCTCCAGCCCGACATCCAACAACGCAACACGATGGGAGAGGTTCTCCCAGCCATAGTACCAGCCGGTCAGCAGATAGCCCTCGTTGGACGGCGCTTCTGTGCAGGCGAGCAACCAAAGCAGCATCGGGAACCCCTTGAAAAGGATCAGAAGGTGAACATCTTAGCGCAGAATGACGAAGCAAGGCGGTACAGAATGAAATTCGATGTTTCTGAGTCCGAATTTAACGAGGTTGTCCTTCTGAAGTCGCGATCGGTGCCTGTGGTCGTGGACTTCTGGGCGCCCTGGTGCGGACCGTGCCGTGTGCTTGGGCCGGTGCTGGAGCGGCTGGCCGATGAGGCTGGTGGAAGCTGGATTTTGGCAAAGGTTGACACCGACCAGAACCCGGGACTGGCACGTCAGTACCGAATCCAGGGAATTCCCGCGGTAAAGGCTTTTGTGGGCGGAAAAGTCGTCGCCGAGTTCACTGGCGCCCTTCCGGAATCCCAGATTCGGCGATTCCTGGAGAAGATCCAGCCGGATCCGGTCGCGCAGGCGCTGCAGGCGGCCGGCGAGGCGCTACAACGTGCTGACCGTGCTGAAGCCGGGCGAATCTATGCCCAGCACCCCGACCATCCGGATGCCTTGCTTTTTGCCGCGGAGGAAGCGCTGGATCGTGGACAGAGAGAGGAAGCATCCAGCCTGCTGAGCCGTGCAGGCCCGCCGCCGGGCCCTCGCGCCGCCCGTCTGCTGCTGGCGCTGTCGGCCCCGGACTTGGTCGAGGCTCAGCAGAATTATGCCCGGCAACCTGAAAATCCCCGCTTCCGGTGCGAGCTTGCAGTGGCCGAAGCCGCGGCTGGGAAGTATGAGGAAGCGCTGGAGCGGTTGCTCGGTCTGGTGCGGGAGCACCGGAGCTGGGAAGGGGATCGTTCTCGAAAAACCATGCTCCAAATCTTCGACATCGTCGGCATCCGCTCCCCCCTTGCGGATGTGTGGCGCAGTCGGCTTGCTGCGGAGCTCTACAAGTGATTTGGCTCTTTCTTCTTGCATGTGCCACGGAGCGTACCCCTGCTCCTCCTCCTCAAAACCTGGGGGGAACCGCCGAAACCACCCCCACGAACACGGTGGTGGAGAGCCCCACCCCGCAGGACGCTGCGAGTCTTTACAATGCGTGCATGCAACGTGTAGAAGGCGCACAAACAGCGGGCGAATGTACGAGTGATGCCGACTGTGCCATCGCCGGATGTTCTCGGGAAGTCTGTGTCCCCGCAGCCAAAGCCACCGAGATCATCACCACCTGCGAGGTACTACCTTGCTTCTCCGTTCTTTCGGCCTGCGGCTGTAAGGAAGGGCTGTGCAGCTGGACCGTCGCCGACGGCGCCCGCCCCCTGCTGCGTCCGCCGCCGGCAGGTTTGGGCAATTGATCAAGATCACGGGGGGAACGCTGCGTGGGCGGCAGCTTCGGGGCGAGCTCCCGTCCGGTGTGCGCCCCACTGCCGGGCGCACCCGCGAGGCGTTGTTCTCGATGGTGGGTCAGCACCTCGAAGGCTGGTCCATGCTGGATCTTTTCGGGGGTAGCGGCTTGATTGCGATCGAGGCGGCCTCGCGGGGGGCGGCACCTGTGCACATCTGTGAGCAAAACGGCAAGGTAATCCGGTATCTTCGTGCCCAATTGGAGGGTCTGGGGGTGCAGGCGCGTGTGTGGGAAGGCGACGCCCTTCGCCTGCCTCTGCCCAAAGTGGACTTCGTTTTTGCTGATCCCCCCTACGAAAACGATAGGAAGAACTGGCTTCCACGCGCTGCCTCGCTGGCCGAACGGGTGCTTGTGGCGGAGGGCCGGCATGGTGGGTCGTGGCCTGACGAGATCGGCAGCTTGAAGCTGGATCGGGTGCGCAGCTACGGGGAAGCGGAGCTCGCGCTATACGTAGGGGTCGGGACGGACCCCGGTGAGGCGGAAGTGGCAATAGTCGGCGATGATCTTGGCGTGATCAAAGACGATCGGTGATGGGAGCTGGTCGAGGGGGAAAAACACCGCCTCGGCCGCATCATCTCCTCCGATCGGCTCCCCCTCCCCTTCCGCCACAAAGGCGGTGGTGATGGTGTGGCGACGATGGTCGCGCGCCGGGTCGGAGTAGACGTGCAAAATAGACTTCAGGGTGACGCGAACCCCCGTTTCCTCCAGGGCCTCCCGTACCGCAGCCGCCGCTACCATCTCGCCCGGGTCCACAAAGCCGCCCGGCAGCGCCCAGCCCAGCGGATCGTGGCGGCGACGAACCAGGAGCAGGCAGCCATTTCGCTCCACCAGCACATCGACCATGGGGTGGGGACCGCGCGAAAAATCTGGAACCATGAACCTCCCGGGCCACGACAGGCGGGGCCAGCCGGGCCCACACAGGTTATCGTGCCCGCCTTTATCCGTCCCTTCGGGGGAGGAGTCTGAGATGCAGAGGACCATCGTGATTGGAGACGGCGCAGGAGCCCAGCGAGCCGCGGCATTGGAAGCGGTACATGGGCGTTCGGTGACGCTGTTGAGTGCGGCGCCCATCACCGGTCTGCTACTGCCGGAAGGGCGGGGAACCTGGGTTAAGGACGGAGGAGATAGCGCCCGAAAGCTCTATGGCACCGTACAAAAGGTGGAGTTGGATCGGTCTGTGCTTTTCCGCGGAAAGCGCTGGAAACTTCCTCTGAAGACCGAACAACTTGCCCGCCTTCTTCCTCCCGGAAAGCTGGTGGGTACCGGCATGGGCTGGGCCAAAGCGAAGGCCGCCGTGGAGCTGGCCGAGCTGATCGGCGGTGGTCACGAACAGCGCAGCTACGCCCACTGGATACAGCGCCGCTTCGGAAGTGAGGCCCTGCAAAACATCCTTCGCTCCTGGTGTACGCGACGCTTCGGCGACCCCGAAGAGGTATCGGCGAACGTCGCGCGCTGGGCGCACGGGCAGCCCGTCGACACGCTCTATGCACCCACCCGACCACTGCACCTGGAGGGCGTTGAACAGCATGAAGCGACGGTGGAACGCATCCACAACGGCAAGGTCCACAGCAGCGCGGGGACCTTTGAAGGGCGAATCCTGGTAGACGCGACGCCGGCCAAAGTGCTGAAGTGGCTGGGAGAAGCTCCCGAATCGGCGGCCTCGCAGGATGCGCAGAAAATGACCGCGCGGCATCGGGTCACAGTATGCCTGCGCGGATCACAGGAACTGGCCTTTGAAAGCCATGTACTCGATGACAGCGTCCGCTTTTACCGCATCCTTCGGCCTGGTCTGTTGCCGGGCTTTGAAGCCCTGACGGACCGACTCTGCGTGCACTACGCATTGGACGCAGGAACCATCGGAATGCCGGACAGTGCGTTGGTGCAGGAAACGGTTGAAGGACTTGGCCGACTGGGCATCCAGGCCGATGAAAAGGGCGCAACGGTGCGCTGGGAGGAGCACTACCAGCCACTGTGGACCGGCGTCCACCAGGCTCGCTATCGGAACTACCTGTTGTACCTGGAAGAAAAAGGGGTCATTCCCGTTGGAAGGGCGGGCACCCACAGCTACGCCGACCCCTCCGAGGAGCTGGGCTGGCTGGACGCGGTGTTGGACCCCGAGCGGAAGAGTAGCTTGCGAGCCTGTTTCCGGGACAGTCTGGAGCCGGCGGTGCAGGATCCCCCGCGCGCCCACCTTCGGCACCTTATGGAGCGCTGAGTTTTTGCAGGCGGGCGCTCAGGTTTTGAAGGCGAGCCGCGAGGACGGGGTCTTTGGCGTGGGTTGACACGTCAAGAGACTCGTATATCTCGGACCTTTCTTCCTCTGAAAAACTCTTCCAGTCTGCTGGCAGGACCATCTCCAGCCACAACCAGATTTGCTCCTGAGCCACCGCACGCCCGCCGTGGAGCCAGGGTAGTCCGCCCGCGCGCAGGTCGCGCACATCCACGCGGTCCGCCCGAAGGTCCAGCCTCAGGTTGCCCGCCAGGGTGCACAGGTTGTTCCCAGAAAAGTGCAGCAGCCACCCCTCCCCTTCCAGGCTTCGATACCCTTGGGGATCTCCTGCAGGCGGCATCCCCAAGGGATCCCCCAAGCAGGTGCGCAGTAGACCCAGGTTTCTCCACTGTGTACGTACTTTTTCACCATTCCAGGTGGCCTGCGTCCCGATCTGCTCAAAAAACGATGCTCCCTGCTCCGGCGACGCGGCATCGGGCGACCATCGCTCCCTACGGCACGGTCGTTGTGCCCCACACCGCGCCTTCAGCTCGGCTCTCCCCGGTAGATCCGGCCCGACAAGGAGATCCGCATCCAGACGCCCGCTCAGAACATAGCTGAGAGGGACGGCCGGCGGAGGCGGCGCTGGGCGCGGCGCGGGCGGCGGCTCCGGCGCCGAATCCAGGGAACAAGCGAGAATCCACCACATGCTCCCTGCATAACCCGCGATCCCGCTGTCACGCTGCTTGACGCTCCTGGGAGTTTGCATTAAGAGGCGCGCGATTGCCGAAGTAGCTCAGTTGGTAGAGCAGCTGATTCGTAATCAGCAGGTCACGAGTTCAAGTCTCGTCTTCGGCTTCACTTTCAAAGCGGGTTTTGGCGAAGGGCACGGCTCAGGTACGCATCACCTTGGAAAGCGGCCTCCCTTTCGCCAGCTCGTCCACCAGCTTGTCGAGGTAGCGGATCTTCTGCATCAGAGGGTCCTCCACCTCCTCCACGCGCACCCCGCACACTGAGCCGGTGATGAGGCTGGCATTGGCGTGAAGGCGTGCTTGGGCAAAAAAATCCTGAAAGCTGGATTTTTTGTCGATGTGGGCAGCGAGCTCAGGCGGATCAAAG
>JBEIQS010000438.1:0-2334 GCA_040376425.1 Alphaproteobacteria bacterium | reverse complement strand
CCCGAGTACCCGGCACCCATGTCCCTGACCCTCCACGGCTTCCCCTTTTCCACCTACACCCGCTCGGTCCGTCTCTTTCTGGCGGAGAAAGGTCTCGACTACCGCATCGTGCCCGCGCGCATGCGTAGTTCTGAGTATACCGCCCTCCATCCCTGGCGAAAAATGCCGGTATTGGAGCATGACGGCTTCCGGGTTTTTGAGGCCTTCGCGATCGGGCGCTACCTGGACGAAGCCTTTGAAGGCCCCGCGCTGCAGCCCGCCGACCCGCGCGCACGCGCGCAGATGACCCAGTGGGCAAGCGCCATTTCCGACTATCTGGTCCCCCATGCGGTGCGCGGCGTCCTGATCCCGCGCTTGGTACTGCCCGCCCGTGGCATCGTCCCGGACGACCCGGCGATCCACGTCGCAGCCGGGCAGGCCCGGGCCGCGCTAGAGGTCTTTGAGCAGGCCCTGACCGCCGCACCCTATCTGGCAGGAGAAACACCGAGTCTCGCCGACTGGCTGCTCTTGCCCATCGTCGATACCGGGCGCGGTCTGGAGGGGGCCGACCGCTACACCGACGGGTTGCCGGCCATCGACCGTTGGTTGGAGCGCCTCGTTGCCCGGCCCAGCTACGAAGCCACCCTGCCGGGCTGAACGGCTGCCCGCGGCAAAAGGGGGCCATCCGCTTCCCGGCCGTCGCCCTCCTGTTCCCGCTTGCTGCAGATGCCGGGTGGCCGAAGCCCCCACCCTCCCTCTTTTGATCTATACTCTTCCGATGCCGAAGCTCCTTTTCCTCCTCCCCCTGGCTCTCCTGGGCTGTGGGAGAGATCTGGACAAAAAAGAGGATAGCGGCTGCTTTCAGATGCGTATCCACCCGGATCTGGATCGCGATGGCTATGGCGACATGCGCAGCACCACCCTGGCCTGCGGGGTGCCGCTGGGATGGACACTGGATGCAAGCGACTGTGATGACGGAGATCCCAGCCTTTCTCCGCTCACCAACTGGTACATTGATGCCGACCAGGACGGCTATGGCGCCATTCCCACCTGGGAGGGTTGCAGCCCCCCCTTCGGCTATGTGCGCAACGACCAAGACTGCGATGACCTGTCCGATGCGATCTACCCGGACGCCCGCGAATTCTGCAATGGGGTGGACGACAATTGTGATGGAAACGTCGACGACGAAGACCCCCTGGTCTTCGATCAGCCCTCCTGGTATCCCGACCGCGACGGGGACGGTTGGGGAGTCGGTCTGGCCACCAAAAAATCCTGCGAGAAGCCGGAAGGATTCACGGATAACGGACTGGATTGTGACGATGAAAACGCCCTGGTGTTTCCCGACGCCCCGGAGGAGGACTGCACCGACCCGGTGGACTACAATTGCGACGGAGAGGTGGGCTACGAGGACAAAGACGAGGATGGCTTCGTCGCCTGTGTAGAGTGTGCGGACGAAGACCCCGACCGCTACCCGGGCGCGCAAGAGTGGTGTAACAACCAGGATGATGATTGCGACGGACTGCAGGATGAGCCCGACGCACTCGATGCCCGCACCTACTACCAGGATGCGGATGGTGATCGCTATGGCAACCCGACGGTCACCCAGCTTGGCTGCCGCCTTCTAAGCGGCTGGTCGGCGAACAACCTCGACGGCAACGACGCTGATGCCGCCCTGTCTCCGGCCGCCCAGGAGAGCTGCGACGCGGCGGAAACAGACGAGGACTGCGATGGCCTGATCAACGACGCCGATCCCGATGTGGTCTACGTCTCCGCTTGGTACCCGGATGCCGATGGGGATGGCTATGGCGACGCTGCCGACCCCGGAACGGGTTGGTGTACCCCTCCGGCCGGTTTGGTATCTGAAAATACAGACTGCAATGACCAGGAAGAAGGCTCCTTTCCTGGTGCCCCGGAGCTGTGTGGAGGGGGAGACGAGGACTGCGACGGCCTGGTGGACGAGGTGGAGGCGGTCGACGCCCCCACCTGGTACCTGGACAGCGATGGCGATGGCTTTGGCAGCGTTTTTGGCACGACGGTGGCGTGCACCGCACCCGCCTCCTATGTGGCGCTGTCCTCGGACTGCGACGACACGTCGGCGGCCATTTCGCCCGCGATGGTGGAGCGCTGCAACAGCGTGGACGATGACTGCGACCGCAGCGTGGACGAGAGCGACGCCGTGGACGCCCCCGCCTGGTACCCGGACTACGACGGCGACGGCTGGGGCTATGCCGGGGCCGCCCTGGTGTCCTGCGTCGCCCCGGCGGGTTTTCTGCTGCAGGGCCAGGACTGCAGCGACGCCAACGCCGCCATCTATCCCGGCGCCGTGGAGCTCTGTGACGGGGTGGACAACGACTG
>JBEIQS010000466.1:0-1910 GCA_040376425.1 Alphaproteobacteria bacterium | reverse complement strand
CATCCACCATGAATCCTTCCACCCCGCCCCACCCCTCGGACACCGCAAGTTGCTCCCCCTGGATTCAACAACTCCCCCCCGACCGCGGCCCGCAACGTCTCGAGGCCGACACCGCCGCGGATGTGGCGGTCGTGGGAGCAGGCATCGCCGGGGTGGCCACCTCCTTTTTCACATTGCGCGGCACGTCCAAGACCGTCCTACTGCTGGAGCGCAACCAGGCGGGGCACGGCGCTTCGGGACACAACGCCGGCCAGCTGGCGACCTACTTTGAGCGCCCTCTCTGCGAGCTTGTGGAGGAGTACGGCTTTGCCGAGGCCCTCGCCGCGCAAAAGGCCTTCGACGATTCGCACTACCTGCTTGATCTGATGGTGGCGGAATCCGGGGCGGACGTCCGCGTGGACCGGTTCCAGGGGAAGATGGGGATGTTCACGCTCAACCACCTGGAGGTGCACCTGCGCAACAACCTGCTACGGCTGCAGGGCGGCTTGCAGTTCGAAGCCTGCGTCGTCTCCGAGGAGGCGGAGTTTCTCGCACAGATTCCGGCGGAATTTACCCCGCTTTACACCGTGGTCTCCCAGTCCCAGATCTGCGCGCTGCTGGACTCCCCGACCGACCGCTACCGGGCGGTGCTTTTCAGCTGGAAGGGCTGCGCCAATAGCGCGCTCCTGACCCAACAGGTGCTTGCCTATCTCCAACGGCATTATCCGGAACGGTTCCGTTACGTGGACCGCACTCCGGTGGACCGCATTGTCCTCCACGCAGAAAACGCCACCCTTGAGGCTGGTGCCCACCGGGTCACTGAGGGCCGGGTCGTGCTTTGCACCAACGGTTTTACCGACCATGTGGTGGTGGATTCCCAGGGGGGCGCCCCTTGGTTCCGCCGCCACCCGCTGGGTGAAGGGCAACATCGGCTACATGGCCGCTTTTGTGGAAACGGAGCAACGCAAGCCCGACGCGCGGAGCTTCATCCGCAACAAGGAGATCGGCGGGGCCGTCCCCTATGTCTATGTGACCCGGCGCCCCCACCAACTCGCAGACCGGCTGGCCACCCTCACCTGCATGGGGGGGCCGGAACGGCCGCTCGCTGACTCCGAACCGTACGACCCAAGCACCCCCTTTCCCAGCCAGATGCTCGCGGAAATGGGCTCGCAAATCCGGCCGCTCGCCCAGCCCGAAAGGCCCCCGGGCGTGCCCTACGACTACACGTGGCACGGCCTCATGGGCTACACTCAGGGGAGCGTCCGCAGGATCGGCGTGGAGCCCTGTAATCCCGTGCTCCTGTACAACCTCGGCTGCAACGGCGTCGGCTTCCTCCCCTCGGTCTGCGGGGGCGAACGAGTCTCCAGAATTCTGGCCGGAGAAACGCTGCCTCCGAGCATTTTTGACCCCAAGTAACCGCGCTCCCGGCCGCCGCTAAAACGGGAGCTCCAACTGGTTTTCCTGGGACAACGCCCACGCCTCGATTCCCCGGGCCCGCAGATCGGCGGCAAAGGCAGCGGCAAAGCCATGCAGCGTCAAGACCCGCTTGGGCTGCACCAGCTCCACATACCGCAACAGGTCCGGATAGTCGGCGTGGTCGCTCCACGCGAAGGCCGCATCACAGCCGTAGCGAAACCGGGCTCCAGGATCCAACGCCCAGCCCGTCAGTACAGCCGTCCGGGCAGGCCCCACTTTGGCCAGCAGCCCTCGCGCTACCCGTCCCGGCGGTAAAAGAAGCACGCGCCCCCCAGTCTGGGCCGCGTCCCAAGCCAGATAACCCTGGGGAAAACCCGGGAGCAGGGAGCGACAAAGCTCTGTCATTTTGAAAGCCGCGGGGTGGAGCATCGGCACCAGTCCATTTTCCAGAAGCATCCAAACCGCCTCCTGAGCCTTCCCCAACGAGTAAGCAAACAAAACCGGCGCGACTCCTG
>JBEIQS010000241.1:0-8115 GCA_040376425.1 Alphaproteobacteria bacterium | reverse complement strand
TTCCGTCGCCGACATCCTTGCCGAAGCCGGTGTGGCACGGGGCACCTTCTACAACTACTTTGAAGGTAAGCGCGAGGCCTTCCGTGCCGTGCTGGATGCAGTGATGGATCGGGTAGTTCAGGGCGTTACTCCTATCTCCCTGGAAGCTCCGGTGCCCCATCAATTGCAGGAGAACCTGCGACGGCTGGTGGAGGTGCTGGACGAGGACACCTGCAGGCTGCTTTTTGCCGAAGCGCCGGGCCTGGATGCCGAAGGTCAGGTGGCGCTCCTTGATTTTTACAGCAACGCGACCGCCCGCATCGTGCGCGCACTGCGTACGGGCCAGGCCATCGGGCTGGTGCGGGCGGGACCGGTGGAGCCCCTGGCCTGGTGCCTGTTGGGCGCGCTGAAAGAGCCGGTGTTCCAGGCCTGGCTGTCGGGTCAACCGGTGGATCAAGGTGGCCTGATCGACGCTCTTTTGCTGCTTTTCAGCAGCGGAATCCTGAGCGGGGGGGGAGTAGATCCTTCCCGCAGCCCCATTTTCTGATACACTTCGGCGATGAACATCGTCGTCATTGCGGCAGAGGTGGCTCCCTGGGCCAAAACCGGTGGGTTGGGGGATGTATGCGGCGCCCTGCCCAAGGCGCTTGCCGCCCGGGGGCACCGGGTGATGACGGTCTGTCCGCGCTACAAGGACTACCCGGATGCCTGGGACACCGGTGTTCGTGCGCAGATCTTTCTGTTCGGCGCGGCGCACGAGGTTCGCTATTACCACAGTCTTCGCGACGGTGTCCACCACCTTTTTATCGATCATCCCTCCTTTCACCGGCCTGGAATCTATGGAGATAGCAGCGGTGCCTATGGCGACAACCTCTTCCGCTTTGCGCTGCTGTCGCGGGCGGCGATTGAAGCGCCGCTGCGCGTGCCGCTGGAAGGAAGTGTGTTCGGGGAGGATGTGGTCTTCCATGCCAACGATTGGCATACCGCCCTGGTGCCGGTGTACCTGGACGCGATCTACCGCACCGCAGGCCGCTTTTCGCGCGCGGGCACCGTCTTGGGCCTGCACAACCTGGGCCACCACGGAAGCTCGGCCGCCCACGACTTCGCCGGTCTTGACCTGTCAACCCGTTGGTGGCCGACGCTGGACTTTCACGGCAACCTGAACCTGCTGAAAGCAGGCATAGTAAGTGCAAAGCGACTGGTGGCTGTGTCGCCCACCTATGCGCGTCAGATCACCCAGGATCACGGTTTTGGGCTGGAGGGGCTGCTGCATTGGCGGCGGCAGGAGCTGGTGGGCATCCTCAACGGCATCGACGACACCTGGAACCCGGCAAACGATCCCCACATTGCGGCCCCCTACAGCCCCGACGATCTCTCCGGGAAAGCGGCTTGTAAAGCGGCGATGCAGAAGGAGCTGCGCTTGCCCGTTCGACCGGACGTGCCGGTGTTGGGTCTGGTGGCCCGCCTGGACTACCAGAAGGGCATTGACCTGGTGCGGTCCATCACCCCCGCACTGATGCGTCACGATGTTCAGTTGGCGGTTCTCGGCTCCGGTAGCAAAGAATATGCCGAGTTTTTCCAGCAGGCCGCGCAGCGCTGGCCCAACCGTGTGGGAGTACACATCGGCTTCTCAGAGCCGCTGGCGCATCGGATCGAAGCCGGAGCGGACATCTTCCTGATGCCTTCGCGCTTTGAACCCTGCGGGTTGAACCAGCTCTATTCGCTGAAGTACGGCACTGTGCCCGTGGTGCACGCCACCGGCGGGCTGGCGGACACCGTGGAGAATTTCGATCCCTACCGCGATCGCGGGAACGGTTGGGCCTTCCGGGACTTTTCCGCGGAGGCCTTTTTGGAGGCCACCAGTTGGGCGGTGAACACCTTTTTGCGTCATCCGGCGACCTGGAAGGCGATTCAGCTTCGGGGAATGCGGGAAGATCACTCGTGGGCACGCGCGGCGGCGGCCTACGAAGCGGTGTACGCGGCCAGCCTGACCGGCTAGGGGACGGTAGGTGTAGGCGGCGAGGGGGGCTGAAGGTCGGCCCCATCTTGGGGAGGGAGACCGGGGGGCCGCTCCACCGGTGGCGGCTGCGGTTGTGGTCCCAAGGGCGGAAGTCGCGGTTCTTCAGGGTTCAACGGTGGCAAAGGCGGCTTCGTTCCAGCGCCGGGCCCGCCATCCAGGGGCGAGGCGATGCCGGCCGGGCCACGCTGAAGGTCGTAGAGCAGCCGCCCGCCCTCCCGCGCCAGAGGCATGCCCACGTCCGCGGCGAGACGGCCATCCAGGCGGGGGCGGAGGGGTTGCGGCACGCCACCCAGGTCCACCACCATGTAGGCGTAGCCTTGCGCTAATGCTTGCTCATAGGGGGCTTCGGCGGGAGCCGCCCAAAACCACTGAGAAGCCTGCACATCCACCGGAAGATCCAGCTCGCGAGAAAGGGAGGCAATCACCCCCGCCACCGCGGGCTCCGGTTCGGCGGGGAGCCGTTTTCCGGCCAGGGCGGCCTCCCAGAGTACGCGGGCACTGCTGCGGGTGCCCTGGAAATAAGGTGCCTGCGGTGCCGGAAAAACGATCATCGCGCCCTCTGGTAGAGCGGCGAGCACCTGCAAGAGCGGGTCGGGTAGCAGCGGAGTGACCGGCGCAGCGAGCCGGGGGTTTTCCAGGAGGACCCCCAGCAGGATCAAGGGCGAAAACCACAGCCGCCCTCCCCGGAAAAAGCTCGCCAGGCCGACCGCACCGCAGATGCCCATCAGCGCGCCGAAGGCCAGCCCGTCGGGACGCCCTGGTAGTGCGGCGATCTGCGCGCCATTCAGCAGCAGGCGCAGGCCCGAGACGGTGTGCGGCGCCACTTCCGCTTCTTCCGGGAAGCTCTGCCAGCCGTAGGCCGCGGTAATACCCGCCCATAGTGTAAGGCCCACTACACTCCAGCGGCGCGCGCGCGGGTCCAGGAGCCCCAGGAGCAGCCCCAGAAGGAGTACCGGGCCTCCGTGGATCCGCTGCATGGGCACCAGCACTGCCCCGATCCAGTGCCGCTGCGGGCCCTCCGGTGCAGCGCCCGGATCGGTGCCCAGGGCACCGGGTAGCGGTGCTCCGGGGGGGGCCTGACCTCCGGGAAGACCGGGGCGAGAAGTCGGCTGCGCTCCGGCCGACTCCCCTGCGCTCAACCACAGCCCGGTCTGGCGGGCACGCTGCCGCAGCTCGACTGTCTCCGGTGGAGGCATTGGAAAAAGGGCCCCGCTCTTGCCAAAGTAGCCAGGGGCGGAAGGCAGGGGCGAGGGGGAGGAGGACAGAGCCCCCGGCAGATCGGTAGCTGGAAACAGGGCCGCCAAGGCTGGAAGACCGGCGATCATCAGCCAGAGGTTGCGCCGCACCACACCTGCCCCTGCGAGAAAGACCGCGGCCGGCCAGGACCAGAGACCTCCCAGCCAAGCCAGGCGGGGCTCTGCAAGGCCCAGGGCCAGCGCCCCCACACCCAGAGCGGCCAGATCGGTTCCGGGAATGCCGCGAAGCACCATCGGGCTGCTCTGCACCGCGAGGCCCGCCACCACCGGTCCCCAGCCGCTCCCCACCGCACTGCGACCCAGGCGATAGGGGCCGTAGCCCGCCAGCCACACCGCCCCGGCAATCAGGAGTCCGAGGGAAAATCCCGGGTCCAGGGGAAGAACGGCCTGCAAGAGCGCCGCCATCGGCGACTCCGGCCACCAGGGCCGCGTGTCGCCGACCAGGGTATCGGCCGTGCCCGGGTCGGCTTCCATCAGCCACCAACGCTGCACCATCGCCGCGCCGTACAGGCTGCCATAGAGGGCCTCACCATCCTGCGCGGGAACCCGAAATGGTCCGATGGAGGCGTGAAACATCCATGCCGGCATGGCGAGAAATAGCAGAGGTGCCAGGCGCTGCACCTACTCCCCCGTATTGGAGGCCGAACAGGGGGCCGAACCACAAAAATGTGCGACCTCCCCTCCGAATGTGAAGTAGTGGACCGTTTGGGACTCCACACCCGGCCACATGCGGGGGTCGCCATGGGCTCCGGTCACTTCGGCAGGCCGGTTTCCGGGCGGTGGAGCGCCCAGCTCGGGATCAAGTTGAACCAGGAGCGGAGCCGAAGAAGGCACTGCCACCGTCGTCATGTCCGTTGGAATTCGGACCTCGGGAGCGGCCACGCGCGTTCCGATCGAGCGGTGCAGCAGCTCGGTGGTCATGTTCGGCACCTGCTCGTCGCCCATGGACTGCTGGTAGAGCAAGGGCCTGCCTTTCAGATCCTCCACGTAGGAGGCGGGGTCCACCGGATCCCAGAAGAGCTGCGACAGCGCGTAGAGGCGCTGCCGCTCGTAGGGATCCGTGATGCCGTTGGCCACCACCGCTTCAAAGGCCACCCAATTGGAGGAGCGCTCCAGCATGGTGGTCCAGGCGGCACCACCAACGTGCAGCACAGCGAGGTTCTGATCCGGCTCGTTGGCCAGCATGACCGATCCTTCAATAGCTCCCAGCGAAATCCCGTAGTAGTAGATCCGATCGGGGTCAGCGATACCCTCCAAAAGAGGATCCTGCAGCAGGCCCCCGTCGCGCACCAACGACAGCAGTGCGCGATTGTTGGCCACCCCTTGCGCCAACATCTCAGTGACCTCGTAGATCTTGTTGAAGTCGCCGGCGGTCTGCACCGCGTGCAGGTTGTCCGTGAAGGTCAGGCCACGCCAAAGGGTGCAGACCACCACCGCATTCAGGCGGTTGGCGAGGCGGATCAATCCGGAGCTATCTCCATCGTCAAAATAGCGCTGCGGATTCGACAGGATGCCGTGGCCGAAAACCAGCACCGGCGCGGTCCCGGGCGCGGCGTCGCGCAAGCTCTCGGGTACATAGATCCACAGCTCTGCCTCTGTATCCCCCACTACAGATGGCAGACCGGTGGCGTCCGGAACCAGACGTACATCCTCCTCCAGCCAGTTCTGTGTGCGGTAGTGCCCGGCGAGGCGACGCCAGATCCCCGCAGGCAGGGCGTCGGGGTCCACGTCGGCATCGGTGAGGCTCAGGTCCCAAACGGTGGGCGTTGCAGGGTCCATTGCCCGCAGTGGAGCCGTGCCATCGCCCACCGGGAAGGACCAGGCCAGCGCGGCATCCGCCACGCCAAGCTGGCGGACGGTGGCCAGGGTCTGTGTCAAATCGGAACGTTGTTCCACGGGAAAGGAGCAGCCTCCCGCGCAGGCCCCCTCCCGTATCACCACCGCGATCTCGTGACCCACCGGCATCACCTCGGAGGGGCGCACCAGGAGCGCCGCGTCATCCCCCTGATCCGGCCAGGCATCGCGCTCGGCAAACATCCACAGCTCTGTACCCGCCGTCAGGTCCCAAAGCTGGATCAGCCCACCCTTTTGAGGAGTCTCGCCGGGGGTGGCCTCTGGCAGAAGCTCGGGAATCCGGCTTAGCGCTGTCTGCACCGGGGAGAATCCTGTACGCCAGGCTACACGATCCGCGGCAAAGGGGCTGGGCGTGGACACCACCACATCGTCGGGGATGGCAAGGTGGCCGTCTTTCACCCACGCCGGATCCGGGAGCAGGGGGGGGAGCTCGCCCACCTCCCCTTTGCTGTCGGTGCCACCGGTACACGCAAGAAGCAGCCAGATCATTCTTTTCCGCCGATTTTTTTGCGGTAGCTGCGCAAGACCAGATCGCCGCCGCCGTGGCGGTGTACAAAGGCGATCGTATGGTGCAGCGCGCCCTGTGGCTCCTGCCAGGCCTCGCTGGACAGCCGTTCTCGCCGAAGCAAAAAGCGGGTGACCGGCGAGTAGTCTGTGCGATCCAACACTGCGTCCATCGCGGCGCGCACTTCATGGACGCGCTCCGGCAGGTGGCCATCTGCAAAGGCCTGCTTTACGATCGCCACGCGATGGGAGTTACGGGCCAAGGCATCTACTACATCTTTGATGGTGAGGAAATACAGCACGGTACGAAATAGTTTTTTCAAGGGCCACTTGATGGCGAGCGCCATGCAGCCCAAGAGCGTGCTGGAGCGGTCCTCCACCAACAGCTCCAGCGCCTCGTCGGTCAGGGCGACCGCGTGCGCCTGCGCCAGCCTTCGATAGATTCCGCGAAGAACATGCCGTTCCGCGTAGTCATCCAGCAAGGGCACGGGAATCAGAGGCGTGAGCCCCGCCAGCATTACCTCAGTGGTGTAGTCTTTCTCCATACCCGCTCTCTAACGGTTTTTCGGCGGTCAAGCCCCTCCCTCTTCGGGGAAAGGCAGATCCCGAACGATCGCCACCAGAGCTTCGGAACCCACGCGCAGCTCCAGGCCCGGCTTCCACACCGACTTGCGCAACACCGCCAACAAGCGCCGCCGGCCCGGCTCGGTAACCGCTGAAGTTGTACTTCCGACGCTGTCTTCCCCCAAAAGAACCTCGGTACCCGCGGGCGGAAGCTCCCCATTCGGCTCCACCAGCTCCAGGCCCCAGAGCTTCTTCTGCACCTGTCCCATCACGTCGATGCGGTTGATGACTTCCTGGCCGATATAGCAGCCTTTTTCAAAGGAGCAATAGTCAGGCACCATGCGCATCTCATGCACCAGTGCACGCTCGCCCATGTCCAGTGGCCATCGTGCAATTCCTGCTTCTACACGCAGAATTTCTTGGGCCTCCGCTCCGGAGACGATGGCTCCGGCGCCGATGAGAGTGGTGGCCACCCCCTCCGCATCCTCCACCGGAACCAGCAGGTCGTAGCCCCCTGCCCGGCTGCGGCGACGCCGGGCAATTCGGGTAGGTCCATGCTCCACAAAGCCCACCTCTGGGCAGGGCCAGCCCAAAGCCTGAAGCAGCGCGGTGGCGCCGGGCCCTTGCAGGGAGAGCTGTACCAGACGGTCGCTCAGATCCTCCAGCTCCACATCATCGGCAATGATGAAGCGATCATAGTGCTCCATAAAGGAGGTGGAAGATACATTTTCGAGGGTAGCAAGCAGGGTGGCTTCTGCCACACACCAGATCTCAAGCTGACCAAGGATCCGCCCTTTGGCGTCCAACATCACGTTCTGGTTGCTCTGACCCGGCTTCAGGGCGCGAATGTTGTTGGAGAACATGCCGTTGCAAAAGCGCAGCGTGTCCTTCCCAGACAGAGACACGGTATCGGAGGAGGAGCGGTCGAAAAGGGCCACCCCTCGGCGGCCGGCGTGCAGCGACCGCGCCAGATCCGCTTGTTGTTCCGCCATCCACGCCGAAAAATCACCGCGCGTCGCCGCCATTCTGCCTCCGACCCCCAAAAATAAGCCCGCCACGGCGCCCGGCATGCTGGAGGCATGGATTTGGTACCCCACCCTACCCGATCAGCGACGGCGGCGGTCTTCTTCCTCCAACCGGGTCAGGCTGGCGCGGGTCTCCTGACCTCTTCCCGGGGCTGCCGCCACGCCCTCCAGGTCGCCGCGCATCTTGCGTTTGGGGCGCAGCAGGACGGTCAGGATCCCGAACATCGCCACAAAAAAAGCCAGACAGCAGCAGGCCGTTGCGCTGGCGCCGATCACGGCAGTGGTGTCCACGGAACCTCCCCGCCCAGCATAACGGATTGGAAGCGATTAGAGGGGGCGAATGTCGCTTCCGTCGCTCTCCGATCCGCTCTTCTTTCGCGGCCTTCTCACCGCTTTTGGGCTTATTCTTTGCGTTTTCGGCTCGCACCTCTACCAGTTGGTGGTGCTGGCGCCGGGCATACTCGGTGGGCTCTGGGCGGGACTGCTGATCGGGCGGAGCGCCGGCCTGGACCCCACGCCCACCCTCGCGATCGCGGGTGGACTGGCGCTGGTGGGGGCACTGCTCTGCCACTTCGTGGAAACGACGGCCGTGCGTATCACCGGCGCCGTGGTTTTTGGCACCGTCGGCTGGTTGGCATGGCCGATGTTCCGGGATGTACGCTGGGAAGCAATGGTCGCAGCCGCAGCGGGTGCCATCATCGGTGGGGCGCTGTTTCCCCGGATCTACGGCTTTATGGTGAAAGTGGCCACCTCTGCGATGGGCGGGCTACTGCTGGCGGAGGCCGCGCAACAGCCCCAAAACCTGTGGATTGTAGGCGGGGCTACAATCGCAGGTATTCTTATTCAGAGCGTGCCTTGGCGGCTGCCCGGCGGATCCAAGGGGGCCAAGGTGGAGAAGAAGGAAAAGAAGAAG
>JBEIQS010000011.1:0-60838 GCA_040376425.1 Alphaproteobacteria bacterium | reverse complement strand
TTGGACACTCTTTCGGCGGGCTTTTTGTTCAGATGCTGCTGGATCGTGGCCTGGGTGTGGCCGGCGTGGCCATCGATCCCGCACCCCCGAAGGGGGTGTTTCCCTCGGTGAACGCGCTGAAGGCGGCCTTTCCGGTGGTGTCCACCTGGAATGCCCAGAACAAGGTGATCACCTTGCCCTTTGCGGATTTTGCTTGGGGTTGGGTCCACAACCTTCCCGAAGCTGAACAGCGCCGGATCTACCAAGAGTTTTGTGTACCCACACCGGGCAAGCCCTATATGCAGGGTGCAGTGGCTCCCTTCACCAGCACGATGGCGATCCAGTTTGGGAATCCCAAGCGTCCTCCGCTGCTTTTGTTCGCGGGGGAAGAGGATCGCACGGTCACCGCCGACATGGTCCGGGCGGCCTACGCGCTCCAGGCCCGCTCGCCCTCTCCTACCAAGCTGATCTCGATACCGGGGCGTACCCACTGGATTGTCGGTCAGGACGGGTGGGAAGAGGTTGCGACGATGTCCCTGGACTGGCTTCGGGAGCTTGGGGTCGCATGAACCTGACGATGTTGGTGACCAGTCTGGTGTGGTCGATGCCCCTGTTCCTGATCTGGGTCGGCATCGCCGCCTACGCTTTTTTCAACCACGAACAGCATCCCCGCCGCTCCAACCTGACGATTGCCGCGATGGGGGTCTTTCTGGTGGGGCGTCTGGTGCAGTTTGGTGCCTCGGCGGCGGCGCAAGCCCTGGCGGAGTCCACCGGCGCGACCGAGCCTGCCTTGGTGTACTCGATCATCGGAGGGGTGTCGTCCCTTCTGGGAATGATTGGGTGGATCCTGGTTGGACTTGCTCTTTTTGCGGAGCCTGGCGAAGCCAGCCCAAAATGAGGGCTGCAATACCGACAGGATGGCCTTTCAGCGGCTATCTTGACGACGATGCCTGCCTGGAAGTACCACCTCTTCGTTTGTAACAATAAGCGTCCTCCCGGTCACCCCAAGGGGAGCTGCGGAGAGCGCGGCTGTAACGATCTGCTGTTGGCCTTAGGTGAGGAGATCGAGCGGCAGGAGCTTTTTGAGGCGGTGAAGGTGAATACTTCTTCCTGCCTCGGGCCATGCCAACAGGGGCCGACCTTGGTGGTGTACCCGGAAGGGGTCTGGTACGGCGGACTTCGTCCGGCGGATATGCAGGAGCTTGTGGTCTCCCATTTTGTGAACGGCGTGCCAGTGGAGCGCTTGATGCTCCGCGAAGGCTAGGGAATACCGATGTTGTCCTCTCTCAAGCAGAGCCTGGGGCGTGCCACGGGTTCCGAGAATCCATCCGCAGACCTGAAAAAATTTCGGGATCTCTTGACGGCGGTAGAGGACCGGGTGCGGGATATGGCCGGGGATCTGCGCCTGCTTCGCGACGAGCTGCATGGCATGCGCGACCTGCGCAAAGAGGTCCAGGCTCTTCGTGACGAGGTGGCGGAGCTGCGGCGTAGTTCCGGGTCGGGCGGCGCGGGATCGGGTCCGGTCGGTGATAGTGGGGCTGGCACGGGATCTTCTGCGATGGACCTGGCGTCTTCAGGCAGCCCATCGCCCGGGGAGCGTTTTTTGGGTTTGTCCGCGGAGCCCCCGGCGGAAGCCGAGCGCGCGCCGGTAGAGATGGTGGATAGCCCGGTTTCTCTCTCGGAAGTCGCCGGCATGGTCAACGCCCTGGCCGATGTGGTGCTGTCTCCCGCCTTGGCCGCCTCTCCACCACCCGCCCCCTCAGAAAGTCCGGCCCAAGCCGAGAAACCGGAAGAAAAAGCGCCGTCCATGGCGGATGCGGTGCGTCTGGCCCTCCAAGGCGGGCGAATGGTGCACGCCGACACCGGCTCGACCGATATGGCGGCCTACGCCGCACGCGCGCGGGCGGCAGGACGTAGCCTCCAGAGTTTGTCCGGGGGAGAAGGGCTGAACATCGCACCCGATGGGGTGGCGTACTGGGGGCCGGTGGACAATGAATCCTCCAGGGCTAAAGCGGCGAAGCGCGTGCTGACCGTGGATCAGATCGAGTGTATCGCCTGCGGGACCTGTGTGGAACAGACCGACAAGGTCTTCTACCTGCCGGATGGCGACAAGGCGACGCCGATCGCGCAGGATGGGCCCATGGATCTGATCCAGGACGCTATCGACGAGTGCCCGGTGACCTGTATTCACTGGGTGCCACCAGAAGAGGCGCAGGCCCGGGGACTGGCTACGGGCGAGGACTACGCGGCATCCTGATCAGGGCGTGACTCTGTTCCGAGTCACGTCGTCAGGTGGGTATGATGGTTCCGCCGGGTTTCATGCCATCATGTTCTACAAATACAACGACGGCGGTAAGGTTGTCGTCCGAGTTGGCGCCCAGCGCCTGTGCCACAATGGCCGCAGCGGCTTCCTGTGGGGCTCCGGCTTGCGCCAGCACCAGACCGAGCTCTGCCTCCTCCATCCAATTACTCACGCCATCGGAGCACAGGACAATGCGGTCGCCGGCTTCCAGTCGGATGGTGCCGGTGTCCACGCCCTTGTCGATGCGCAGCCCCGCGTCGTTTCCCAGTCCGCGGCTTCCGAAGATGAAATTCTGGGAGAGGAGCTGCGGATGGGGAGGATTGGGCCGCTTGTCGCGCTCGGCGAACTCCGCCCGTGTGTGGTCGCGGGTGATCAGGTGCAGTATGCCCTTCCGCAGCACGTACATCCGTGAATCCCCCACATGGCACCAGGAGAGTGCTTGATCCTTGAGCCAGCCTACCACCAGTGTGGTTCCCATTTGGATAGGCCAGACCATCGTGGCGCGGATCTCGTGGTGGCTCTCAATGATCCAGCGATGAAGGAGACTTTCCAGACCTCCCTCTGCATGATCCACCGGCCAGGCGGCCACCGCCCGCACCGCGTGCAGCGAGGCGAGGTGCCCGTCGGCGTGGCCCCCCATCCCGTCGGCCACCGCAATCATCAGTCCGGGACCATTCCATGGCTGCGCCGGCAGCGGGTCGTCCTCCCGCCAGCGCGCCTGACCGTCGGTGGCAATCAGGTAATTGTCCTCGTTCCGAGAACGTCCCCCCTTCGCAGCCCCAATTCCGACGCTGCTTTCCACCCCCACCCGAAAGATCATCCGCCCACCTGGAAGCGGAACAGGTGCCCCGCGACCAAGAGCGTGTTCCCGGGATTCAGGACCACGTTGCCACCGTCGCCGGGAAAGGGCTTCATCGGCCCCTTTCCGTCGCCGGTCGCCAGGCCCATGATGCCGCCCTCCACATCCGCAAGGGAACCACTGTAATTCCCAAGGGTGAGCGTCTTTCCATCAAAAGTGAGCGTACAATCCAGGCTGTTCAGGCGAACTTGACGGCTTTGGCCCACTGTCACCCCTGTGGTGAACAGCGCCGCAACCCGGGGGCGGGACAGGTCCACCTGCAACACCCACGAGCGTCCGGTGGGCAGCCCCGCCATCGAGGCCATCATCAGCTCGACGTCAAAATCCGGCTCAAAGTTGGCATCCCGGCGGGTCACCCACATCCGACACGCCAAAGGCTGCCGACTGCTCGGCACCTCGGCCCCCCCTTCGGTCAGCCGGGCTTCGCCGGGCTGCAGCAGCTCAACGTTCACCGAAGGGCTTACCCGGATCTTGAAGTAGTCCAGCTTCATAAAGGGCTGATCAGGGATGGTGGCCAGCTCGGGGATCACGGCTCCTGCCTCGCGGTTGTTGCCCACGACCAGCTCCGGTCCGATCACCCAGCCCACCTGCACCAACCGACCCGGACGACCGGACTCGGCCTTGCACCAGGCTTCCTCCACGGCCACCACCGGATCCTCCTCGATGGAGATGTCCAACAGGGCAGGGGGAGGAGGCACCGGCTCCAGCTTCTTTGGCTGCACCGGGCGCGAGCTCATGAAGCTGATGGAGTCCTGCGATAGGGTATCGAGCTGCATCCGCTTGGGAGGAGGCCCTTTTTCGCCCAACATCTTTGCACTGGGCAACTCGATGGCGGCCAGGAAGTTGGGGGGGCGTGCGGGTGCGGCTCGCGACGCTGTTTCGGTGCGGGGTGGCCAGGTTGCCTGGAAAAGGCAGTTTCCAACCAATAATTCATCGCCCGCCTCCAGCGGCAGCTCTTTGACGCCGCTGTTGCCTTCCCGCGGGAACAGGGCAAGGATCCGTGATCCCCTCCGCACAAAGCTGTAGCACTGGCGCGCTTTGGAGCGTGCCACGGGTTCTGCTGCCAGATCGATTTCCAGGTGCTCGGAGGCGACCATGATCGAGTCGGTATAGAAGCGGGACTTGGGGATCTGCCCGTTCCGCGACGTGATCGTGGTGCCGTTGTCCACCGAGGGCAGCCAGGAGATGTTGTCGTTGTGCGGCTCATCGGGGAGCCGGACTTTGCACCGGCGATCGCGCCCGATCTGTACGGCTTCGCCGAACTCCAGGTAGGTGCCCGCCCCGGGGCGCCGCACTTCCGCCAGATAGGGCCACCCTTCGGCGCTGACATCGGCCAGATCGCGATACTCCAGGGGGTGGCCATCCACCTCGATGCGCATTTCGCCCTGCATCGGCACCACGGTACCCACCGGGATGGTCCGATCTCCGACTCGAACGCCTTCACTTTGCGATAGGAGCTGCACGCGTCGCCCGCGCACCTGAATGGTTGCGCGTGGCGACGGCATCAGCGTGGCCATCTGGCCATTGGAGCCGATGTAGACATCGTAGCCTTCCATCACGCCGCCAAAATGGACCTTCTGCAGCAGTGCGCCGCGCTCTTGCAGTGTCAAGACCCGCTGCTGGCTCTCCGTGGGGACCACGGTTTTGCGGCTGGTGTCGGAACGCGTCTCCGGAAGGCCGGTAGACTTGGGGATCTTCGCTGCAAATTCAGCGGATGCTTGGGCGTTGGGCCCCAATGCGCCGCCGGGCGAGGTGACCTCTCCCGACTCGATCACTGCCAGGACCAGGTAGGCCACCGGGCGGCCGCTGCGCTCGGCGACCGTAATCACGGACGCGCCATCGACCTTGTCGGAGCGGACCATGTAGCGGTCTTGCAGCTCGGGGCTCACTTCGTGAACCAGGGTGCCGTTGGCGAATTGTTGCAGCCGGTAGATGCCCGGCTCCTTCAGGGCGGCATGGTGGTAATTGTCCAACCAGTGCCTGCCCAGCGTATAGAGGAGCTGGTCATTATAGAGCCGACCTACTTCTTTGTAGCCGTCCCAAACGCCTGGCAGGTTGAGATGGATCGAGAGGACGGGGCGGCTGGTGGAGGCCGGGCCGATGTAGAGGTTGGGCAACAGGCCGGTTGCGAACTCACCGGGTTCCAGGCCAAAAGATTGGGACAGCATGTCCCGACTTCCGTCCGCCACAAACCAGAAGCGCAAGGGCCGGAGTTGGAAGGGAAGATGGAAGCCTTCTTTGATGCAGAAGCGGTCGAAGGAGGCCGACACCACGCCCCCGGCCCGCTCAGCCCAGGGCTCGCCGCCGTTCCACGCCGCCGCGCGCTTGGCGTCGTCCTGGTTCACCACCACCAAAATATCTGTATAGGAGGCTACACCTTCGCTGCGCTCGCTGGCCACGTGGGCCAGGAGTCCGCCCTTCCGACCCCCAAAAGACGGGGTGGTCCATAGCAGGTTGGGGTCGGCGACGAGGTCGCCTTCCGTGCGGTGTTTCCGGAGCCGAGACGCATAGAAACCGCTGGCGGGATCCGGATCAAGCACCGCTTCGGCGCTGCCGGACAGACCCTGGGTCCGACCGGTGGAGAAAATCCGGGAGATGATGTCACCCCATTCCGACATGGCTGCTCCTTCGCCTTCGCCCGGCGGCTATATCATAATCCTGTGCTTCGCGGGGCACCCGAGGCCGCCCGTATGCAGGAGAATCCGGGATATAGTGCGCCGATGCGTCTGGCAATCACCGGCTCGGCAGGTACAGGGAAGTCCACGCTTGCTCGGCGTCTTGCGGATATGTTGGGTTTGCCTCTGATTGGCGAGGGGATGCGAGAATACCTGGAGAGAACGGGCCAGGATCTTCATCAGCTTGGGGCGGATGGGCTGCGCGCCTTGGTGCTGCGCCTGTGGGAGGAGCGGCAGGAGGCCGAGCTTCGGGCATCAGCGGGCTTTGTATCGGATCGCTGTTCCTATGATCATGCGGCTTTTTGGCTCTACTATCGTTTCGCTCGTGACGACGAAGCCACCCGCGAGCACCTCGCCGCCACCCTGGTCGCAGCGCGCTATGACCACATCTTCCTGTTGCCCTGGGGGCAGATTCCGCTGGTGGCCGACGGGGTCCGCACAGCCGATCGCTATGTGCAGCTGCACCTGCAGATGCTGATCGAGGGCGTCCTCCGGCAGCCCGATGCCACCGGTCGTTTGCCGAAGGTGTGGCCAGTGACCCACCTTGGGCTCGAGGATCGGCTCACCGAAGTCCGTGCGGTCCTCGTCGGATAGAAGCGGAGACTACACCTCTTCCACTCGCTTGCACTCGGGGTTTGACCCTGGGCCCGGGTGGGGACATCATGAGAGTCGGAGCTTTCCTATGCGCGTCATGCTTGTCCGTCCCCCGGCACATCATACCGTTGAGAGCGAGGTCCCGGAGGCGGTCTCTGCGGAGAACCTTTCCTACCCGCCTCTTGCGCTGATGGCGATCGCCACATTTTTGAAAGAGAAGAGCCACCACGAAGTGGCGATTCTGGACGCGCAGCTTGATAATCTGGCGTACGACGAGATGGAACGTCGGATTGCCGCCTTTCAGCCCGAGGTGGTCGGCATCACCGCATTTACCGTGCAGTTGGTAGATGTGTTGAAGACGGTGCAGGCCTCTCGCCGGATTCCGTCGGTCAAAAAAGTGGTGATTGGCGGACCACATGTTTCGGATTTCCCACGCGAGTGTGTGGCGCTACCCGGTGTGGATGCAGCCGTGAAAGGGGAGGGGCAAAAACCCCTGTTGGACCTGTGCAATATCTGGGAGCAGGGAGGCGAGGCGCGCGGCATTCCCGGCGTAATGGCTCACCCGGACGACCCCGTTCCCGAGCAGGACGTCTATTTCTCCAACAACCTGGATGACTACCCGCTCACCGACCGGACCCTGGTGGACTACCAGCGCTACTACGATGTCATGGGTGGCGGCGGCATTTTTACGACCATGATCAGCTCGCGCGGCTGCCCCTATCGCTGCACCTTCTGCAACACGCCCAGGCATCGCTACCGCGTGATGTCGCCTGCGCGCGCCTGCGACGAGATTGAGGCCTGCATCAAGCTGGGCATTACAGAAATATATTTTGTGGATGACACCTTCAACATCACCAACCAGCGCGTGATGGACCTCTGCGACGAAATCCTGAAGCGCGGTCTGAAATTCTCCTGGACCGTTCGCTTTCGCGTGAAAGGTGTGAACGAAGAGCTGCTGACCAAAATGAAGGCTGCGGGTTGCGGCCGTATTCAGTTCGGGGTGGAGCAGGGCACCGAAGAGGGTCTTTTGCGGCTGAAAAAAGACGTGACGGTGCGCGAGATCGAGCACGCCTTCAAGCTGTGTCGCAAGGTCGGCATCCGCACGGTGGCCTACTTCATGATCGGGACCCCCACCGAGCGCAGTCGCCAGGACGTGATGGATACCATTCGTTACTCCATCCAGCTTGACCCTGACTTTGTGATGTTCAACGTCCTGACTCCTTTTCCGGGGACCACGCTCTACGACGAAGGCCTGCGCGATGGCGTGCTGGATCTGAATCCCTGGCTGGAGTTTATGCGTGCCCCCCGCGAAGACTTCAAAGCGCAGGTGTGGGATGAGCACTTCACCCGTTCTGAGCTGCGCGACATGCTCAATCATGCTTACCGGCGCTTTTATTGGCGTCCCACATTTGTCGCGCGCAACCTCCTCCAGATCCGGAACCCGCAGGACTTTTTACGCAAAGCCAACGCCGGCCTGCGCATGTTGAAGCCCGATGTTCCGCGATCCACCCCCGCGCAGCACGCCGAATCGAGATAGGTGCCGACATGGTTGCAGAGAATAGCTGGCTCCGGCCCCAAAACCCTCAGACCGCCGAAGGTGGCAAGAAGCCTTTTACGGTCGTGTTGATGACCATCTACAGCGTGGAGAACGCGGGTATCCGCTACATCTCCTCGGCGCTGCAGCGTGCGGGTTTTCGTACTTACATTATTTTTCTGCGCGACTGGGTCCACAACCGCCTGGAGATGCCCTCCGACAAGGAGATCGGCCAGGCCCTGGACATCATCCGCGAGAAAGAGGCGGATCTGGTCGGCATCGGCTTTATGTCCAGTCTTTTTCCGATGGCCAAAGAGGTCACCGATCGGATTAAGGCACGTTTTCCGGACCTGCCCGTGCTCTGGGGCGGAATCCACCCCACCTCCTCTCCCGATGAGTGCATCCCGCATGTGGACTACCTCTGTGTGGGCGAGGGAGAGCCCGCTGCGGTGGATCTGGCCACTGCCCTGTCAAAGGGTGAAGATACTACAAAAATTCCCAATATCTGGGCCAACAAGAGCGGGGAGATCTACAAGAATAACCCCCGCCCCCTGATCCAGAACCTGGACTGGCTGCCCTACCCCGATGTGGAGGACGAGAATAAGTTCTATATCGAGAAGGGGAAAGTCAAGATTGAGGAGCCGTGGAAGCGGACGGCTGAATACCGGATCTACTTCTCTCGGGGATGCCCGTACAATTGCTCTTACTGCTACGTCTCCATCCTCCGCGACGTGTACGATGAGAAAGGAAAGCAGTTTTATCGGGCGCGATCGGTGTCGCACATCCTGGGCGAGCTTCTGTATATGAAGGAGCGCTTCCCCAAAGTAGCGCGGGTGAAAATCGACGACGACACCTCCTTTGCCTTCGGTGAAGAGTGGATGGAGCAGTTTCTCAAGGACTACCCAGAACAAATCGGGGTTCCCTTTGAGTGTCTGCTGATCCCACCGATGATGCGGCCCGACATGCTCAGGCGCCTGATGAAGGCCGGCTTGATCCGCGTGCAGACCGGCATCGAGTCCGGCTCCAGCAAAGAGAGCAAGGAGCTGCACAACCGCTCCCCGGGCAACACCGCCATCCTGAAATTCGCAGAGGCCAACCGGGAGATGAAGCTCGACGTCGTCTATGACGTCATTATCGACAACCCGTTTGCGACCGAAGAGATGAAGCTGGAAACAGCCGAGTTCCTGCTGGAGCTCCCGCGCCCCTACTCCATCTACTTCTATTCGCTCAACTTCTTCCCTGGCACGGCACTTACCAAAAAGATGCTGAACGAAGGCATCATTACGCAGGATCAGGTGGAGGGCCACAACAACAAGGCCTGGTACCAGTTCCGGGTGTCGATGGACTGGCCGCGGAGCGATGAAGACCGCTTCTACCTCGCGCTCTACAGTCTGGCGTCCAAGAATGCAGTTCCCAAGAAGCTGATTCGGAAGCTGATCGACGAACGCGAGTTCTGGAAGCAGCATGTGGATGTGGTGTTCTACCTGGCGTGGGCTGCCAACTACGCGCGGATGTTCAAGGTTGCGCTTAAGTATTTCCAGCGTGGTGAGCTGACCTGGTTCAAAGTGCGTCAGTACGGATCGCTCACCAAGATGATCAGCCAGTAGGGCACCCCTTTGTGGCGGCTCCGACACCGGGCTGTCACGCAGCGCAGATAGACCGGGCGCATGTGGTGGCTCCTCGCTTGTACAGCATCGGTGGACGACGTGCGCATGGCGCAGCTTCGGGACCTGCTTGTGGCGGACAACCAGATCTGGTTGGTGCGGGATCCTGAGCTGGTCGAAGAGAAGTTCGACCGGATGGAAGAGGATCCCTATGATTTCTTGCGGGGAACGGCCGCCCTCTACTACCAGGACCTCCAGCAGCCTGATCCCGAGCGCGTTCCCACAGCCTTTCTGACCGATCCCCGTAGTTTTGGCCTCCTGGTGATCGGCGATCCCCACCCCGAGAACTTCGGGACCGTGCTGCCGGGGAACGACGCCCGCACCGGCCCCAGCATCGAGGTGGTGGACCTGGATGCCGGTGGCTATGGAAGCTGGCTCTACGATATTCGTCGTTCTATCTTAGGAATGCAGGTGTTTACGTGGAAGCTCCAGGGCTGTGGCGACAACTGCCGCGAAAGGCTGGCCCGGGTGCAGGCCGAAGCCTATGTAGCCGAGCTGCGCGAACCTGGCTTTGTTCCAGCCGATCCCATCTGGGGCGGAATTGTGCTGCGGCTGCTTCAGAAGTCTTGGACAGAGGGAAGGCTGAACCTTCGGATGGCCGAGGATGTGGTCGATGGGCGCCTGGTGCGCGAGGAAATTGACCACGGCGAGGGCACCCGATCCCTGACGGTGGAGGAGGAGGCGCAGCTCCAGGCTCTCACCGCGGGTCGCGGCTATCGGGTGCTGGACGCGGTGCGGCGCTACGGCACCGGGGTCGCCTCCTTCCCCGCCATCCGATTTACGGTATTGGCGGATACTGGATCGCCGGATCCGGAGGACGATCTGCTCCTGAACCTGCGGGAAGTGGTGGATCCACCGCTGCTGCCGCGTATCAGCAACCAGCTCTTTGACTCCCCCTCTGATCGCCTGGTGCAGCTTTCGCGCCGCCTGTGGACCCGCCCGGACGCGGACCTCTGGCTGGACGGCATGGACTACGGCAGTATCAGCTTTAAGCAGGGTTCCATAAGTGGGTGGACAAACAACTTCAACCACGACGATGTGGCCGAGCTGTGGAAGGAGCACCTGATTGGGCAGGAGGATCTCGAAGGTCTGGCTGCTTTTTTGGGGACCGCCTTGGCTGGGTGTCACCTGCGCGGCGGCAGCATAGACGGTAGCGCGCCCATCGACATTCTGGAGGGCGAGATCGGTGGCCGGGAGGCGCTTTTTGTCGAGGAGCGACTGCGGGATGCCCGACTGGATGCGCTGCAACTAGAGGCAGATTACCGTCTTTTTCAGCTTGCCCTCGACCACTACGGTCCGCTGTTGGGTGCCACCGCCGCTGAGGACTTTCCCCAATGAGCTGCCTCGCCGCCTACACCGAGATGGTGGCGGAGGACTGCCTGGCCGCCCGTGCGGAGCTGGCGGGTCGCTTCTCCCAGCAACTCCCCGATGTGGGTATTTCGCGCAGCTTTTCGTTGCCCCGCGCGCGTCTGGAGCTGGCCGGTGGCTATAGCATTGCCCAGCTCCACCTGGCTGCTACCGCCCTGCGCAGCGGTGGCGAGGAGGGCTACATCGGTATCGCGGGAGAGGCGATTGTACCTGCCATCCAGGTGGCTGAGGCGCGCGTCGAGTATCGCGGTTTTCTGGGCGGCGTGGGGTTGGTGGACGACCCGTGGACGGTGCTGGCCGAGCGTGGCTGGCTGCGTGCGGTCGCCCCGAGTTTTGCCGAGGAGTCGGGGTGGATGAACCGCTCCGACCTGGGGCTGTGGCTGGGCTACCGTCGGGGGCCCCTGGTTGTCCGTGCGGATCTCAGTTCGGGCGAGGGGGCCTTTTTACGGGAGCGCAACGAGGAGAAAAACCTCGCGGGCACCGTGTGGCTGCGTCCGATCCCCGCGCTGGCCTTCGCCCTCTACGGGCGGCAGGGCTTCACCGGGCTGCAGGCTGCGGCCAGCCACCGGGTGGGTGGGCAGGCCCATGTGTTTCTGGGGACCCAGAATGGCGTACAACTGGGCTTGGAAGTATTAAAATCATGGGGCGTAGGAGGCGACGAGGAGTTGAATCCCTTGGGCGGCAGCCTCTGGGCCGTGGGTAGCCCCTGGGGGCCTCTTCGGCTCTTTGCCCGTGGAGATCTGGCCAGCGAGGAACTGGGTGAGGAGGATGCCACCGCAGGAAGCCTGCGTGTGGGTGCCGGAGCGGCCTTCGGCCCGGCGCGGGTCCTCGCCGGCTGGGACTATCGCTGGGCGGGGGATTCGGTGGCCCTTGTTGCTGGGGCCGGAGAGTCCACGGACATAAATGTGTTTTATGTGCAATTGGACGTAGACCTGAAGTGGGAGAAGCCATGATCTGGTGGATGCTGGCCTGCGGGCTGGAACCCGGGGTGGGAGGGAAGTTCGACGACAGCGGATCGCTCGACTCCGTTACCGGCGAAGATAGCGCAGATTCCGGTCGCGACAGCGGGGAAGACCTCGCCGAAGCCCCCGGAAACATTGTCCTGACCGAGTTGATGATCGACTGCGACCACATCGCCGACGAGCATGGAGAGTGGTTGGAGTTGCTCAACATCGGCGTACTACCAGTGGATCTCCAAGGTATGACCCTGGAGGATGGGCAGAACGACGGCTACACGATTCCCAGCCCTCTGCGGGTGGAGCCGGGGCAACGGGTGGTCCTCGCGGCGGCCACAGCAGAGCTGAATGGTGGGATCGCGGCGGATCATGTCTACGATCGTAGTGGATTCTCCCTGAGCAACGAAGGGGCCGCGGTGCAGCTTGTGTGGGGGGACCGATTGGTCGACTCTCTCACCTACGACTTGTCTTTTCCACTGCGAAAGGGCCACGCCCTTGGCCTGAGCATTGCCCCCGATCCCGAGACGAACGACCTGCCAAGCGCATGGTGTGCAGAGGGCACGGTGATGGGCTCGGGAGACTACGGAACGCCCGGTAGCTCCTTCGGAACCTGTGCAGCAGACCTTGATGAGGACGGCTACGAGGAGAGCGACTGTAACGATGAGGACCCCGAGGTCTACCCCGGTGCACCCGAGGTTGACGCCGATGGTGTGGACCAGGACTGTGACGGCCTGGTGGACGAGCGCGCCCCGGAGGCGGGAGAGCTGATCATCACCGAAGTGATGCTCGACGCCGATCCCGTGGACGATCCAGAAGGGGAGTGGGTAGAGCTTGCCAACGTCGCTGCAGTGCCGTTGCTCCTCGAAGGCTTGAGTCTGGATGACGGGACCACAGAAGCGGAGCTTCCCGGCGGAACGATCCTCTTGCCGGGTGAGGTCATTTTGCTGGCGACCAGCGATGATCCCACGGTGAATGGTGGTATCCAACCCGACCTGCTCTACGATGGCGCCCTGGTACAAATGGCGGATGCAGGAGAGTTATTGAAGCTACGGGGCGATGGCGACGTCTTGGACGAGGTGGACTTCGCCCGAGGCAGCTTTCCCCATCCCACCGGAGAGTCCGTCTCTCTCGACCCGGCCGCCTTGGATACCGAGGACAACGACGACGGCGACTTCTGGTGCAAGGGTGAGCCGGAGTACGGAACCGAGGGTCTGCAAGGGACACCCGGTGACATGAATCCACCCTGCTGAGCGGTCTTTTGGCCTCAGACGCGCTATATTCGGGGCAGGAGGGCAGATGGGCCTGATCCGGAATATGGCGAAGAAGGTCGTACAGGGCATCCGTGCCGCTCGGGAGGAGGCGAATCATCCAGGTCGTCCGCCCGGTTTTAAGGCGGCAGACCACCCACTCTACGAAGTGCCCGAAGCGGCGGCAGCCCGCGCACGCGCCGCCCAGGCGCCTCCTCCAGCGGTGGCGGCCGCCGATCCCGGCCATGCCCCCCCCAACGAAGCAACGGAAGGCACCCCCTGGTACCTGAAGGGCGAGCAGGCGGATCCGGGATGGGACGAGACCAACCCCGGCTGGGAGCCGGGTCGGAAGTGGGACGATCCCGCTGCGTGACGGATTGTGACCGTCGGTTCCCTGTAAGTCCGCCAGCTGTTGTACGTTAAGGAACCAATGCTCCTGCTCCCCCCCCTGGTGTTGGCCGAAGAGCCGCCTCCGCAGCCTTGGATCGCGGCGCGTGCCGAATATCGGGTAGCCTTCCGGCCCGAGGAGACGCTGGCCGACCTCACGGTGACCTACCACTTCCAGCCCCTGGTGCCCGGCTGGTCCGAGGTGAGGCTGGTGGGGGGGGCGCTGGTGCCGCTGCGGGTGGATGGCCCGGTCAGCAGCGTAGATGGGGCCTTGTTGGTGACTCTTTCCCCGGGAACGACGGAACGAACGGTCACCGTGGTGGGGACGGTGGACGCTGCCTCGGGTGCCTTCTCGCTGCCGGTCTACCCCGCTGCGGTGCAGCAGGTGGTGGTGACGGCTCCGGGAAAGGATGTGGTCGTCGATGGTGAAATTAATGGAGTTTTGCGGGCATCCTCTGTTTTGAATGTGCGTACGGTGCCGACGCGCACCGGCCCCCCGCCCAACCAGCCGCCGCTTGCACGTGCCGACGTGGGCAGCGCCTTCTGGGAGGAGGACGGCGAGCTGATCAGCCGCACCCGCATCCGCTTTGTGGTGATGCGCGGCCAGCGAAGCAGCTTTTCTGTGCAGCTCCCCTCGGACATGGAAGAGGTGCAGGTACAGGGCAGCTCCCTCGCAAGCTGGAAGCAGGAGGGCTCCGTCCTGCGGCTGGAAGCAAAAGAGGCGATCAAAGGTGCCTTTGAAGTGCTGGTCGAGGGGCGCAGCCCGCTGCCGGTGGGCGAGTTTCGTGCGCCGGTGCCCCAGCCCTTGGATGTGCGGCGGGTAGAGCAGTGGCATACGCTCGGAAAATCCTCGGAGATCGAGCTTGTGCCCTCGGCCGGGCGCACGGTGTCGGGTCGGGTGGTCCCCGAGTGGGTGACCGGGCTGCTCCAGACCGCTCCGCTGGCCTGGTGGCAAGGGGGTGTGCCCACCCTACGGGTAGAGCGTTTTGCGCCCGATCGCGGCCCGAATACCGTGATCGAACGTGCCGAATATCTGGCGGTTGCCAACCAGGACGGTGTTGTCCTTCTCCGCTCTACCTTTTACGTCAGAAATGAGCGCAGTCAGTATTTGCACCTGAAGCCCTCACCGGGCTTTGTGCCTATGACCGCCCGTCGCGGATCCGCGGCGATGTCCCTGCTCTCCGATGGAGAGGGAGGGGTGTACGTCACGCTGGAGCGCTCGCTGGAGACCGTCCAGGGCATGCTGGCGCTGCCGGTGGAGGTGACGTGGATCGGAAGGGGAGTGGCGTGGGAGGAGACCAAAAAGGGGAGCTATGACCTCGTGTTCCCAGCGGCCGATGCCCCCGTGGAGCAGGCCGTCTGGGAGGTACACCTGCCGCGCGGCTTCCAACCGCGTCAGCCCTCCGCCCCGGGTGCCACCCCCATCTGGGACCCCGAGCGCGAGCAGGCCCAGGACGCCTTCCGGCAGGCCGTGGACGCCTACCGTCGCAACGATTTTGAGCAGGCAGAAGTGTGGCTGCATCAGGTCGAAGCCCTGAGTGGTGGGGACGACAATGCCAATCGTCTCCAGTCGAATATCGATCTGCTGCTGGACAACACCATCAGCTCCAGCAACAGTGGCAAAGACGACGCCCAGGCGCGCCGGGTGCGCGAGATGGCCAACGCCCGCAGCTTCGACCTGCGCGATCAGCAGGTGGAGTCCGAAAAGAAGGCGAATGAAGCGCTCAAGCGCGGCGACTACGACACTGCCGAGCGCGAGCTGGAGAATGTGACCCGCAGCGCCGAGATCCTCCAGCGTATGGAGCAGGCGGGCTCCGAGGAGCAACGCGCGGTCTACGGATCCGCCAGCTCTGCCCTGGTAGAAGTGAAAAAGGCGAAGGCCAAGAAACAGGAGGAGGAAGAGGCGACTCTGGAGCCTCCGCCTCCGCAGTTGATCGTCGTGACCGAGTCCGAGCTGATGATCGCGGATGACTGGGACGCCCCCCCGATGGACGCCTTGGCCATCGGGGGGCCGCTGCCAGTGGTGGAGGAAGAGGCAATCACCGCCGACGATGACGAGGCCTTTTACGGCGTAGAAGAGGGCGAAATTTCCGGTCTGATCGGGGGTGTGCTCGGCGGAACTACCGAGGGCACCGTGACAGGCCTGGGCGGCCTGGGCATGAGTGGGACCGGTATGGGGGGCGGCGGTGCCGCGGAGGGAGCTGTGGGCGGCTTTGGTGGGCGCCAAAACGAGAGCGACGACCGTGGAGGAGCGGTGCGGAGCGAAGACAAGCCCGCCATCACCTACAAAGACAACGTGGAAATTGACTTCGAGGGCCTGAATATTACTGGAGAGCTGCTCCAGCCCGACGGTGCTCTGGTGGAGGACCAGAAGGAGTCCGAGCGGCCTTCCCCCATCCAGGCCCGCCGTTCCTTCGCCATGGAAGAGCCCATGGCCGCCCCGGCCGAGCCTGTCCTTGCGCCCGCGCCCGCCCCGGCGTCGCCCCCTCCTGCCAGGTTCAACCAGGAGTACCTTAGCCGGGTCCCGGGGGATGGGAGGGCGGCGAGCCCTGCCGCCACCGCCACCACCGAGTCATTTGGGGGCGAAAAGCGGGATGCCAACCAGCCCGATACTGGAAGCGCCAGTGGCGATGATGACCTGCGCGATGTAGACGATGCAGCGGATGAAGTCCGGGTCGTCTCCGGCCGCTCCTACCAGACGGTGGTGCAGTCGGCTGCGGGTAGGACGCGCGGGGGCTCGGCTCCCGCTGCCCCCAAGCCGGCCGATCGTCCTGCACCTGTGGTGGAGGACAGCCAAGCCGAGCTCGACTTCGCCACCGCGCCCCGCAGTCGGAACGCAGCGCCGGCAAAGCAAACGGCGTCGGCTGCAGCTCCCGCTACGAACGCTGCCCCCGCCCGCGGTCCGGCACCGGCCAAAGGTCAGCCTCCCGGCACGCCGCCGGTGCAGCGCACGGTCGCCTTTGCGCAGACTCCGACCCCGGTCACGCTCGCACTTCCCCTTGATACCCCTGCATTTTACGCCACGCAAGCACTGCTGAAAGCGGGCGAATATCCTTCCATCACCTTCACTTACCGTACAGAGGCCAAAAAATGAACCTCCTTCTTCTGGTGCTCACTGCATTCGCCGCCGATCCTGGCGAGGTTACCCTGCCTCTGCAACAGTATCAGGACCTTTACAATAAGGCCACGAAGCCGCCCCCCGACGTGCCCCCCGCAGCCCCACGGGACTACACCCTGGATCGGGCCGTCTACACCGGCACCGCCGTGGGCGAGGGCGACGAGGCTTTTGCCACCTTCAAAGTGGTGATCAAGGGCCAGGTTCTCAAGCAGAAGGGCTGGACCACCATCCCGCTGCTCAACACCGCTGCCGCGCTGAAGAAGGCCACCTACAACGGCAAAGACGCGCCGCTCTTTATCCAATCCGACAGCTACAACCTGCTCACCAACACCCCCGGTGCCTTCACCATCGAGCTGGAATTCGGCGTGTCCGTCCAGAGTGCCGATGGGGAGACGGGAATGTCGCTGAAGCTGGCGCCCACCGGTGCCACCGAGCTGTCCTTCACCGTCAATTCGGCCGAGCCGGTCACCTTTGAGGTGCCCAACGCCCGCGGCCAGGTGGTCACCAAGACCAACAACGTCTATCGCCTGGATGCCGCGATCCCCGCCAACAATGCGCTGGTGATCTCCTGGAAGCGCCAGGTGACCGAGGCCAACCAGGCCGTGGCCCAGGCCGCCCGCATCTACGCGGAGAGCCAGGTGCTGGCCGGGGTGGGCGAGGGGGTGATGCAGTGCGTCGCCACCATCAACTACACGGTTCTGCATCAGGGTGTGGACAGTTTCCGCGTTCAACTTCCCAAAGATGTGACCGTGGTGGATGTGAAGGGAGCCGGTCTGCGCGACTGGAGCCTGGAGGCCGATGGAACACTGGCCGTCGCGCTGAACTACGCGGCCGAAGGTGCCTACCGCCTGACCATTGAGTACGAGCGCGCTATCACCGGCGAGGTACCACTTCCCAAAGTTATGGGCGTTGCACGAGAGAAAACCTATGTGGGTGTGGACGCGCGTAGCGCCGTAGAGCTGGTGGCCGGGACTGCCACGGGGGCGGTGCCCATCGACGTGCGCGAGCTGCCGCCGGCGATCCTGGGTCTTACCGATTTCCCGGTGTTGTTGGCCTATAAGGCCCGAGGTGGAGATGTGCGTCTGCCCTTGGAAGTGAAGACGCATCCCGACGTCGCGATGTTGGTTACCCTGGTGGATGCGGCCATGGCAGATGTGCTGGTGACGCCAGAAGGCCGCCGGATGGTGCATATGCAGTACGCGGTGCGAAACAACCGCAACCAATTCCTGAAGCTTCAGATGCCGGAGGGGGCGGAGATTTGGAGTGCCACCGTCGCCGGTCGTCCGGTGAAGGTCGGTCGTTCGGAAGCGGGAGTGTTGGTTCCCCTGGTGCGTTCGGATACCTCCTCTGGCGCATTGTCGGGCTTCCTGGTGGATCTGGTCTATGTGGAAGGGGGTAGCGAGCTGACGGTGGGCACCGGCGAGTTGAAGGTGGAGCTTCCCAAGGTGAACGCACCTTCTTCGATGGTGCAGCTCACGGTGTACACGCCGCTGGATCTGGCGGTGAAGAAGAAGTCCGACGAGGGCAGCCTTCGCCATGTGGACTGGTTCTCGGCTTCTCCTCAAATTCCGCAGCTTGCTCCTGAAGTAGCGCAGCGCGCACAGATGGAGATGAACGTGACGGGCAACGCTCAGGCCGCCACCTTGGGGCAGGGCGTGGACCCCGTCAATGTGACTGTTCCGCTCTCGGGCAACGTGCGGTACTTCGAAAAGACCCTGGCGCTCGACGAGCTGCTGTGGGTGAGCTTCGACTACACCTACAAGCCTAAGAAGATGTAGCGTTCGGGCCTTCCCCCCAGATCGCCAGCAGTCCGTCCAGAAGCGCCGAGGGGGGCAACCCCCCGGCCGGGATGTGCAGGAAGGCCACAGGCAGCGGCGCCAGGCTGCGCACGCTGCGGTACAGCCATGCATTGCACACATAGCCGCCTGCATCTTCTGAAATTCCGAGTCCACTTGCGGCGGCCAAGGCTTCGACTGGGGCAGTACTCTGGATGACCTCGGGACCGCCGGGCTCCAGGTCTTCCAGGAAAAACGCGACGTTGTCGGAAACCCTGGGATCGCCGCGACGCCTTCCCTGGCGCTCCCACTGTGCCGACGGGCGGCCCGTGGCCACTCCTATCCCCACCACCGCCACCGGGTGCAGCTCCTGCACCCAGGTCAGGGTTTGAGCGGGTCCCGCAGCATACTCCACGGGGATCTCCCGTCCCACCAGGCGGATTCCCTGCCGCTCATAGCCATCCACGGCGCGCGCCAAGGCGGAGGCCGGATTTTCCCGCACCTCCCCAAAAGGCCCGAAGCCCACCACCAGCACACAGCGTGACATGCGCTTACCTTTCCCGTTCGCGTTGTCAGTGCCCGCTGAACTCGAAGAATTCGTATGCTACACTACAACCAGTGCCGCACCCAGGAATACAACGGCCGGAGGCTGGGATGGTAGTACAGCTCCCAGCTATAGAGAGAGTACAAAAAACGTGCGCAGACCAATAGGGAGAGTGTAGGCAATAAGCAGGTTAGTACCAGCATGTCGGGCCAACGGAACTGCAACGGCACCCTGGGGCGGCGTGGGGCCGTGGGGTGGAAGCCTCGGCAGTCCAGGGTCTCGGCGAGCACGCGCGCCCGGCGCAGGGCCCGGGCGTACAGCGGGGCCAGCAGCTCCAGCTCCGCTTGCAGCCAGCGCCAGGGCGAGCGTTGCCAAAGGGGCCGGCCTCGGGCTGCCCGCGCATGCCGGATCACAGTCCATTCTTCCGCCACCAAGGGTACGAAGCGCAGCGCCGTGGAGGCCATCAGGGCCAGGCCGAAGGGTAGCCGCAGCGCCAGCAGCGCCTGCACAAGACGATCCGGTGCGGTGGTCGCGGCGAGCAGTCCCCCGGCTGCCAGCCCGGCCACAAAGCGCAGGCCCTGAACCATCCCGTGCTCCACCCCCTCCCGATAGAGCCGCAGCGGCCCCAAGGCCACCAGTGGGGTTCGCGGCCAGCCCGCCCAGAACAGGCCCTGCGAGAGCAGGGTGGACCACAACAACACCGCGATACCAACCAGAATCCGAAGACGCCAGGCCATGGCGATGGGCTGTCGCATCAGGACGAGCACGGGCACCAGCGCCAGCAGCCCCAGCGGAAGTGGCCCCTCCAGGCACAGCCCGGCGAGGCCCCAACTGAAGACCAGGCCCAACGAGAGCCGGGGGTCCAGGGTCATGGCTGGGCCATCATCATCCTGCCCTGCAAGGAGTCCGGCTCCAATTGGCCACCGCCAGGATCTGCGGGGAGGACGGGCGAAGTGGACGGCGGAACTGGAAGGGAGGGCCAACCTTTTTCAAGGAGCAGCTCTGCGATCAGCCGTGCAATCGTCCCATGGCCCTGGCCGCTTGGATGGAGGGCATCCACAAAGAGCGCTTCCGATGGCAGTCCGGTGGCCTGGAGGGCCGGAAGGCTGTCCAGGTAGGGCACCTGCCAGGCCTCCGCCATGCGCTTTTGCGTGTCAAAGTAGGGCTTCCAACTGGTTGCTGCGGTGCGGTCATGGGAGAAAAGCCAGGTATTGCTTAGCGCCACCACCACCACGCCGACCTGACGGGTGCGGGCCGCATCAAAGATTCGTCCCAGCGCTTGTGCGTAGTCGGGGAGTGGAACCCGCCGCACGCCCTGCCGGCTTGCGGTGGGCCAGCTCACCTTCCAGCCGGTGGGGCGCCCAAGGAGCTGGTTCACCTGTTGCCGGGTCTGGCGAAAGAGGGCGCTGTGGGAAAACTGGCGTTCCAGCATGGCAGACGGACCTTGGAGCGCCGACATCAGCGCGGCATCGGTGAATCCGTCGATGTTGTTGTCGCTCCACAGGTTCGCCACCACGAGCAATTTCGGGTTGCGCGCCCAGCCCACCTCTTCCAACAGGCGTTCGGACTGGAGCGTAGAATAGCCGGGCACGGCTCCGCACAAAACCCGTGTAGCAAGGCCCCCCTTCTCCAACTGCTGCTGAAGCTGGTCATGGAGGGTCTCCCCATCGGCGACCCCATGCCCGAAGATGGACGAGTCGCCCACGGTCAAGATGACAGGAGCATCCTCGGGTCCCGTGCGGGCAGGGAGGCGCAGGCCATCCGCATCGATGCGCACCCGCACCATGGCTGCCATGTCCTCCCCTTCCTCCAAAGCCCAGATTCGGGTGGGATGCGGCTGAAAAACCACCAATTCCGGTGTGCGAGGCTCGGGAAAAAGGCGCGCAGTCAGCTCCAGCAGACCCAACAGGCCCAGAGCAAAGGCAACGCCGTAGATCGGGCGGCGGAAGGCGCGACGCATGGGGACGTCTAACTGGATAGTTGGTCATGTGGTGCGCCCCCTGCTGCTGACCTTTGTCGTCCCCCTGCTGCTGCTGGGCGCTTGTTTTGCGTTAAGCGGGCTCTCTCCACTGGAAGCGGCGCTCGGGCACCCGGGCGCGGACACCGGCAACCACCTGTGGGGCTATGGAGAGGTGGCACGGGCGCTGGCAGAGCTACGTCTTCCCTGGGAAGTGCAGGAAAAGGCCTGGCCCGAGGGGGGGAGTCTGTGGTTCATCGACTTGCCCATGGCGACCCTTCTGGCCCCGGTCACATGGGTTTTTGGGGCGACTGCCGCCTATAATCTTGGGATACTCCTGAACTTCTGGTTCGCGGGCTTTGCCGCCTGGCGGCTGTGCATCCGCGCGGGAGCCCCCGCCGCCGGTGCACTTGGAGCAGGCATTGTTTTCCAGCTTCAACCCCATCTATGGGGCCAGGCCTACAACGGTATCTCCGAGACCCTGGCCGTTGGTCCGATGGCCGTGGTCCTGGCTGAGCTAGTCCTGCTACAGCGGGAGCCGAACCACCGGACTGCCCTTTGGTTGGGCGTCTTTCTCGGCCTCTGTACATGGATGAACCCCTACTATGGCCTGCTGGCGGCGGGTATGGCGGTGGGGTTGGGCCTGTGGAGCCTGTGGGGATTGCGGGGGCGCCGACTGCGGCAGATCGGGGCCTTGTGGGGGATCGCGGCCCTGGTAGCCGCCTTGGTGGTTCTCCCCTTTGCCCTGCTGTTTCGGCAGAGTCTGGAGGCGGACAATGCGATGGTGGGCCGCGATCCAGAGTTCGTCTATGCCAGTCTGGTGGGCCACAACATGGTGGACATCCTGGCTTTTTTTCATCCAGGTCGCTGGTACTCCCCGGATTTGAAGGCACTTTTCGACGACGATATGGTCGTGGTGGTCTACTTGGGCGCGGGCTTGCTGGGGCTGGCGGCCTTCGGCATTCGGGAGGGGAAAGGCTGGGTTGTGGGGGCGGTGACCGCTTGGGTGTTGGCGCTGGGGCCCTTCCTCTACCTCAATGGTCGCTACGTAAGGCTGGGAGAAAATAGCTTTCTACCTTTACCTTTCCTCGCTATCTACGATCTTGTGCCCGCACTGGCCCGCATCTCCCACCCCTATCGCTTCGTCATCCTGTGCACCCTGTGCCTCGTGGTGCTTGCGGCACGGGCGCTGCGGCGCGTGCCCCGGGGGCGCCGCGGAGCGGTGGCTGCGGTTGCCGCGGTGTTGGTTTCGACCGAGTTTTTGGTAGCTTCTCCTGCTCCTTATCCGCTACCTACCATGGACACACGTGCGGACGAAGTGAGCATGGCCTTGTCGATGCGGGCAGAGGAGGGGGCGGTGCTTGATCTGCCGGCCTCGCTGGCCATGCTGGACCGCAGCCGCTACGATCTGGCTCAGCTCCACCACGGTCGGCCGATCCCCTACGGTCTGAACGACCCGACTCCGGCCCTATTCCTGAAGAATCCGCTGCTTTTGCGGATCTTGAACCTGGAACGTAGCCCGGTCCGCAGCCTCGATCCGACGCTTCCCCTGCTGGAGCTGGAGCTGGGGCGTCGTCTTCTGGCGGCCCAGGGTTTGGCCTTTATCGTGGTCCATACAGAGCTGTACCCGGCCGGTAAGGCCAGGGCGGTGATGGAGCTGCTGGATCTGTTGTGTGGGCCACCGCAGCTCTTTCCGGGGGCGGCGCTGTATCAGGTCCGCTAAGACGCGCGGCCAAAAACGCTGCGACGTGACTCTGTTCAGAGTCACGTCGCAACACGATCTGCCTAGTCGATCTGACGATTCAGAAGGACGTATGCCTGGCCCTGGCCGCTATTGTAGTCAGGATCGCCCGCCACCAAATCCGGGTCGCCGTCACCTTGGATGTCGCCGGGAGCCGGAGAAAGTCCGAAGCCCAGGTTCCCGCTGGTGTAGTCAGAGTCCCCTTCCAAGGTGCCGACGCGGCCATTCTTCTGGGTGATGGTCCCGGAGCGGGTGTCCGAAACGAAGACCTCGCTCACGCCATTGGTGCTGGAGCCGTCTTCGAAGAAGACCAGCATGTCCGTGTAGCCGTCGCCGCTCCAGTCGCCCATCTGGCGGATCTGCTCCGCGTCGGTGCTGGAGCTGGCCCAGTCATAGAAGACCGAGGCGTCCGAGGTGGACATGCTGGTAATCTGGGCGCGGGGGCGCCCCTCAAAGACATAGAGACCCTCACCCTGGTAGTAGGCCCAGATTTCGGCGTCGCCGTCCCCATCCCAGTCATCGCCCGCTTGGGTACACCACGCTGCGTAGTCGCTGTCGCTGGTACCCAACAGCACCGTCGTCGCGACGTCGGACAGGTTGGTGGTGAGGCCATTGCTGCTGCCATAGTGCTGGGGTTTACCCCACAATATCCAGGCGGCGCCGTTGTTCGTGTGGCCCTGATCGGCCATGCCGTCCGAGAAGAGCAGGTCCTCGTAGCCGTCCCCGTCCATGTCTGTTCCTACCGGCGCATTGCGGTAGAAAGCCATCTCGGTGCCGGTGGTGAGGAAGAGTGCATCTACGGTGCTGGTGGACAGGGTGGGGTTGATCGAGGCGGTGCCGTAGGAGAGAGCGACCGCGTTGACCCCGCCGGTGACGTACATCGGCATCAGCTCGTCCAGACCATCGCCATCCAGATCGATGGAGGTGGCGATACCGCGCCCCAGGTAATTGCCCGAGGAGCCGGTCACAGTCACCAGAGCGTCGGCCAGGGTGGTGCGGCTACGCAGAGAGTCGTCGCCATCGATCAGGTACACGGCGCCAGCGCCGCTGCTGACATTGGAGCCGCCAATCGCCAAATCGTTGACGCCGTTCCCGTCGTAGTCGCCGATCACGGTAACATAGTCACCGATGCGATCGCTGTTGTTGTTCCCGCTGATGTAGCCGTCGGCGTAGTCGATATCGTCCGAGCTGGGGCTGGTGCCATCGAAGATAGCGACGGTTCCCCGCGTGGTATCGGCCATGTAGGAGCCGATGATGATCTCGGCGTTGCCATCGCTGTCCAGGTCTCCGGTGGCGACGGAGTAGCCGGTGCGGTCGGTGCTCCCCGCCGCGCTGTAGACCACCTCTGCATTCTCGGGCGAGGAGTCATTGTCGATCTTGTCGTCGCAATTCTCATCCTTGCCATTGAAGATTTCAATGCCGTCGCGATTCACGGCAGAGTCATTGTCGTCGCAGTCCGACCCGACGCCGTACTGCTCGGTCTGGTAGCCATCGCCGTCGTAGTCCCAGTCGTCGTCACCCAGGCAATTGGTGTCCCGGTTGTCGTAGGGAACGTCAGGAGCGCCAGGGTGGTATTCGGTATTCACATCTTGGCAATCACCGCCGCCAAACTGTGGATCGGCGTTGTATGCGTCCGTTTCGTACCCGTCGCCATCCTGATCGTAGTCGTTGGCACCGTCGCAGTTCTCGTCCACGCCGTTGTACCAGACCTCGTCGGCACCGGGGTAGACATCGGCGTCGTTATCGTTGCAGTCATCCCCACCTGCGGCGAGCAGGGCGTGGCCGTCCTGGTCCACGTCGTCGATGGCGGCGGCCGACAGGTCAACGGTGAGGGTGCCCTCGTCTTCGTCGTTACTGACGATGGTGATGGCGCTGGAAAAAGCGCCATAGGCCACCAACTGCACGTTCACAGTGATGCGGCCGCTGGCGCCGCCCTGTAGCGTCATGTTGGAGGGCGAGACGTAGAAGGGGGCTTCGGTGGAAATGGACTCCACCACCAGATCCTCTTCGCCCAGGTTGGTCACCGTCACCGAGTTGGGGATCAGCTGGCCATAGTCCACGTGGCCGAAGTCCAGGGAGGTTACTTCCAGCTCGATCTCGGGCTTGGTCAGTTCTTCGGGCTTGGACTCTGGCAGCTTGTTGCCGCCAGTATTGACACCGCCCCCACAAGCGACCAGATACAATGTGAACGGGATTGCGTACCTCAAGAATCCTCCGCGCGATGACAGGATACCTCATTCCTGTCCATTCGGAATGACTTGTCTGCGCATTGCGCAAATTTCTGAGAGGGCGGTGGCGACGACCTCAGATTCTCCCGAAGAGCGTTAGAAGGGGGGAGGGCGGAGGAGCAATGGCGGATCGTCTGAGCGCGGCGCGGGATTATGTAGCGAAGAAGCCCACGGATCGCTTTGGGCTGTACACACTTGCCATGGAATTGCGGAAGGTACAGTCCTGGGAGGAGTGCTTTGCCACCTTCGATCGTCTTTTGGAGTTGTACCCCGAAAATGGACCGGGCTACTACCACTATGCCAAGGCAAAGCAGGAGAGCGACGATCTGAAGGGTGCGCTTGCGCTGATCGAGCGGGGCATCAGCTCCACGACGAGGAGTGGCGATGGGAAGACCCTGGCTGAGCTGAAGGATTTGAAGCTGGGCATAGAGAGCCTGGAAGACTGATCAGGAAAAAGCAGGAAACTCCTGGCCTGCGATGCGCCCCAGACTGCGCGCCACCAGGGCCGTCCGCATCACCGGATGGTCCGTCGGGGAGTCGCCAATCGCAAATACCGGATGCTCGGAAATCCAAAGTTTCGCTGCCTTTACCTTTCCTTCTCCGCAGGTGCAGGGTGGCAGAAGTTCATCCGTGAAGTGATCCCCTTCCATACGCAGGCGCAGGCCCACAACCCTCTCGATGCCGAGCCTGCGGCCCACAGCACGTCCCAGCACTTCCGCCGAGCCGGTCAGGATCCACACCCGGTGGTGGGCGCCGATGGCGCGCGCCAGCTCCACCACCGGCGTGTTCTCTACGACATCACCGGTAGCGAAGGCGTCCGCTACCAAGGCTTCAACCTCGGCTATGGTGCTTCCGGCCAGCCCTTTTCCCGCGAGATCCCCGGCCGCGCAGAAGTCCGCACGCACGATTTCTTCGTAGCGTCCCCAGGGGTTGTCGCTGCCGAGCACCGCTCGTACGGACGGAGGAAGTCGCCCCATCAATCGGCGGAACACCGAATCACCAATATCTCCGCGGATCAGCGTTCCATCCAGATCAAAAATGGCATCTCCGGCCGGCAAGGCCAGAAGCTGGCTGAGAAGGTCCATCGAAACTCCCGATGACTGTCTTATATCCTCGTACGCGCGGGCAGAAAGCGGTACTCCTTGTCAATCCCCATGCACAAGAGCCGAATTCGGGCTATTCTCAAGCGGACGGGATCGGTTACATACCGGGATGGTCCGTGGTCCGCCGCGGTTCCGTGGGAGAAGCGCCGATGCGCCTGCTGTTGCCTCTGTTGTTCCTGACCGGCTGTACTGCCGGACGTTCCACTTTTATGCTGGTGAATGCCCAGCGCGAGTACCAGGCGGCCATTTCGGAGGGCGCGGAAGAGCGTGCGCTCTACGAAATCACCCTGGCACAGGAGTATCTGCAAAAAGCCAAAGAGGAAGATGGCTATTCTTCCTATGGTGCTGTGGATCAGCTCTGTCGCACCAGCCTTTCCTGGTCTCAGGCGGCCTACAAAAAGTCTACGGACGGCATCCAAATCCCCGACGCGGGAGAAGTGGTGCCGGAGGAGCGGCTGCCGACTCCGGCCCAGCCCACCGCGCCCCCGACGAACGAACCTGTGATCGACCTGGATGAGCCGTAAGATGCCTCGTTTCTCCATTCTCGGACTGGTGCTCCTGCTTCCGGGTTGCGTCTCCTCCGCCGCGTTGAGCAGCAACCACAGCGCCACCAAGGAGGCGTTGGCGACCGCGGCGACGCTTACGCAATGCGCCCCGCGCGAGCGAGCGATTGCAGAGGCGAACCTCGCTTTTGCCGAGCTTGAGATGCAGCAGGCGAACCTGCGCCGAGCCGGCCAGCACATGGATATCTCGCTGGAAAACGCCCGGGTTGCCGCCGCCTGTCCGGCGGTGCCCGTCGCTCCGCCCGAGCCGGTCTTTGTGGAGCCGCCGCCGGGCCCGATCGTGGTGGTGCCAGGGGATTCGGACAAGGACGGCGTGGTGGATACGGACGACCAGTGCCCCCGCGACATGGAGGACCTGGACGGCTTCAAGGACGGCGATGGCTGTCCTGACCTGGATGATGACACGGACGGGGTGGTCGACACGCTTGATGCGTGCCCGCGCGATCCCGAAGATCGCGACGGCTACAACGATGCCGATGGTTGTCCCGAGCTGGACAATGATCTGGATGGCATCGCGGATGCAGCCGATCAGTGCCCCAACGAGCGGGGTCTGCCCGAGCGCAATGGCTGTCCGGTCTACGATCGGGATGGTGACGGCGTTACCGACGACAAGGACAGCTGTGTGGATCAGCCCGAGTCCGTCAACCAGTACCTGGACGAGGACGGCTGCCCGGACACCAAGCCGACCCGGGTGGAGATCACCGCCAACCAGATCGTGATCAAGCAGCGAATCAACTTTGCCACGGGCAAAGCAACGATTTTGTCGGACAGCTTTGGCGTTCTGGACGACGTGACCCAGGTGCTGAAGGACTATCCCTCGGTGCGCATTGAGATTGCGGGCCATACGGACAACGTGGGCGACGACGCGCTCAACCAGCGCCTTTCGAAAGCGAGGGCGGATGCGGTGTTTGAGTATCTGGTCCAGCGGGGGATCTCCCCCAGTCGGATGGTGACCATGGGCTACGGCGAGACCCGCCCCATCGACACCAACCGTACTGATGAAGGGCGCCAGAACAACCGGCGCGTGGAGTTCAACATTGTCTCCGGTGGTCCGGGGGCCGTGGTGCCGGTTGTTCCTCCCGGAACGGCCTCGCCGTGGGGCCAGTAGGCGCACTTCTGCTGCTGGCTTGTCGGAGTGCCGAGAAGCCAGGGGTTGAGGAGTCGCGGGGTGTGGAGAGTGCTCCGGATCCTGTGGACAGCGAGCTGCCCACCAAGGAGGAGTGGACCTGTGACCGGGATGTTGCAGGTTTCCCTTGGGAGGAGGTTGGTTTTTGGGAGAAGGCGGGCCCCTATTCCGCGCTTGTACTACCCACGGATGTCCCGACCACACCCCACTGGCAATTGCGCATGGCACGGAAGACGGGGGAGCGGAGCTGGGAGGCGGACCCCAGGGTCCTTGCTATCCATGTGTCCTCGTTCGGCATACTTCCTGCAGAAGACGGGCTCCTTTTGAGTGTGAGTGTAGACGCATTGCCTGCGGAGGCCATGGGGGTCCAGGTTCCGATTACGCGGGAGTTGGTGGTGTTTGCCACCCAAGACCTTGAGAATTGGTCCACCCACCTGTACCGTCTGATGGTGGAGGAAGAGGTCCTGCCCACCGATCAGTCCCTCTGGTTGGATGCAGGGGGGGCGCTACATGCCGTCTATTACCGGTTTCTCCGGGTAGAAGGCCAAAACAGTGGCATTCCTGCCGGGCCGCATCCCATCGCCACCGCGGCATGGAAGTCCGGCTGTTTCGAAGAGGAGTCGGTGGTCTATACCGCCGACAACCTCCTGGATCCAGTGATCTGTCCCTATCCGGACGGGCAGGGTTGGTGGCTCTTTGCTACCACGGCCGAGCTTCAAATCGAGGCGGCCAACGGCGACAGCCCCGAGAATTTCTCGCGCTCCTTCACCTGGGACCGGGCTTCGGTTCCCTTTTGCCGTGCGGAACAGGGGATGCTGGCCCTCTATGGACAGCGCCCCGACGGCTTGCTCCCGGTCACCCGAACGCTGCTGCGTGCAGATGGGAACCAGGTGGACCCCAACCCCATCTACGATGTGGAAACCGCGCCGTTCCCGAACTGCACCACACCTATACTCATGGAAAAGGACGGAACGGACATGCTGTTCTGTGCGGTGTGGATGCAGTAGTAACTATGGCCTTACGACGTGACTCTACGATGAGTCACGGGCCCCAAAACTCCGCACCATCAAATCCTCGAGCGCCCGTTGGGTGCCTTCGGTCAGGTTCCGAGAGCCGGTTCCGCAGTAGTTGACGGCGTCCACGGTCGGTGTTCCCGCCACCCAGTCCTCTCCATTCCAGAGATACCAAGCGTCTTTCTCCTGGTCGAACACCCAAAGGCGCTTGTTCCACATCCGCGCAAGCTCTACCGCCCAGCCGGTCCCACCGATCACCGTGCCATCCTCTTGGATGGTGCCGATCACAAACACCTGCTCGGCTCGGCTGACCTGGTGCCAGAGGCTCTGGAGCACCCGCCGAAGCATGGTGTTCTCTCCGAAAGACCTGCGCAGTTTTCGGGCCACGTAGGCCAGCGATACGTCGCCTGCGGCCAGCTCAGCCTCGGTCAGGGGCACCGCACCCCGGCTGTGGGCCTGCACATGGCCGCGGAAGGTGAAGTTGGTCTCCTTCACGCCCCAGCGCTCGGCCAGCTCACCAAATGCGGCTTCGGCGCCTGCGGCTCCGCCCGTAAACAGTGTACATTCTTCCGGCTTGATCTGGCGGTCCGTTCGTTCTTCGGCGGGCGCCACATACTGTGCACCGTCCAAGCGCAGTGGAAGAATGCCGGTTTGATCGCGCACGCGGTGGGGCACCAGACGAAGGTGGGTGCGCTCCGGCACCACTTCCAGCAGCACATCGCCAGGAAAGTTCGGCGGAAAGGCGACATCCAACGGGGTAAATGCCACCCAGCACGCGAAGCCCTGCGCGCGGTCGGCCTGCAGCGCCTCGATGTCTGCGGGCTGAGGATCCCAGCCGTCGATCACCACCAACACGGGGTGAAAATCCACCACGTCCGCCAGGGTGCTCAGCAGGGTGCGAAGGCGAGCGGCCGAAAAGGCGCCGTCGCGCGCCGCATGGATGATACGGCAGCGCTCCACCTGCAGCAGCGCCTCCGCACGATCCAGAGGGCGCATGGAACGCAGCGAGCCTTCCAGAATGGACTCGTACTGATCCCGCACATGCTGGGCACCGTAGCGCAGCGCCACATGCAGCACCGGCTCTTGACGCAGCAGGCGCTCCAGCGCCAGTTGCACCAAAAGAGCACTTTTCCCGACTCCAGCTTTACCAGAGACGAGGCCGACTTCTCCTAAACGTAACCCCCCTCCAAGCGCCGAGTTGAGCGCGCGGAGGGGGGAACGTTCGCTTGGGGGCTGTGGAAGCATCCTCAGGCGTTCTTCTTCTCGGCCTGGTACTTCTTCACCAGCTGATCAATGACCATCTGGGGGGCCTGATCGTAGTGAGAGAAGGTCATCTGGAACTCCGCCTTGCCCTGGGTTGCAGAGCGCAGGGTGGTGGAGTAGCCGAACATTTCTGCCAGCGGAACGTGAGCTTCGATCTGCGAAACCCCACTGCCTTCCGAGGTGGAGACGATGATGCCGCGGCGCTGCATCAGGGTACCGACCATGGAGCCGTGGAACTCACCGGGGCCTTCGATACCGACCCGCATGATAGGCTCCAACACCACCGGCTTCGCCTTGAAGTAGCCTTCCTTGAAGCCGCCGATCGCGGCAAGCTGGAAGGCGATATCGCTGGAGTCTACCGCGTGGTACTGACCGTCGTTGATGGCGCAGCGGATGTTGACGATGGGAGCACCGATCAGCTCGCCCTTCTCCAAGCACTTCTTGAAGCCCTTGTCGCAGGAGGGGATGTACTCGCGCGGGATGGAGCCGCCCACGATGTCGTCCACAAATTCGTAGTCCACCGTCTCGATGGGCTCCATGTAGCCCGCCACCCGGCCGTACTGACCGGAACCGCCGGTCTGCTTCTTGTGGGTGTAGTTGAAGTCCGCGCGCTGGGTGATGGTCTCGCGGTAGGCCACGCGGGGCGGGGAGGTGAGCACCTCGCTGTTGTACTCGCGCTTCATACGCTCGACGTACACTTCCAAGTGCAGCTCGCCCATGCCGGAGATGATGGTATCGCCGGTGTCGGGGTCGGAGCTGACCCGGAAGGTGGGGTCTTCCTTGGAGAAGCGGTTGAGCGCCTTGGACATGTTGGAGGTCGAGGCCGCATTCTTGGGCTTGATGGTCAACGAGATGACCGCCGAAGGAACGTGGATGGACGACATGGCCAGCTCGGTGTTGCCGTCGGAGAAGGTGTCGCCCGACGCGCACTCCACGCCGAACAGCGCGACAATGTCGCCTGCGGCTGCGTCTTCAATTTCTTCCATCTCGTTGGCGTGCATACGCACCAGACGGCCCACGCGGATCCGCTGCTTGGTACGCTGGTTGTAGATGGTATCGCCCTTCTTCAGGATGCCGGAGTAGATGCGCAGGTAGGTGAGCTGCCCGTAGCGGCCGTCTTCCAGCTTGAAGGCCAGAGAGAGCATCGGGCCGCTGGGATCACAGGGCACGTCGACTTTGGCGTCGTTGTTGGTGGGATCCACCGCCTCGTTCGGGACGTCCGTGGGGCAGGGAAGCAGCTCGATGACCGCGTCCAGCAGGCGTTGAACGCCCTTGTTCTTGTAGGCGGAACCGCAGAGCACGGGCACCAGCTTCAGGGAGATGGTACCGGCGCGGATGGCGGCCTTCACCGTCTCCACCTGCACGTGATCTTCACCCTCCAGGATCTGCTCGGTCAGCTCATCGCTGAACATCGAGACCTTGTCCAGCAGAATCTCGCGGTACTTCGCCGCGTCTTCCGCCATCTCTTCGGGGATGGGGTGCTCGGTGATGATCTGGCCGTTGTCCCCTTCGAAGAGGTAGGCCTTCATCGTCACCAGGTCCACGTGGCCCTTGTGCTTCTCTTCCAGGCCCCAGGGGAGCTGGATCATCACGGCGTTCAGGCCCAGCTTCTCTTCGAGCATGTTGCGGGCGCGCACGGGGTTTGCACCCTGGCGGTCGCACTTGTTCACGAAGGCGAGGCGGGGAACGCGGTAGCGGCGCATCTGCCGGTCCACGGTGATGGACTGGGACTGCACGCCCGCCACACCACAGAGCACCAGGATGGCGCCATCGAGCACGCGCAGGGAGCGCTCGACTTCAATGGTGAAGTCCACGTGTCCCGGGGTGTCGATGATGTTGATGAAGTGCTCTGGGTATTGCCCCTCGGTGGTGGGGGACTTCATGGAGCCCGACCAGAAGGCGTGAGTGGCGGCCGACTGGATGGTGATCCCGCGCTCGCGCTCCAGCTCCATGAAGTCCATGGTGGCTCCCACGCCGTCCTTGCCTTTCACCTCATGGATCTGGTGGATCCGGTTGGTGTAGAAAAGGATACGCTCGGTGAGGGTGGTTTTGCCAGAGTCGATGTGGGCGCTGATGCCAATGTTGCGGATCAGCTTGAGGTTCGAGATCATTCGCGTTCCATCCGATGCTTACAGGAAAAAACCGACCAACGCTTGCGAGCCCGTCGGGCACACAGTCGAAAGCCGCTGCGGGCGGCGCGACTATCCTGTCGGGCCACTCCGTGCAAGGTGGGGTCCCCGATTGCTACTTCAGCGTGCGCTGCCGCGAGTGGGAGGGGTCTCGTAGTTGCGGCGATTCATCCACTCCTGGAAGCCCGGCCCCATGTTGGTGGCCGACCAGGACCCGGTCAGACGGGCGACGAACAGCCGATCCCCGGCGTCGATGTGGGGTTTCAGCAGGTCACGAATCTGCGATGCGGGAAAGCGGGATTGCACCAGCCACTGCCCCTTCACCCGGTTGGACCAGTCGCCCAAAGCCTTGATCGCACGCTCCAGATCGGCGTACTGGTCTTCTTTGCGGCTGTTCAGCTCAAGCATAATGACGAACATCATGTGCGTAGACTCCGGGAGGAGGGGGTAAACACCGGCGCGCGGTTGAAAAGGGCTGACGCTAAGGAACCAGCTTCTGCGCCACCAGGAATTGGGCCATGCCCTGGGCGATCAGGTTGTTCCCCTCGGCATTTGCGTGGCCGCGGTCCTGTGGAAAGTACAGGACCTGCTGGGAGGTGATGCGCTCGAACTCGGGCTGGGGATCGTAGATGGGGAGCGCCAGCACGTCGGCCGCAGCGTGCATGATGCGACGATGTTCACCGGTATAGCCCTCGCGTTCCAGGGGGAAGCCGAACAACATCATTTTTGCGCCAACATCCTCTGTTTTCTTCAGCATCGCGCGGATGTTGTCCTTATACTCTACCAGCGGCACCCGGAAATCTGTCTGCGTGCGGTCCTTAGACTCGATACGCCACCCATTGATCTGGTTCAGCGACCATTGATATAACAACGAGCGATAGAACAGGTTCCGCTTCAGGAAATCCGCATTGGACTGAAGGATGGCCTGGGACTGATCCGAGTAGGACACTTTTCGTGAGTCCTGCACGATGTAGCTGAAGATCACCAGGTCCGGCTGGTAGCGGTGCAGCGTCTGCTCCCAAAGCCACAGGCCCTGGAAAGAGGAATAGCCAGGTTGACCACCGTTCACGACCTCTACTTTGTGGCCACCTTCCTGAAGAATCACCTCCAGGCGTGCAGGCCAGCTCGCCTCGTCGTCCACACCCCAGCCGAAAGTGGTGGAGCAGCCCAGCGTCATCACCCGGAAGGTGCCCGCGGTCTTCTCCTCGGCGCGCAGGGGATAGCGTAGGCCATTGGCGTCGGTACTGACTCGGAAGGAGCCCCCTGTTTCCTTATGGGGAAATGCCTGCTTTCGCAGCGAGGCATCTTCAACCCAGTAGATCTCGGAGTGGGTGAACTCGCGCCCGGTGTCCTTCTTGGGCCAGCCCAGTGCCCTCAGTGCCCCTTCTGCTCCTACAACCAGGAGCAGCAGAGGAATGAGGCTGAAAAGAAGCCTACGAGGCCAGCGCATCAGGTGGTGCCGAAGACGTGATCCCAGAGCGTTGTGCTGACACCAAATTTCCGTCCTTCTTTGTTGTGGTGGTGGTTCATATGGTGGGCGCGCAGGCGCTTGAACCACTTCCCATAGACCTTACCATGATGGACGTAGTAGTGAGTCATGTCGTAGGTGAGATAGCCGAACATTTTGCCTGCGAAGAAGGGGTACACCCACACCGGGCCCAGGATCATGTACCACATGCCAAAGAAGAGAACACCAAGGCCGAGACTTGCGGCCGGAGGCATCACCAGGCGGTAGCGATCATTCACCAGATCGTGGTGGACGCCGTGCAGAATAAAGTGAAAGCGTGGACCCCAAGAGGTGTTGGGCGTCCAGTGAAAGAGGGTCCGGTGCAGCCAGTATTCGGTAAGGGTCCACACAAAGACCCCCACCGCGAAGGCACCGATGCTGGGCAGCAACGTAGCCCCCTCCCGAAGCAGGCCCCAGGCAAAAGTTCCGCCGATCAGGGGCAGAAAGACGATGGGAACCGCGAACCAGGGAACCCGAGAGAAAAAGTCGATGACCTTGTTCTCGAACATGGGCGGGGATTCGGGGGTTGCGCTGAGCATGACTCCTCCAGGCCCGCGATGTATAACCTCAAGATTTTGATGCGCAAATGCCGAAAATGTACCGACCGGTCAGAAGCTGTGGCTGGCCGGGATGCATAGCATGTCTTTACGGGTCAAGAGGCGTGTTCCAGTAACGCGGCAAATTGACGTACATCCAGGCTTGTGGGGTCGATTCCCAAGGGCACTCCGATCTCCGCGAGCGGCGGCAGGCGGAGCGGGCAGCCAAGTTCCATGGCCCGTCGTAAGGTTTCCAGGGGCGGGCCGTCCAAAAAACCACCGGGGTAGAGCACCCAAAGGCGGGTGGCTTCCCGCAGTACAACCTCGGGGTCATGGCAGGCAAAGAGCACCGCCGTTTCCCGTGGCAGCCCCAGGAACATGCGCTCCACCTGCGGGAGATCCTGCCCGGCCGTGGGCTCGTCCAAGAGCAACAGCGCAGGTCCGGCCCCCAAGGCCGCGGCCACCGCCACCCGCAGTCGCTGCCCCCGGGAAAGTGCCTGCGGAGGGGAGGCCAGGAGCTTTTCTAGCCCAAAACGCGCTGCGAGGGAAGAGGCCGTTGCCCGCCGCTCCGCCGCCGGCACACCGCGCTCCGCTAGTGCAAAGCACAGTTCTTCTTCGACCGTGGCGCAAAACAGGGAAAGGTCGGGATTCTGCGGCACCACCACCGGGCGCTCGCCGGTCAATGTACCGGTGTGCGGGGAATGCCTACCCGCCAGCACCTGTAGGAGGGTACTTTTGCCCACCCCATTGCCGCCCATCAGGGCCACACGCTCCCCGCGCCGCAGGCGGAGCTGGAGCCTGGAGAAGAGGGGAGGTGCGCCGGGCCAGCCAAAGCTGATGTTCTCTGCGACCAAGGCCGGTGAGCCGGGCTCTGGGGCTGACCAGCGATGCGGGTTTCGGGCGCGCCATGGTGGAGGAACCTCCAGCGAAAGCAGGCTTCGGGTGGGGGGCTGAAGTTTCCATCGCGGAAGCTGGTGGGGAGAGGGGAGGGGATCGGCCACGATTTTCCCGGCCTCCATCACCACGCAGCGGGTTGCCCACGGCAGCGCCAGCTCCAGCCGGTGCTCCACCATCACCACGGCTACGCCACCATCGCTCAAGTTTTTCAGAAGGTGTAGCAGCTCTTCAGCGCCAACCGGGTCGATCTGTGCCAGCGGCTCGTCCAGCAACAGCACCCGCGCCCCACCTGCCAACGCCGCCGCGACCATCATCCTCTGCTGCTGTCCGCCGGAGAGGCGACGTGGATCCTGGCGGTTCTTTCCGACCAGGTTTACGGCCGCGAGCAACCCCTCCACACGCCGCTGGATTTCTACAGGCTCATCGCCGCGATTTTCCAACGGAAAACCGACCTCATCCTCCACCGCCCCGCAGACGGTTGCGTCCTCGGGATCTTGGGAGACAAAGCCCAGGGTGGACACCCGTGGCACCGCCTCCAGGCAACCCGGATCCTCGCCGGAAACCTGGATCTCTCCCCCTACCGCCCCCTTGCCGTGCCGCTGCAACAGCCCCGCCATCAGGCGCAGCAGGGTGGACTTCCCAGAGCCCGATGCGCCGGTGAGAAGCAGCCGCTCGCCCGCCTCTACCGTCAAATCCAAAGGACCAACCTGGAAAGACCCCGTAAGATAGCGGTAGCTTGCCTGCCGCAACCGGATCATGGGGCCACCTGCTGCAGGCGACGAACCAGACGCCCGGCCAGGATGGAAGAGAGAAAAGGGTACAGAAGTCCTGGAAAAATACCCACCAATATTAGGTACCAGGGTGCGTAGTACAGCCGGTACAGCACCGCATGAACGGTCAGGCCACCCAGGGTGGATGCCAAGGAAGGGAGGCAGAAGGCAAAGGAAAGGCGGATCCAGCTCTGCGGCAGCCCCGCCCAGCTCTGCCCGCGGCTCAGGCCCGCCCACCAGGCACAAAGCTCACCGAAAAAAATGGAGGAACCAAGAAAAAGTGGGTCCGTGGGTGTGAAGGCACCCAGCGCGAGGCCGCGCATCAGCCAGCCGACCAGCAGCGCCAGACTGAGCGTGCCTGGCCGTGGCCGCAGACTCAGCAGGCCGCCGAGCAACATCACGCGGGCGGCCTCATTGGGAAGCCCTGTTAGAAAGACCGAAAAAGGCCCAAGGAGCGCGGAGAAGGAGACCGTGATCAGGTCGCTCACCCCTCCGACAACAAAAAGTGCGCTTCCCACCATAGAGATCATCATCAGTTCGGCGGTAGGAATATGGACCAGCCAACGCCGGAGCTGCCACAGCACCCATGCACATCCCAGGCCCGCTGCCGCCACCATCGATAGAAATCCGACCCCAGACCAACCATCAGAGCGGCTGACAAAGAGCTCCAGATCACGACGCAGCAACTGCTGATCGCTGCCGGGCAGGCCGATGCTGAGCGCCACGGGGTAGCGCCCGCTGTTCACAGCTTCCTGGTCCACGAAGACCGGCACGACCGCGCGGCTTTGCCCACCCGCAGGCACCCGTAACAGCGAGGAGACCACCGACCTGCCCCCATCGCGACTGCGGCTGCGAAATGCATCGTCCTGAAAGTCCAGGGTGATGACGAGATCCATCGGCAAATCGCCCTGGTTAGACAGGGAAAAAGACCAATATGCCCAGGGCGCCTCCACATCCGACCGTCTCCCGCTGCGCAGTCGGGCGCGGAGTGGCTGCCACAGGGGTGACCCCAGGTTCACCTGGAGAGCGGGCCGTGCCGGATCGATAGCTCCATCGGCATCCGCCGGAAAAAAAGAATCGTTCAAGGATATCTTTTTCTGCAGCTCCGCCAGTTCCACCAGATACGGCTCCAGGCGAAGGGAGCGTTCCAGGGGGCCCGCGGGATCCATCAGGAGCTGGATGGGCTGCTCTCCCACCTGAATCGTCGTGAGCTCTCGCCCATGCACAAGCGGAATTGTGCCAATCGGCTGCAGCTCCACCGTATCCGGAGCGCCCGGACCGGAAAGCAGCCCCAGCACTACTTCGGTGGTGGCCCCACGCAGCACCGGCACGGTGATCTGGGGGGGAGCATCCTCCCAAGGACTGCCGGGCTGTGTCTGAACCTGCAGGGAGAGGGCGGTGGCCGGCGCCACCTGAAAAGCTACCTCGATCCCATCTACGACCACCGACCAGTCCCCCGGCGGAAGGGCCACGGGCAGCTCCAGCAGGAGGGTGGGCGCAGGCAGCCGCCGTTGCAAGCGAAGGCTGCCATCAGAGGCCAGCAAGCGTACTTCTTCGAAGGGTGCCGTACTTTCCACATGGAGCGCACGGGTGCTACCCCGCGCCTGTACCGTGGGCGCGGGAGCGCTGCAGGCCAGCAGGAGCAGCAGGGTCAACATCCGCGTCGCCTGTATCCCGAAGTCGAATGAACCGGCCATCCCCAGCGTCCAAGGGTGGTCCCCCTCATGTACCGGAGACTTTCATGCACGTCGCATTGCTTCTGCTCAGCTTCTTCTCTGCCGTCGAAGCCCGCCCCCGGCATCCGCCCCGGCATCGACCGGTCTATGTGCCCCCCCGACCGGTGGTGGTGGTTCGGGTGAACCCGTGGGTTCCCAGCTATGTCCCTGATCATCGTCCAGGGTGGCACTGGGTGGTCGGACACTACGACCGCTTCGGGCGCTGGCTACCTGGCCACTGGGAGCCCGACGAAAGGCGCGGCGGCTACCTTTGGGTGGCCGGACATTGGGTCGGTCCCTACTGGGTTGAAGGCTATTGGCGCGAGGAGTTCCGGCCAGGGTGGGTGTGGGTGAACGGGGACTACGCAGAGGATGGCTCCTGGATCCCCGGCTATTGGGCACCGGAACGGGCCCTACGGTCACCCCCTCCGCCAGCCGATCAGCACCATAGCTACGGCGAATAGTCCAGGGTCAGTCCGGGCAGGACATCACGACGCAGCCGGTGGTGCGCTGACCGGCCGTCACTGGCACCGAAAGGACGGCGGTGCAAATTCTGCTGCCGCGCGCAAAGGAAGCCTGGAAAGACCAGTTTCCAGGCCCAAGGCCGGTGATGGTAGCGATACCGTCGCCGCTGGTCTGTCCGGTCTGCTGGATTCCGCCCGTGTCCGTATTCTCCAAGGTGTAGTCCTTGAAGGCGATGTAGAGGGGGTTGCGGATGTCCACATCTTCTACCGTGATCATCTTGACCACCAGATCCCCGGAAGAGCCGCTTCCCTCTCGGTCGGCCGTTTCGTAGCTGCCCCCGTCCGAGACCTTTTCGCAAAACCCAAGAGGGCCGGAGTCTACACTCTCTTTGGTGCCGGTCGTGGTGGTACAGGCGGCGAGCAGAAGGGCGAGCAGGGTCATACCGGGATGGTAGCAGAAGGTACGGCCCGGGCGCCAGAGGCAAGGCGCAGAGGGTAGGGGCGGGCTACGCTTCTACCGTGGATGAGCGTGCAGCCATCGCGGAGCGGGTGCGGGCGCAGGAGGCAGGGGCTCCCGTGGGCCCCTGGACGTTGGAGGTCTACCCGACCCTGCGCTGCAACCTGGATTGTCACTTCTGCGACACCACCGAGCGGCACCAGCCCGCACGCGGCGAGCTACCCACCTCCCGATGGCTGGAGCTGCTGGAAGAGGCCGCGCAGTTGGGTGCCAAGCGACTCATGGTTCTGGGCGGAGGAGAGCCGATGATCTCCCTTGCTACGATGCCGCTATTACGACGTGCGAAGGCTCTGGGGCTGGAGGGGATGCTGACGACGAATGGCACACTGATGCCGCCGTCCCTGCTCGGAGAGCTGGTGGATATCGCGTGGGATGAAGTACATTTTTCGGTGGATGGTGCCGAGGCGGAGACCCACGACCGCCTGCGTGGTCGGCCTGGCGCCTTCCGAAAGACCATCTCGGCCGCATGCCGGCTACGTCGGCTGCGTGGGCAGCGCCGCTATCCGCGGATCGCACTGCATACGGTTTTGACGCGAGACAATTGGCGGGAGATAGGCTCAGTTTTGAAGTTGGCCAGCGCCCTGGGTGCCTTCCGGGTGGATGTGGATGCGCTGGTCGCCTACAGGCCAGAGCAACAGCGACTGATGCTTTCTGAGACGGATAAAGCTGATTTTCAGCGAGAACTCCCCGGGTGGATCGCGCTGGCCGAATCCCTCTCGCTACCCACCACCCTGCCGAATTTCCAGAGTGCCCGGGCCTTGGAGCGGGGGGCGACCGTGCCCGCGCCACCAACGGGCAGCGGGTTGGCAGCGGCGCCCTGCCTCAAGGCTTGGCACCACCTGACGATCCAGGCCGATGGCCGGCTTTCTCCCTGCTGTGTCCTTGCGGGAGAGGGAGAGTCCCTTGCCACCGGCCGCCTTGCCACACACTGGAGGTCGTCGCCCATGCTGGAGGGGGTCCGCGCGGGAATGCGGCAGGGAAAGCCGACGGGGCGCTGTGCCGAATGTTCGGAGAACATCCTGGCCCATGAGCGGGCCATTCGGGCCTGGCTATGAACCTGAACCTGGAGCTGACCGACCACTGCAACCTGGCCTGCCGGATGTGCAGCCAGTCGCTACGGGAAGAGGCGCATGGCGTGCCGATGCGCTTCATGAGCTTTTCAGCCTGGCGTCATGCGCTGCTCGGTCTGCAGAAAGCGGGGGAGGATGTCCACCTTTGCCCACACTGGCTGGGCGAGCCCACGCTGCATCCGCAGTTTGACCAGTTTGTGGAGTACGCATTCGCAATCAATGCGAACAATCGAATTTTTCGTAGCTTTAAGCTTCATACCAATGCCGTGATCTTCTCGCCCGACCGCGCACGGCGTCTGGTGCGACTCGCACAGCAGCCGGGGCTGGCCGATGACACTTTTCGGGCCATCCACTTCTCCATCGATGCATTCTCCGCGCCCACGTATACTTGGATCAAAGGAGCGGATCATCGAGATCGGGTCTTCCGCAACGTGGAGCGCTTCCTGCAGATCCGCAAGGAACTGGGCGCACGGCGGCCGGTTGCGCACATCGCTTTTGTTGTGCAGGAGGGAAACCAGCGCGAGGTGATTCCTTTTGTGAAGCACTGGCAGGCGCGAATGGGGGAACACCAGCTCTGCGCGGACTGGCCATCTTTTGAGCAAGATGCCATCTACTTGCGACGTTGGAATACGAGAAACCAGCAGCAAGCGGATCGGTTGCACGCCGATGCCTGTGCTGCGGTGGGTCTACGAGAACAGGCACGTTTGCCTGGGAGTTTTTGATGCTCTGGCTGTTGGCCTGCACTTCGACCTTTGTGCTTCCCGATGGGCAGGAGCCCATCCGCACGGCGCTGCGCTTCCCGGTCGAGGAGGAGCAGTGGGTCCTTCTCAGCAATTCTTATCTGGCCTGCGGACAGGCGGTGCAGGATCGACCCGGTACGGTGATTGACGAGGAAGCCAGTGCAAGAACCTGGTCTTTTGAACAGGCCCGGTCGTTGTGGACGCGCGAGGGTGCGATTGTGGTGCTCTTGCGGGTGCCCGGCCCGGGGGCATGGGAGATTGGGAAAAATGCAGGAGCGACGTGGTATACAGTCGAAGAAGCAGCCGCAGCGTCTGGGGGGGGGGCCATTCCGGTGAGCCAGCCCACCGCGGTGGACCTGGTGCTGGAGGTGCCCCGGGGGCAGGCTGAGCTGGGGGAGGGGGGGGAGGGGAGCTTTTCTTTTGTAGCTCCCGAGGTGCGCGGGAATTTCGAGGCTGGCGTCTGTGATGATCCCAACCTTACGGCGATGTTACGGACGCTGCTTTTGGATAGCGTTGTTCTTGCCCCCCTGCTGTGAGGACGGTGAGGGGGGAATTCGCGGCCTGATCTTGGGCAGGTGTCCCAAGATCGGTTAGGCGGCCGCCCCCCTGGTATTCCGGATAGAGGATTCCAATATGGACCGCGTTGAGCGAGCGATTCAGGATGGTCGTTGTGTGATGGTGTTGGGCGGCCGGGTACTGGCCGAAGCGGAAGTGTTGGGCGAGCTTCGGCGTCGTCCCAGCATTCCCGCAGTGGTGCTCAGCGGGGATCCGCGCAGCCCGGCTACCGTCGTCAATGCGGAGAGCCTTGCGCCCGCCTTGACGAAGGAAGGCGGGCTGATCTGCCTGATCGAGGTGGAGAGTGTGGATTCGGTGGGGCTCGGCGCATTGGCCAGCCTGATCCAGTCCGCGCCCCACAAGCCGCGTATGGTGGTGGTGGCCCGCGCCTTCAATCCTTTTGGTCTGCCCAGCGCGCTCCGCACGCTGAAGTTCGAGCATGAGAAGAAGAAGGCGAAGGAGTTTCTCTTTCCGCTTCCTGTGCCCGTTGTGGCCGCGCCGGTGGTGGCTGCGGCTGCTCCGGCCGAGGAAAAGAAGAAGGGCGGCGCTCCGCGCGGCAGCTTCATCGGGCGGGAAGAGGAGCTGGCTGAGTTGGCGGGCATCCTGGACAAGGGTGGGCCCGTTGTCATCGCCGGCCCCCACGGCATCGGCAAGCACTGGCTGCTGGAAAAGGCACTGTCCACCAGCACCTTGCGCCGTCTCCCCGACTTTTCGATCGGCTGGGGCTGCGAGGCCGACGCCCTCTACGCGCGCCTTTCCGCCATCTGCGCAGACGCGGGGGACAAACGCCTTGTAGATGCGATGCGGGATCCGGCAAATCGCCCCATTCCCAGTCAGTTGGCTGCACTCGCCGTCACCTGTTTGGAGAACCCCGCTCTCGACAACAGCGTGATGGTGATCGATCACCTCGAACACTCCCTGCGGGGCGACGGCACCTTCCACCGCGAAGGTCGTCTGGAGCTGCTCCTCAAGGCGCTGCTGCTTTCCAAAGCCAAGCTCCGCATTGTCTTTTTGTCCACCCTGCGCACCCGCTTCTACCGCGAGGGCGAGGGTGTAGATCTGCCGGTAATGGAGCTTAAGGGCCTCAAAGGTCGGGATCTCCATCCCCTCTTCGAGTCTTGGCGGGTGGAGGACTTCCCCCGTGAGCACTTCGGCGACATCATCAACCGTATCCACGGGCATCCCTTTGCCGCGCGGATGTTCGCGATTGCGGTGCGCAATCCTGAACATCGCGAAGAGCTCATGGAGCAGAAGCGCTTCTTCCAGATGGAGAGCGTCAGCCACCTGGAGCCGGTCGCCCGTCGTATCGCCAAGGCCATCGAGGCTCTGAGCCCGGAAGAGCGGAAAGCGTTGGTTGCGCTTGCACACTTCCGCCTCCCGATGACCTCTACCGACCTCGAACATGTGGGCGTGGATCGCAAGCTGCGCCTCGCTCTTCAGGGTGCGGGTCTGCTGGACCAGAGCCCGGAAGAGGCCAAGGAGAGGAACTTCTCGGTGCATCCGCTGGTAATTGCGCACTTGGATCCCCGTGAACGGGCCGAGTTTGCGCTGTTGGAGCAGCTTGGCAACTGGTATGTGGAGAAGGGTGGCAAGGCCGAGGGGCTGGCCCGTCTGGCGCTGAATCAGGAAGGAAATCGCTTCCTTTTTGCCGCGCACCGCATCAAGAACCGCGCTGCGATGCCCTTTCCCGACAACGATCCCGCGCTGGAGTCGGTGCGTGAGATGGTGCGTTCGCGGAAGCCCCGCTTCGACCTTGCAGAACAGCGGCTGGCAGAGATCCTGGGCAAGGATGTTGCCAACACCGAAATGGCGCTGATGAAGGCCGAGCTGCGCATCGAGCAGCGTGGAAACATGGAAGAGATCCTCTCTATTTTCCACGAAGCGCAGCGCCGCGCGCCCACCCCGGAGGCCTTCCACCAGGAGGCCACCTGGCACCAGATCAAGGCTGCGGGCCGCGGAAAGGCTGCGTTGGCCCTGGAGCGTGGGGTGGAGGCCTTCCCCGAGAGCGGTCGTATCCGTCGTCGTCTGGCCGGGATCTACCTGGATCAGGGGCGGGTGGATGATGCTGTGGAGCAGCTCAAGGAAGCCATGCGTCTGGAGCCGATGATGCCGGACACCTACGGCATTCTCGGCGAGATCTACCTGAACCGGGGGGCCTTCGACCTCGCGGAGCAGGCGCTCGAAGAGGCGCGTCGTCTGGACCCCGAAAGTGGCCTGCATATGGCCCGCTTTGGTGCACTGTTGGTGGAGCGCGGGGTGCCCGAGCGCCAGACCGAAGCCGAAGAGCTGCTGCGTTCGTCGGTGGAGCGGGACAAGCGGAACTATATGGCGCACATCTACCTGGCGCGGATCACCCTGGCCAAGCCGGATGGCGATCTGGATCAGGCCGATTGGCTGTTGAAGCAGGCCGCCAAGCTGGACGAGCGTGCGGCGATGCCCTGGGTTGAGCGCGCGCGAATCGCCGTGCGCAAGGCCAACTGGGCAGACGCAACCGGTCATTTGGACAAGGCCATCCGCATGGAGCCCTCCTGTCACCAGGCCTTTTTCGTGCGTGGCACCATGTACGAGGCTCAGGGCCATATCTTCAATGCCGACCAGGACTACCAGCGGGCGTTGGAGCGCTCTCCCAAGGACTCTGCGGCACGCCTGATCTATGGCGCGGCGTTGGGCCGGATGCAGGTCCTGATCACCAGCGGCGCGGCCATTGAGCTGCAGAAGCAGGCGGAAGCGGCGGGAATTCCCGCCCCTACCGAACCGCAGCCGCGCTCCGGATCCCGCACCGTTCGCCGCCGGAAAGGGGGCGATCGCACTTCGGAAGAGACGGCAGCCCCAGTGGCCGAGGGCGAGGCGGCGTCGGGGACTGCAGAAGAAGGTGGGCCCGAGGCTTCGCCTGCGGATGGGGAGGCGACGGCAGAAGCGACCGTGGACGCCACCGCGGAGATGACCGAGGAGAGTGACTCTCCCCTGGGCTCGCAGGAAGAGTAAGTCTGAGGCATAGATATTGCTGAAGAAAGGCCCACCCGGTAATCGGGTGGGCGTTTTTTTGACCCACCCTTGGCATGGGTGATAGAAAGCGGCATCGCAAACGATTTTGTGCTCGGACTGCGTAAGACCGCCCGATGGAAGCAGCGGCGGGGTCGGTTCACCTTCACCCCCGCCGGCCAGTGGGGATCCATTTTGACAACTTTTCGACATGGGTTGACACGTCAACCTGGGTGCTCCAAAAGGGGGTGAGAAGGGCAACAGGAGGGCATGACACCCCTTCAGTGCGTAAATTCCTACGCACCACAGCGCTTGCACCAATCGCCCGGGGGGGTAGGCTGCTTGTCTACGCGGAGCGTCATGGTGCTTCTGGCCACTCTCCTCACTGCAGCAGCCGCCGGCTTTGGCCCCTCTCTGGAGGGCTTCCCCCTCGTGCCTTCGGGTGTGGGGCCGGTGGACTCTGCGGACAGCGCCGCCAAGGTCGGCTGTTCCGGCCAGTACCTTCGGGACGGTGTACAGCTTCCCGACCTTCCGCTCTTTTATGAGCGTATCACGCCAGGTTCTGCCTGGGGTACACCGGAGATGATCGAGCTTTTGGTAGAGACCTCCCGGCACATGCGCTGGCTGATGCCAGAGGCTTCCAAGCTGGTGATTGGCGATATCTCTCAGCGGAACGGTGGCGTGTTGGAAGGGCACAAGAGCCATCGCGGCGGTGTGGACGCGGATGTGGGGATTTTTCGCACCGGCGGATGGCAGAGCTCGCGCGGCTTTACCGACCTTTATGCCGATGAGTTTGATGTCGAGGCGAACTGGGCACTGATTTCAGCGATGTTGGAAACGGGCCTGGTCGACATGATCCTGCTGGATCGCGGGCATATCAACCGCTTGATGGCCTACACCCTGCGCACGGGTCTGTTGACTCCCTCCGAGGTGGCCCGGATTTTCCCGGACGATGGGAAGAATTCCTGGGAGATGACGGGGATTGTACGCCATGTACCCGGCCATACCGGGCACCTGCATGTGCGGGTGCTCTGCGGGGACGGTAGCAAGGCTGAGTAAGGGCGCTCACAAAAATCCTCGCCGATCGTCGAATCTGAGGGCATGGTGCCACCGCACCGGAGAGCCCCTATGATTTTTCTGTTCCTTCTTGCATGTAACGGGGAAAACCCTAAGGAATCCACCCCTATCGGTCCCGACGACAGCCCGGTGGACACCGCCGCAGGCAAGACCTGCAACACCGACAACGAGTCCTGTGCTCCGAACGGAAGCTGCCGAGGGGAGGGGATCAACATGCTCCCCGGTGCGGACTGCGTCGCCTGCCATAGCCGCAACGGGGAACGGGAAGCGCCCCCCTTCCAGGCGGCCGGGACCGTGTTCAACAATCGCTGGGGAGATCAGGGCCAGGGTGGGGTGACCGTGCGGATCACCGACGCTACCGGCACCGTCTTTGAGGAAAAAACCAGCAACGTGGGCAATTTTGAGATCTCCCAGGCGCTGTCCTTTCCCATCAAGGCCGAGGTGGAAAGCAGCGCAGGAATCCTCAAGATGGAAGCGGAAGCCAACACCGGTGCCTGCAACTCCTGTCATAGCTGCGAAGGAGAGGCGGGCGGAAAACTCTACGCGCAGCAGTAGTTTTCTGGCCCCGGGTGCCCGCCGGAGCATTTCCAGTTACCGGCGGGGATGCGCTGGCTTCCCCTCCTCCTCCTCCCACTGACCGTCGCTCTGGCCGCCGAGGCGCTTCCTGAGAAAGCGTCTTGGAACATTGATGATCCGCACGGCCCCACCCACACCGTCTCCATTGACGTGCGGGAAGGCACATGGATGAGTCTCGCGGCCCACGGCGACCGCATCCTCTTTGACCTGTTGGGGGACCTCTGGTCCATCCCCGCCGAGGGTGGAGAGGCGCGTCGTATCACGTCCGGTGCTGCGTGGGACGGTGAACCGGTCTTTTCACCAGATGGAACAAAGATCGCGTTCACCTCTGATCGCTCCGGGAACGAGCAGATCTGGATCATGGATGCCGACGGGCAGAACCTCCGCCCGCTCGCCGAGGAGGGGGATGCGCGGCTCACCGATCCCGTCTGGGATCCCAAAGGAGACTGGATCTACGCTCGTCGTCGCACGGTCGATACCCGCTCTATCGGCGTCACTGAGATCTGGAAGTACCACGTGGACGGGGGCAAAGGCATCGCTCTCACCAGCAAGGACAGCCATCCGCACGCCGGAGAGCTGGTGGTGGGACCAGATTTTTTCTGGTTTTCAGACCGCGCCGGGCGCTTTGAGTACAACGGCGACCCGGTAGCCGGATTGTGGAGTGTGATCCGAATGGATCGCCGCAACGGCGAGGAGCGGCCTCAGGTGTACGGCGCCGGTAGTGCCGCCCGCCCCCTGCTGTCCCCCGACGGGAAACAGCTCGCCTTTGTGTCGCGGGATCGGACGAAAACGCTGCTGGAAGTTATGGAGCTATCCACTGGCAAACGCCGTGTCCTTGCCGACTGGTTGGACGAGGACCAGCTCGAAGGCTTCGCGCTGCACGGCGTCTACCCGCGTATGGACTGGTCACAGCCGGAGAGAATCCTTCTTTGGTCGCAGGGAAAGCTGTGGAAGCTGAACCCTACCGATGGCAGTCGCAGCGAGATCCCTTTTCATGTCAAGGGCGACTGGACCCTGCACGACGTGGCGCGGAGCCCGATTCCCGTGCCGGATCAGGTGTCGGCCAAGGTGTTGCGCTGGCCGGTTCAGGCCCCCGACGGCACCGTGGCGCTGTCCGCGATGGGCCTGTTGTGGGTGGGGCGTCCTGAAGTTGGCTTTACCCGCCTGTCTCCTGGCACCGGCTACAGCCCGGCCTGGAGCCCGGATGGCCGCAGCCTGGCCTGGACCTCCTGGAGCGACCAGCAGGGTGGAGCGCTGCACATCACCACCTTTGCCAAGGGAAAGGCTGGGAAAGACGAGATCATCCCCATCCAGGGGCAGCTTCTGAACCCCACATGGAGTGCCGACGGCCAGCGCCTGCTGCTGCTGCGTGGCCCTGGTGGAGGCAGCTCGATGGACCTGGGCAGCGAGCCCCTCTACGAGCTGTTGTCCCTGCAGAGAGGAAAAAAAGGATGGGGGGAGGCGCACTATGTGAAGGCCGTGCCCAATCGGGGCAGCGGCGTGCGCGCACCGCGCCTCTTCCTCCACCAGGATCGCATCTATCTTTTGGAGGATCGCAGCACCCAACCGCGCGCCCCGGAAGAGACGCTCCTGGTGTCCTACAACATGGACGGCACCGACCGTCGGGAGCATATTCTCTTTGATGCAGCCGATGAGGTTTTTCCTTCCCCAGATTTCCGATGGGTAGCCTACAAGTCCAAGCACCGTGCCTACCTTACGGCCTTCCCGGATAGCCCGGTTGTGGCGAAAATTGCCGATCTACCAGTACAACCGCTGACCGAGGTTGTCGGCGACTGGCTCTCCTGGACACCGGATGGGCGGTTCTTGAGCTGGATGGAGGGCCCCATCCGCTCGGTGTTGCCGGTGGCACACATCACCGTGCCCGAGAAGGGAGTGGTGGCAGAGGGCGTCCAGCGGACCGAGCTGAAGGTGGGCCTGCCCAGGGCCCGACCCAGCGGCACCATCGCACTCACCCACGCCAGGCTGATCACGATGGAGGGGGCCGAAGTGCTCTCCGACGCGACCCTTCTGATCCAGCAGGACCGCATCCTTGGCATCAATGTGCCGGTTCCTGCCGACGCGCAAGTGATTGACTGTACAGGAAAAACCGTCATTCCCGGTCTGATCGACGTGCATGCGCACCTGCACTACACCGCCGGGGATGTGCTGCCCGAGCAGGAGTGGCGCTATCAGACGTCCTTGGACTTCGGCGTTACGACGGTCCATGACCCATCAGCCTCCACTGACCTGGTCTTTACGCAGGCGGAGCGGGTAGAGGCAGGTCTGGAGGTGGGCCCGCGGGTCTACTCCACCGGCTTTGTACTCTACGGGGCGCTCTCCAACCAGGGAGCGGAGACCCCGGACCGTGAATCGGCACAACACCACCTCCAACGCCTGAAGTGGGTGGGAGCCTACTCCGCCAAGATCTACCAACAGGGCCAGCGTGAGCGTCGCCAGTGGTATGCACAGGCATGTCGTGAGGAAAAGATGCTCTGCATTAGCGAGGGTGGGGGAGATCTTTGGCAGAACCTGACGATGTATGCGGATGGTTTTCAGGGTGTGGAGCATACCATGCCGGGGCCCGGCATCTACGCCGATGTTCGCGCCTTTGTGGCGGGCAGCCGCAGTCCGGGGAGCTGGGGCACGGCGAACTCCCCCACGTTATTGGTCGCATACAATGGAGTCATGGGAGAGAACTGGTTTTACCAGCATATGAATCCTCTTGACGACACAAGACTGCTGCGCCACTACCCGCGTCGCGAGCTGGATGCGCGTGCCTGGCGCCCGTCCATGATGGTGCAGGACGGAGACTGGTCCTTCCAGCAGACGGCCCGCGACGTGGCGGCGATGCAGGACGCCGGTGCACTCATCACCCTGGGCGCCCACGGGCAGCTTCAGGGCCTTGGGGTACACTGGGAGCTCTGGGCCATGGCTGGGGCCACTGGACCGGGCGGAGGCGGCGCCATGGAGCCGATGGAGGCCCTCCGTGCGGCCACGTTGGATGGCGCACGCTATCTGGGGCTGGAGGATCAGCTTGGCAGCCTTCGTCCCGGAAAGCTTGCCGATCTGGTGGTGCTGGACGCCGATCCGCTGGCCGACATTCACAACAGCACGAAGATCGCCTTCACCGTGAAGAACGGCGAGATCTGGCGCTGAAGGCCAAAGCCGAGGTGCCATCATGTTAGAATCCCGCCTTCGCCGGAGCCCCCACCGATGCCCCTGACCCCCCTCGACGTACTCCAGAAACAGTTCCAACCGGCGCGTCGGGCTGGCTATGACTCCGAAGATGTTCAGGATTTTTTGGATAAAGTCCGCGAAGCCTGGGAGGCGGATCGGACCGAGGCGCACCGGATTCGTGAAGATCTCCGGATCAAGGATGCGGAGGTCGCCTTGCTGCGTCAGGAGCAGGAGGAGGTTCGGGAGACGCTGGTGATGGCCCGCCGCATCGCGGTGGACACCGAGGCGCAGGCGCGTCGGGAGGCTGACCTGTTGGTGGGGGAGGCGAGGCTGGAGTCCGAGCGGATTCTGGCGGTGGCCCACGAGGAGCAGCGGCAGCTCCAGGAGCAGCTTGTGCGCCTGAAGTCGGCCCGCCTGACCCACATTTCGCAGTTGCGGACGCTGCTGGACCTGGGCAAACAAGTGCTGGATGAAGTTGAACTCTTCCAGCGCTGAAGCCGGCTGTACGCTGGCAGTCCGGGTGTCTCCGGGTGCCCGCCGGGACGCCCTGATCCGGGAGGGCGAGGGCTGGAAGGTGCAGGTGGCGGCCCCCCCAGTAGATGGAAAAGCCAACGATCATCTCTGTGAATTTATCGCACGAGAGGTGCTGGGCCTTCCCAAGCGGGCGGTTCGGGTGAAGATCGGCAGCACTGGGCGCAGCAAGATCCTGGAGATCGACGCACCCCGAGCGACGGTAGAAGCGGCCTTGGCCGCCTGGGAGAACAAAGGGTGAATGTAGATTTTCATATGCACTCGGCCCGCTCGGACGGGCGCTTTGCTCCCGAGGAGCTGCTTCGTCGCGCGATTGCGGGGGGGCTGGATGTGGTGGCACTCAGTGATCACGATCTCCCCTCCGCCCTGCCAGCGGGTGTTCAGCCCGGGGAAAAAATCCGTGTAGTCGCGGCTACAGAAGTGTCGGGTGTACACGCCGGACGCGAGCTCCACCTGCTGGTCTACTTCCCCGGGGCCATGCCCGAGGACTATCAGGCCTGGCTTCGGGAGCGCGCACGCTGGCGTGCCTGGCGTTTTGACCGGGGGGCCGAAGCCCTGGGCTTGCCGGATCGTGCGGATGCGGAAGCACTTTCCGGGCACCGAAGCTTGACACGTCAACACTTGGCGGGCCTGCTGATGCGCAGTGGGAAAGTGCAGCTTCCCGGACAGGTGTGGCCGATGCTGGCAAAGATCCTGCCGCCGCTGGAGCTGAGCTACGCAGAGGCGATTTCGGTGGCGCGGGCGGCGGGCGGGGTGCCCGTCTGGGCCCATCCCGGTTTGGCCGATGCCCAGAACTTTCTGCCCGATCTGGTGCGTGCGGGCCTGGTGGGAATTGAGCTGGACCGCCCGTTGCTGGCTAAGAATGTCCGCAATGGGCTGAAGGCCTTGGCGTGCCGGTTCAAGCTGCTGCCGACCGGTGGTTCCGACTGGCATGGCTGGAAGGAGGGAGAGCTTGGAGCCTTTCGGGTTTCCCGGGAGTACTACCAGCCGCTGATGGATCGACTGGGTGTCTGAGGCGCCGGTTCTGGTCCTGGGAGGCGGACTTTTGGGGGCGGCCATTGCACGCCAGGTGGCCACGCAGCAGCCGGTGGTGGTCTGCTCCCGGAACCCGCGTCCCCATCCCGGGTTGTGGCGGAGACTGGATGATACCGTCGAGTTCTCTGCGGGGCAGAAGGTTTTTGTGGCCTTGGGGCCTTCTCCGACGGAGAACGGTCTTGCGCTTTGGGGAGAGGTCTTGCCGCGGCTTCTGGACCGCCTGGATAGCGCTGGATCAACCGTACAAATCTGTGGACCGGCGGGGGCAGGGGAGCCGGGGATCGATCGGTTTGTGCGGGCGACCGGGGGGCGTTCGGTGCTTCGGCTTCCCGTCCTGTTTGGGAAGGACGACGCCGTGATCTGGCCCGCCATTCGGCGTCTGCGGGAGGGGGAGGTGCTGCGGGTGCGCCGCGATCTTCCCACCAGCGCGCCGCTGTGGGTGGAGGACGCGGCGCGGGCCGCGGTCGCGGGGGTCCACGGCAGCCTTCGTGGCCCGGATCGCTGGGAGGCGGCGGAGATACTCGATTTGCTGGTGCTGAGGTTTGGCGGGAGCTGGGCTACGCGGCTCTTTGCGCTGCGCACTGCGGCGGAGCGCCGCGCGGAAGTCCGGGTGGAAGGGGAGGATGAATGGCCGGAGCATCTGGGAGAGCGGCTGAGCCTGGAGTCTTGGCTGGATCGCTTGCCAGGACCCCGCAGAACGCGATAGTCTCCCTGCCTCTTCAGGGAGCTTCTATGGCAGACGAAAGCGACAAGACTCTCGGCTTTTTCAGCACCTTCCTTCCCAATAAGGTCGCCGCGAAGCCCGACCTTCAGGGCCAGATCAAGAACAGCATCGTGTTCGACATCGTCGACGAAGATGGCAAGACTGCCTGGCGCCAGTGGACCTTGGACCTGAAGAATCCCCCGGGGTCCGTTGTTGAGGGCGCTGCTGCCGACCCGGGCTGCACCCTGACCGTCTCCAAGTCCAACTGGGAGAAAATCCTCGCCAACCCCGGCGCGGCCATGGGCCTGTTCATGACCGGCAAGCTGAAGGTGAAGGGCTCCCAGGGGCTCGCTATGCAACTTCAGAAGATTCTGGCTTGATTCCTCAGCGTTTCTGAGCACGGGCGCCCCTTCGGGCGCCCGCTTGTTTTTTTCTTTTCCGTCCTCATGGGCAACCCTGCCCTTGCTTCTCTGGCCCGGACTCGTTAGCCCTCATGGCCGCCGGGTTCGGGCCCGGAGAATCTGTACCTCTATTCCGCCCCTTGCGGATGTTTTTGAAGGAGCCTCCTTTTATGGCACGTTACCGTGGACCCCGGCTGAAGGTTTGTCGCACACTCGGAGTCATTCTGCCGGGTCTGACGAGCGAGTCTGACCTCAAGCGCCCCTTTCCTCCTGGCCAGCATGGCGCCCGGCGGAAGGGCAAGATGTCGAACTTCAAAGAGCGCATGGTGGAGAAGCAGAAGCTGCGCTTCCACTATGGTATCCAGGAAAAGCAGTTCCGCCGCTACATGGTGGAAGCCGCTCGCCTGAAGGGTGCGACCGGTCGCAACCTGATCACCCTGTTGGAGAGCCGCCTGGACAACGTGGTCTGGCGCCTCGGTCTGGCCCGCACCATTCCCTCTGCTCGTCAGATGGTGGTTCACGGCCATGTGACCATCAACGGCGTGCGTACCGATCGCCCCAACGCCCAGGTCAATCCGGGTGATGTGGTTGCGGTGCACACCAAGGTGCGCCAGAAGAGCTTCGTGGCCGAGCGCCTTGAGCACGCGGCCAGCCGGGTGACCCCTGGCTATCTGCAGTTTGATCCTGCCACCTTCTCTGGCAAGATGGTGATCCGCCCCGAGCGCGAGGATCTGCCCTTCGAGTGTAATCCTCAGGCGATCGTCGAGTACTACAGCCAGCAGCTCTGATTCTGAGCCTGCAATCGACCCCATCCGGTCTTCGGCCAGATGGGGTCTGCTTTTGTGGGCTGAGGAGTGGGATTCGGGCTAAGGTGAGCCATGCGCAGGTGGTTGTGGATCCTCGGACTGGTGCTCGGAATGTCCGAGCTATCGGCTTTTGCCCAGGATTCTGGGGTGGACGATCCTCTGTCCGCGCCCATGTCGACGGCTGAGCGCTTGGAGCTGGTGCGCAGCTCGCTCGCCGAGATAGACGAGCTGGTGCGTTCCGGAGATCGGATGATCCAGGAGGCGCAGGCGACGGGCAAGTCGGAGCTGGTGCGCTGCCTGAGCACCGTCATGGCCTCGGTGCGTGTCCTGCGGGATGCGGCGGCCCGATCCTCCAACGCGCTGAACCTGGCCCTGGCGGAGGGGGACAGCGCACATGCCGACCTGGAATTCCGAAAGGTCATCGTCGCACGCGACAAGGCGCGCGAGTACTTTTCCAAAGCCCTCATCTGCGGGGGCACTCCGGTGGGCCCCACCACGACGGTCACCCAGTCCAATGTGACGCTGACGCCCGATGAGCTGCCCGAGCTGGACGCTCAGTGGGAGTTGTTTCCCTCACCCGGAACGGAATTCTGAGGTTGGCCTTTTCGGCTGGGTAGCGGTACCATTCCGGGATGTGGCTCCTTCTCCTCGCCTGTGCGCCCGATGCGTTGACTCCGGTTCCCTTTTGTGATGGCCCGGTGACCATGCTCTACGATCCGGCACCGGATGGGGAGCTATACGCCTTTCCCGATGATTTTTGGATGGAACCGGCATCGACCCCCACGGGCAAGCGCATTGCCCTGCGGGTGGCCGAGACGCCCATGCTCCAGGGCTTCCCTGAGAACTTTGTGGGGATCTTCGATGATCTTTCCACGCTTGATGGTTGGGGCCTGACCGCTGGGATCTTTCTTCGGGCCAACGACGTCCTGCCTGAGCTTCGGCCTGAGCAGCTCCGCCTCCGCTCGGCCGGACGCGACTGGCCGCTGGAGATACGCACCACGGATGGCGGCCAGACATTGCTGGTACGCCCACAATTTCCCCTTCCTGAGGCGAGCACAGCGGCCCTGGTCTACCTGACGGACCCCAGCAGCGAGAGCTGTGTGGCCCCCTCGGCCTACACCCGCCGCCTGCTGGATCCCGCCGCTGCGGATCCAGCCCCGGCTGCGGCCCGCTACCAGGCGGTGCTCGCAGAGATGGATGTTGCGCCCGAAAATGTGGCGGGGATGACGGTTTTTACCACGCAGTCTGCCACGCACCTGGGGCGCGCGGTCGCAGCAGACGTCTCCGCCCGCGACTACGCCCTGAGTGCTCCCATGACCTGCGCTCCGGGCGAGCGCTATCAGACTTGCGACGGTCTCTTGACGGTGCAAGACTATCGGGCGGAGGACCGTATTGTGCCGATGGACAGCACAGGAGAGCCATTGGGAAGCTATGATCTTCCGGTGCGTGTGTGGTTGCCTTCGGTTGGAACTGCCCCCTATCCCGCCCTGCTTTGTGGACATGGGCTCGGAGGTGGGCGTGGTCAGTGCGATGTCCTGGCTGAGCAGGTGTGGGAGCAGGGCGTGGCCGTGGTTGCAGTGGATGCCGTGGAGCATGGTGATCACCCGGGCCGTACCATCCCCGACATCTCGCTGATCGAGGACTTTATGATCTTTGCGATCACGATGGATCCGCCCGGACTCAATGCGCTTCGTCTTCGCGATAACTTCCGTCAGAGCGCCTGGGACAAGCTACAGGTGATCCGCGCCATCGAGGGCGGGATGGATGTGCAAGGCGATGGCACGGTGGACCTGGATGCGTCGCATGTGGCCTATGTGGGGGTGAGCCTGGGGGCGATCATGGGACCGGAGCCGCTGGCGCTAAGCCCGCGCCTGAACGGAGCCGCACTAGTGGTGGGAGGGGGACGGATCTCCTCGATTATTCAGGAGTCGGCCTCCTTTGGAGTGCTGGTGGATCTGATGCGCCCGCCGGGTCTGGGCGATGGAGAGGTGGATCGCTTTTTCCCGGTCCTGCAGACGGTGATCGACTCCGCGGATCCGATGATTTGGGGGCACTATGTGCTGGAAGAACGCCTTGATGGACGTTCACCGCCCAGTACCCTGGTGATGTTGGCCTACGACGATCAGATTGTGCCCAACAGCAGCAATGATGCGCTGGTACGAGGTCTGGGCCTGTCCGGCGTCGGTACGCAGATTTGGGAGAGTGCGGAGATTCCCTTTGTGGATGCCCCGTTGAGCGGAAATTTGCCGGGCGGTGGAACGGCGGGTCTGTTGCAGATGGGGACCGTACAGATGGTGCCGGGGGGGGCATGGGAGCCCGCCGACCACAGCAATCTACACGAAAGTGTGCAGGGTAAAGCCGCCATCCAAGACTTTCTGCAGGCCGTGCTTCACGACGAGGTGCCGGAGATCATCGATCCGGAGCGGGAGCCATAGCCTCTCCATCCAGTCTTTCGGGATTTTCGAGGTAGTCTTTGAGTTCTCTGGCTACCAAGGCAGCCTGATAGCCGTCGATGATGCGGTGATCGAAGGTGCCGTTGACGTAGAGGACGCGCCCGATCTTGATCTCCTCTCCCTCCACGACGGGCTTCCGCTCGATGGTTCCCAAGGTCACGATCATGGATGCCCGTGCGAGGGGAAAAAAGGGCGCCCATCCACGCGTAAGCCCGAAGACGCCTACGTTCGTCACCATGATGCCGCCAAAGGGATCCGGTGCGGTGCCCAGGAAAGCGGGCGAGATGTTGAGGGTGTACGAGAGGAAGTCCACGAAGCCCAGCATCGGTCGCAGCAGCCAACCTGGCAGGGAGGTCAGCAGACTTTTGGTGCGCTCAAACTCGGGATCCTGCCTGGCCCGGATCTTTGCCGCGCGCTCGCTGATCTCTTTGGCGATGGTCACCACGTCCTTGGTCTCTGCCCGGCAGATCTTCACACCCGAAAGGTCCGCTTTCGCCGCTTTCTTTTCCTCGTCCTCGACGGACACCTGCAGGAAAATGTCGATGTCCCGGCGTAGCTCCAGCCGCCCGAATCGCACGATGGCGTTCAGATCGCGATGTTGCGCCATCACCATCGCAACGGCGCGGGTAACTGCATGGGTAACGGTAATCTTTTCGCCAGACCTTTTGCGAACGGCCTCGATCCAGGCTTCCAGCTTCTCGGCGCGTACCTCCAGCGCCCCGTAGACGTGGGGGTCGCGCGGTTCTGGCCAGGCTACTGCTGCAATCCGCCGGAAGCTGCTCTGTTCTTTCAGGGGACGAAGGGGCAGGTTTCTCATGCTGCCCAGCATAGCTCAGGCCGAGGGGCTCAGGGGGCCGGCCGATGTGGGCAGCTATCCGGGTTGTTGCAGCTTCCATAGATTTCGTGGCGGTGGCTGCGCAGCCGCAGTCCGTGCGTTGCGGCCACCTGAGCCTGGCGCTCTTCGATAACCGGGTCTTCAAACTCGAAAATCCGCTTGCAATCCAGGCAGATCAAGTGGTCATGGTGTTCGTTGGGGATCACGGGTTCGTAGCGAAGCTGTCCGTCCCGGAACTGCTGTTCGTGGGCAATTCCAGCATCCACCAACAACTTCATGGTGCGGTACACCGTGGCGTGTCCCACCCCGGGCATCCTGGCCTGCACCAGACGCAGCAGCTCCTCCACCGACAGATGGGACTGGGCTCCGAGGAAGACCTCCAGGATCTCATCGCGTTGCCGCGTCTGCTTCAACCCCCGATCGCGGATGAACAGCTCCAACCGGCGTTGGACCTCGGGGTAGACAGGGGGCGGACTGCTCAAAAAAACTCCGTCGGTGATGCGCTGTATCCCGGCTCGGAGCCAAGGGAACGGCTCTCCCCCGGGGAAAGTGTAATCTGCATTACAACTAAATCGCCCGGATCTCCCGCAGCCATGCGTCCAGGAAGATCAGGGTCCACACTTTGACGTCTGTGCCCGGTTCCGCCATCCTCGCCAGCAGGTTGTCCACCGCACCGGGCAGGAAGAGGCGGAGCTGGTCCTGGCGCAGGCGCGCGGCCTGTTCGTCCTTGAAGTCCTTCAGCGGACCTTCAAACCAACGCCGCCAGGGCCCTGGCAGCACCCGCTTGGGACGGTTCACCAAGGCACGGCCCAGGATCGGCCTCAACATTTCGCGCAGTGGCCACTTGGTCACCGCCCCCGACGGCCCGCCGTTTCGCACCTTCCAGGAGCCCGGGAGCCCGGAACAAAAACTCACCAGGTCCCGATCCAGCAGCGGCTCCCGCAGGGCCAGCCCGGACAAAGCCGCAGCAGCCCCCGATCGCGCCAGCGCATCCTCGGCCATCCGGCCGCGCAGCCAGGCATGGAGGATCTCATTGATCGGGTCACTGACCACTTCGCGATAAAATGGCTCCAAGCAGGATCTACGGATACCAGGGCGCACCCAGCCGGGATCTCGGATCAGGGTGGCCCGGGCCTCCCGATCAAAAATCTGAAGCCCACCGATACGCCGGGCCAGACCCACAGGTATGGTGGGTTCATTCAGCTCTGGACGCTGTTTTCCGAAGACCCCGGCTGCGAGCCGCCGCGCTGGGCCGGGCATTTTTGTCAACAAGGTGGACAGGCGAAGCTGCGCCGCCACCGTCCCCACCATACGTCCCCCGAAAATCTCGTCGCCACCGTCGCCGGCCAGGATAACGTCCACGCTGTTTTTGGCCGCTTTTGCGAGTAGATATTGGGGAATCGCCGCCGGATCGGTCACCGGAAAGTCGAAGCCCGCCACAATCCGCTCAAAGGACTCCTGGTAGGTGACGGGTGACACCCGTACCACCTCGTGCTGGGTGTGCAGCAGGTTGGCGACCCGACCGGCGTAGGGCACCTCGTCGTCATCCGCATCCTGCACGCCTACCGTGAAGGTATGGACTTTCCCCAGACGGGAAGCCAGCGCAGTGATGGCAGAAGAGTCCAGCCCACCGGACAGAAAGACCCCCACCCGCTCCTTTCCTGAGGCCCGGGCCGCTACCGAGCGGTTCATCCGCCGCTCCAGCTCTTCCAGGTTGGCCTGATCGTCGGGCATGCGCGCATAGGGCGGGCTGTACTTCAGGCTGTACCAGGGGCGTAAATCCAGATTGTTCCCACGGAACTCAGCATGGTGCCCCGCGGGAAGCGCCTGCACGTCGCGCAGCAGCGTACGTGGTGCATGCACATAGCGGAACGACAGGAACTCGGAGAGATTTTCGCGCGCGAGCTCCCTGGAAACCCAGGGCAGCTCCAACAGGCTGCGGGCCTGCGTCGAGAAGGCGATCTTACCCCCCTTCTGCACAAAAAAGAGTCGCCGGATACCAAAAGGATCGCGGAGCAAATGGAGGCGCTGCTGCCGACGGTCATAGACCGCGGCCACCCAGGTCCCTTCCACGCGCATCAGTGCGTCGATCCCGTACTTTTCCCAGGTGTCGAGCAGAATCTGCGCCGCCGATTGCCCGGTGCCGGGAGCCCGGTCAAAGTGCCCCGCAAGTGCGACCACATAGTGGTCGCTGACGGCGAGTGTGGAGCGGGCCCGCGCTGAGAGCGCCCAGCCTCCACCCTCCGCGACGACCTGGAGTGGTTGTCCAACGCCAATAAAGGCGCGCTCCGCCTCTTCGATGGCGGTCCCTGTACGAACGATGCCGGTGATTCCACCCATGCCGGGCCTTTTAGCGCATCTCCACCCTCTTGTGGAAAGCGCGGACGATTTCTTGTTAGATCGTGGGGATGTCTCCTGCGGAAGAAGCCAACGCGATGGCGGTCCTGGCGCGGCGTCTGGTGCAGACCCGGGTCGCCATGTTTGGCGTGTCGGCGCTGACTCTGTGCCTTGGCTGCTGCATGGGAGCCATGAAGCCACTGAAGCTGGACCCGGAGATCGACCAGATGTCCGCGCCCATGCTGTTGCTGCTCTACGCATTTGCGTCACTTTTTGTCATTACGGGAATCCTCGGATTTTTTGTCGGAATTTTCCGATCGGGGAAGGAGGAGCGCCGCCTTCTGCACGCGCTGAAGGCTGCTCCGGAGACCATCGCGGTCGCCGAGCGCTGGGATGCGGTGGCGGCGGCGCGGATGGACAACATCGCCGTGGCCCGTGGGAGCCGCCCCTATCTGCGGGTCACCTACACCGACGGAAAGGTGAGCCTGGTGATGTCCTCAGAGGGGGACATCGCGCTGCTTTTGGGCTTGCTTTGGCACCGGGCGCCGCAGTCCCGCCCACGCCCCTGAGCCGAGGTCCGTTGGCGGTCGGCGGATAACGTACACTATTACGACTTCCGTCTGCGCGATGTGCTCGGATGCGGTAGGCTGATGGCATGCGTGATGCTGCTCTGGTGTTGTTGGTGCTCAACGAGGTGGAGGGCCTGCGGGCCCTCTGGCCGCGTCTTCCCGTCTCCGAATTCCGCGAGGTTTTTGCGGTGGACGGGGGGAGTACGGATGGTTCGATCGAATTTTTGGCGGAGCGGGGCGTTCCCTCTGTGCCACAGCCCTTTCGGGGGCGTGGGGTGGCCTTTCGCGTTGCCGCAGAGGCTTCTTCGGCAGAACGCCTGATCTTTTTCAGTCCCGATGGCAATGAGGATCCCGACGATATCGTGCGTCTGGACGATCAATTGTTGGCAGGCTCGGATCTGGCCATCGCCCGGCGTTTTGGGCCGGGGGCCGTGAATGAAGAAGACACCGAGCTGCTGCGCCTCCGGGCCCGGGTCAACGATACCTTGTCCCGCATCGCCAATGGGCTCTTTCATCGCGGTGATCGGGTGTACGACACCATCAATGGCTTTCGCGCGCTGCGTCGGAAGGCGCTGATCGATCTGGATACGTCGGTGAAGCGCTTTCCGATTGAGTACCAGATCACGCTGCGCGCCATGCAGCGCGGCTGGAAAATCACCGAAGTACCTACCAAAGAGGGCCAGCGGATTGGAGGGGAGCGCAAGGCAGCTTCCTGGCCGGTAGGCGTGGACCATCTGAAGGTGCTGGTGACTGAGCTGCCCAACCTGCGTGTATTGGGTCGTCCATGAACGCTGAAAAGTGGGCGCTGATCGAGGCATTGGTTCGGGAAGAGCTGCATGGGCTGCCGGACGAGAGCCACGATCCAGCCACCGGTCACCCGCTAACAGTTACGCCCTTTGGACCTGATGAAGTCCTGAGCGCGATCCAGACGCTGCTGTCCACCCGCCTGACCATGGGCGAACGCACCCGTGCTTTTGAGGCCGCGTGGGCGGCGTGGTGCGGGCGCCGCTTTGGGGTGATGGTCAACTCGGGATCGTCGGCCAACCTGATCATGCTGGCGGCGATGGTGGAGACCGGCCGCCTGCAGCGGGGGGATGAGGTGCTGGTGCCGGCCGTCTCCTGGTCCACCTCGCTCTTTCCGGTGGCGCAGGTGGGGCTGGTGCCGGTGATGGTGGATGTCCACCCGCAGAGCCTTTGTATGGACCCGGCCTCGGTCGCAGCGGCTCGCGGTCCCCGCACCAAAGCGGCCTTGGCGGTTCATCTTTTGGGACAGGCCACCGATATGGACGCCCTGGACGGGCTCCTGATTCTGGAAGACGCCTGCGCGGCCCATGGGGCGGTGTACCGCGGCAAGAGGATCGGCGGCTTCGGCGAAGCATCAAGTTTCTCCTTCTTCTTTTCGCACCACATCACCACCATCGAGGGTGGGATTGTGGTCTGCGACGACGAGGATCTGGCCAACAGCCTCCGCTCTCTCCGGGCCCACGGCTGGATACGAGAACGTTCGGACCGGGCTGCGTTGGAAGCAGCTTATCCAGAAATTGATCCACGATTTCTTTTTGTCTCTTCCGGCTACAATCTTCGGCCGACGGAGATCCAGGCCGCCTTCGGGTTGGTGCAGCTTGGGCGCCTGGACCGCTGGGTGCAACAGCGCCGTGCCAACCACGCTGCCTGGTGTGAGCACTTGGCCGCGCCAGATATGCAGGTTTTCCCCGAGCTTTCTGGTACGGAGCACGCTGGTTTCGCCTTCGCGATGCTACCCTCTGGGCCCCGCGCACCCATCCAGAGCTTCCTTCAGGCGCACGGCGTGGAGACACGCGCCATTTCGGGTTCGAACCTTGCGCGCCAGCCCGCTTTTCAGCATGTCCCCGCACAGCAGCGGGTCCCCCTGCCCGTGAGTGATGCCATCCACGAGCGCGGGTTTTTCATCGGCAATTCACACGCATTTGGTCCGGCACATGGTGTACGTGTTGCCGAGCTGTTGGATGTATGGAGGAAGGGATGATTACGCCAGATATTGGCGCTCCGGTGCAGGGCAAACCCAAAGTGGTGGTCGTGGGTGGCGCCGGCTATGTGGGATCGGTGCTGGTGCCGCACCTGCTGATGCAGGGCTTTTCGGTGACGGTGGTGGACAACCTCCGCCAGGGCGGAGAGGGGATGCTTCCCAACTTCATCCACCCGGACTTTCATTTCGTGGAAGGCGACATTCTGGAGAGCCGGAAGCTGAAGGAGCTGTGCAAGGGGGCAGAGATGGTGGTGAATCTCGCCGCTATCGTGGGCTACCCGGCCTGCAAAAAGTGGCCGGAGGAGGCGCGACGCACCAATGTGGACGGGGTCCATTCGCTTTTGAGCGCCTTGGAAGACAGTGCCCGGCTGGTCTACTTCTCGACCGGCTCCAACTACGGCGAAGTGCCGGGGATTTGTGACGAAGAAACCCCGTTGAACCCCCTCTCCCTCTAC
>JBEIQS010000319.1:0-5137 GCA_040376425.1 Alphaproteobacteria bacterium | reverse complement strand
ACGAACGGATCGGCGCAGCCGGGCCACGCGGAACGGAGAGATTCGGCCCGGCACCAAGGTAGAGGTCGCCGCCTCCGCCTACCGGCGCTTCGATTTTGTGTTGCAGCTTCACGGTGGAAGCGGAAGTGATGCGATGGCGGCCACCGCATCCGGTAACAAATCTGCGGCACAGTTGGCCAACCAGAGGGCGACCCTGTGGCGGATTCCCGGCGCCAGCTCCCTCGCCAGGAACGCCGAAAAAGCGCTGAAGGACGGCCTGAAGGACTTCGGAAAGCGGCTGGGGCTGTCCGCCACCACCACGCGCTTTCTGGTCACCGGGCTGTTTTTCCTGGCCGGCGCCGGTGCGCTCTGGTATCGTGAGTATTCGCGTGCCGAAGAAGCCGCGACAGAAGCCTCTAAAGCCAAAGAGATGGCCGCGCGCGCCGGTCAGGCCCGCGAGGCATCGCTCCAGGGAGAGCAGGCCTGCCTCGCCGAGCGGCAGGTACTGGTGAAAAAGCTTGGAAACGAGGATGAAGCCAAGCGCCTGGCCGCTGAGTCGGCGCTGTCGGCCAGCTCCGCCGTGGGGGTGGCCATCGAGGTGGGCGGGGGCCTGTTCGGAGCGGACAGCACCCGAAAGATCGACGAAAACAGTCGTCCAACGCTGATCGACGCCGTGGTCGCCGCCATGGAGAAGGTGCCTCCAGAGCCCGCTGCCGAAGGCTGTATGGGCCTGGAAGGCCTCCTTTCCACCGACCTTCCCCGCTACCTGCTGCTGTGGAGCCCCGATCCCGAGGCCCTCTGTCCCGATGCGGGAGGACGTCTCACCCGGAACGGGGTGGAGCTGGTGGGTCGATGGGGCCTTTCCGAGCGCATGTCCAAGGAGTTTGGTGTCGAGGATCCGGCCCTGCAAGGTGGAGGAGAGCCGCGCGTCTACCCCCGGTGGTCGCTGCAAACCCTCGCCGTCGCCAACCGCCAGATCCAGCAGGCCTTGCTGACCTTTGATGCCCGCGGCCGCCCCACTGTGAACCCCTCCGAGTCCCAGGCCTGGGCGCTGACCCTGACCGGAGCCTACAACCAGTTGGGCTCGCCCGCCGAGGGTGCATTGAATTCTGAAGCACCAAAATGTGTTGCGGAGCTACTGGAAGCACAACTGAACGCCTCCGGATCAGCCACGCCCGGCGCGCCGGTGCTGCCGCCCCTCTCCGAGATCGCAGCCGAGACCAAGGCGCTCAGCCTCAGCCCCACCCCCGGCTGTCCCTGGAACCCCGCCACCATCACCGAAGCCGCTCAGAACACCCTTCGCGCCATTGCCGCGCTGGCGGTGGTATCCCCCACCGCGCCGGCCGCCGGTGCCGCTGCGGGGGCGGAGACGGTGCAGTGAGGCGGAGCTATCCCCGCTCCCCCACCCACAGCTCCACCTCGTAGGACATCGACGAACGGGCGTGCAAGCGGATGTTCCACGGCACACGATCGCGCAGTGCGACCGTGGAAAATCCTGCCTGTACCAAAAGATTGTGGAACACTGGCTCGCTGGCACCGCGGTCGGGGCCGCGCTGAGAGTGGCCGCCCAGCCAGCCCTCGATGGCCGTGGCGTGCGGGGCCCAGTCGTAGGGGGTGCAGACGACGGCCCGCCCTCCCGGACGCAGTAGCTGCGCAAGCACCTCGGCGTGGCCGGCCGGAGAGGGCAGACAATCCAACAGGTTCAAGCTGCTTACGATGGAAAAGGTGCCGTCGGCGAAGGGGGGAGTGGCCGCATCCGCCAGCCAGAAGTCCACGCGCTCCGCCTGGGGCAGCGTCACCCCAAAGCGCACTGGATCGTAGACAATCCCCAAACGACGCCGATCATAGGAAACCTCACCCTTGCGCAGGATTCGCCCCGCCGTCGCCAACATCGTAAAGTTCAGATCCACCCCGAGGCAGAGATCGTCGGTCTGGGAGGCGGACAAAAAGGTGGTGCGCCCCAAAGAGCAGCCCAGGTCCAGCCGGGGCCCCGGCATCGCTCCCGCCAGCTCCAAGCCCAACCCCATCACCCTCTGGACCGATCCCACAGAAAGAGTAGATTCAGGCTCCAAATCTCCCCAGTGCTCGTCCGCATAGGAGGACAGGTAGAGGCGGGACTGCTCGTAGGGACCGGTGGGCCCCAGGCAATCCCCGATCAGCGAACGCAGGGGCGCTCCCAAATCTTGACGCGTCAAGAGTGCCAGCGCATTCTGCTGGATGTAGCCGCGTACATCGGGCAGGAGGATGGGCACCCCGTCGATCACCGGGAACTCCCGGAAACAGGCCGGACACAAAATCCGTGCCTGGAGTACATGCCCGTCCCGCTCCACCAGCAGCTCTTCGATCCGCAGCGGCTGCTGCGCGCCGTTGATCCGGCACGCCGGACAGATCGGCTTCAGCGCATCAAAATGCCCAAGGCGCATCAGCCACCGATGTTGACGGTGGGGCACCCCGGGGGCAGGATTTTTCCGACCGGCGAGGGAATGGGCGCCACGCAGGACGCGTGCTGGGTGATATCATTCACCCGCGCCGCCGGTTTTTTGGTGATCATCACCGTCGCGGAGCCCTTCATGATCACGCCCGGTCCCCCGGGTGCACAGCCGGGGAGCGTACAGGGAGTGGTCTGATCACCCAGGATCGCGGCGGGCATCTTGCCGATCATCACCGTCGCCGCGCCCGGCCCGGTGATGGTCAGCGGCAGGGTGGGATGGGGGATCGGACCGGCCGGTCCGTGGGGCGTGTGGCAGTGGGGAGCGTCCTGTTTGGCCATATCCCCGACACGAGCGGCTGCAGGCATGGAACCCTCAGTTCAGGTGGATCATGGTGCCTTCAATGCGGACTTCACCGTCGGCTTTGAAGTCCATGTCGCCGCGGCTGTGCACCTTCAGGGAGCCCGTTTCCAGGCTGAGCTGCTCCGGCACCGACAACTGCAACGATCCCGTCGCCACCAACACCGGCCCTTCGGGCGTCAGGCGGAGGAGCAGCTCCACGGTGCCGGACGGAGAGGTCACGCGGATGGTCTCCTTCGCCGCCTCCACCGTTACCGTCCGCCCAGAGGGAAGAACAACCACGCTGCCGTCGGCCATAGGACACACTCCCACAAATGCCTAACCCACTCCAGGCCGAGGCGCCGGCCAGAGCTGCTCGCGCGCCCGCTCCAGACGCAGTGCGCGGGCCTTGCCCGCCACCGTCAGCAGGGGCACATCCCGATGCCAGCGTGTAGCCTGCGCCTCCGGAAGCATCGACCAGTCCGCCGCCGCCAGGCACTCCTGTAGCTGCACCTGCGCGCCGGCCAGCGCGACATGCAGCGCTGGATCGTCGGGAGCCATCTCCGAAAGCTGGCGAAATACCAAAAGAAGACTCAAAAGGCGAAGACGGAAAGCCTCCGGCCAGACGCTTCCCCGGCCCAGCAACATCGATAGTGTAGCTGTCGATACAAAAATGTCCTCCACCGTCCGGAAAGGCTTGACGTAGAGTGTATAGGCATCGCCCAGGAAATAGCCGCCCATCGGCACTTGAACGTTCACCAGCTTCACCCGGTAGTGACCGATCTCGGGGGCGAAGGGCAGCTCGGGCAGGGGCTCCAGCAGCACCCCCGGCGCCCCCACCGGCACCCGCGCCAAGACCAGCTTGTTCTGGTCCCCGACCCAGCCCAAAGAGGCCAGGACCGCCAGGGACTCCCCGCTCTCCGCCAGGGTGGACCACATCTTTTCCCCGTTCAATACAAAACGATCGTCCCGGATATCCAGGCTGGTGCGGATGTTGCGGGGATGTCCCCCATCGGCCTCGGTGATGCACATGCTGGCCACAGTGTGCCCGTCCGGAAGCAGCGCCGCAATCGCCGAGCGATAGCCGGCCGCAAAGGCAAATCCGAGGCGATCCGCAAGGAGCCCCCCGCGGATGGCCGCATCCACCGGGCGCTCCTCTCGCACCGCACCGCGGCGCCAGGCCCGAAAAAAACCCTTGATCCCCCCAGAAAAAGGCTCTGGTGGGCACAGAAGAGACCGAAGCAGCAAGGAATCCATCAGTAGATCTCCCGCATCCACGGCACCGGCGCCGCAAAAAGTTGATCGGCCAGCTCCAGGGAAGACGGGTCCCCCCGGACCTTCCCCAGCTCTTGTAAGATAGAAGCGGAGAAGTAGCCACTGTAGAGCGGCCCGAGGGCGGAGATGTCCAACCGCAGGCGCCCCTCCCCTCCCCGCTCCACAATTGCACTACCGCTCCCGACATGCAACACAAAATTTCCCTCGTTACCGGGAAGCAGCCCATCGGTGATGTTCAGGTGCAGCTCCCCCCGCGCACCGGGCGGCCATCCTCTGCCCGAAAATGCGCTCACCACGTCCACAATCCGCAGCATCCAGCGCTGGGCCACCAGCACGGACCAGACCGGCTCCGGAAAGTGGGCAAGGAGCGGGTCGGTGGCGGCGCCCCACCAGCGGAGCTGTGTGGCCATCGAGCGATGGCCCGCGAAGAAGGCCAGGAGACTGCGGGCCGAAGGGGCCGAGGGCACGCAGAGATCGACCACCTCCAGGTCCCAGCTTTGGCCTTCGCCCGAGCGATGGTGGAGGATCACATAGCCATCCTCGCCGATCAACCAGGCATAGCGCTGGCCCTGCCACTGCTTGCCCAAGCGGGTCCAGACCGCGTTGTTGCGGTCCAGGTTCCCATGCGCAGGCCGATAGCGCGCCCGAATCGCCAGGTCCATCGGATCTACCGGAACCAAGTCCACTTCCTGACGGACCGAGGACAGCGCGGCAAGCGGGGCCTGGTAGCACCAGCGCTCCCCGGACTGCTCGTAGCCCACCGAACGGTAGACCCGCTGTGTTGCCGGAAACAGACCTGCTACCGGGATCTTTCGCTCCTGCAACGCGGCGAGGAGGCCCACCATCAGGGCCCGGGCCACGCCCCTCCCGCGCACATGCGGCGCGACACCCACCCCGCCGATGCCACCCAGGGGCACCGAGCGCCCCCTCCAATACTGTCCCAGATCAAAAAGGACACAACCGCCCAGGACCTGGCCGTCCTCTTCAACCACATACACGTTTTCGTCTCCCAGGCGTGACCGGTGCAGGTCCCAGGCCTCCGCCGGAACATGAAAGGACTGGGCCAACACAGCCTGAAGCGCGGGCCACTCAGGGGGGTGAAGGGCGCGAACATT
>JBEIQS010000349.1:0-4415 GCA_040376425.1 Alphaproteobacteria bacterium | reverse complement strand
CCAGCCTCAAAAGCCGCATGGCTTGAAAAGCACAGGACCGGGGCGCCGCTTGCGTCCGCCTCGTAGGTGACCCCATCATAGGTCTGACCGGGCCGGGCTTCCACGTTGCGCGCCGGATCGCAGTGGTATTTGATATCACTGTCCGTCTCGCCCAGCTCGGCATCGGTCCACCGGATCGCCACCCGAATGGAGTGGAGGTAGTACATCCACCATTTGACCAGGGTGCCCCGAAAGGGAACCCGGTCGCCGTCGAAGAGTGCAGGTGGCAGGTCCTCGATGCTGTAGCGATCCCTGTTCTCCAGTGGGAGGAACATCGAAAAGTGATGCATCAACCCGACCCAGTACCGAAGTCGTATCCCCACCTTTTCGGCATCGCCGTTGGGGCCGGAGTCCGCCGCGATCAGTTGCCAGGCCGCGTAGGGCTGCTGGCCCGACACCAGAAAGGTAGGCTCCCAGGCCATGTCGACGGCGGTCGGGATGTTTGGGTCTTTGTAACACGCCTCTGGGTACCCTATGTCGACACCCACCATCAGGTAGAGCCAGGAGCAGATGGGATCATCAAAGGCCCATGCCGACTCCGGCCACAGCGCAAGCAACTCGGCCGGTGCCGACAGCCAGACATACTCAAAGAAAGCGTTGGCCGCGTCGTAGCCCGGGCTGTAGACGCCAAAGAGCGGCGGTGCCACACCATCCACAAGCAGTGAATCGGTCGTACAATGGTCGCCGCCCAGATCCCAGCCGCCGCTAAATTCCGCAGCGAGGGTATCCGCAGGCAGGACGGTCACCGTGAGCCGGAGGCAGTCCTCCAGGTTCAGCTTCGGAACATCCGGCTCCTCCGGCTCCTCCGGCTCCGCCTCTCCGAAGGGGATCACCTCGTTCTCGATAGCCTCCGACCCATCGCAGAGATCTGCACAGACCAGAAAGCCAATACCAAAGGGCATGACCCGCAGGCAGTCCGTGTAGCAATTGTCTGTTGTCTCCGAGGATGTAATTTCTTCGCAGAAATCCTCACATAACGGTTTAAAGGGAGGAGGAACAAGTGCAGTACAGGCTAAATAGCAGGCGTCCGCCGCCAGCGACACCGGAACCGCCTCAGCGGCATCCACCTGACCTGGTCCTTTGCCGGTGGGGCGGATACGGCGTGAAGGCCCGCCCCGAGATGCGGGCCGACGCGCCGCTGGGGGGCGCGCGCCCCCGGCCCCCGCACCACCGGAACACTTTTTTCGTGCGGCCCCCTCACCCCGCCCGCAGCCGCTCGCCGGGCTACAGCCGCAACCGGCCTCCCCACAGCCACCTTCCCCCCCAAACCGCACCACCCGATCCCCCGCAGCCTCTACCAGCCGCGCAAACTCCGCGCGCTGCTGCCCCTTGAAGGCAAACAATTCTGCCTCCAGGCTCTCCACGCTCGGGTTCTGGTGGTTCATGGGTGCACCCTAATTGAACAGCAGGGTGGCCCGCACCTCGGCCTCCACCCACACCGCCGTCGGCGAGCCCGCCGAGTCCCACACCCGCAGGCTGGCGTCCACCAGACCCCCAAAAGGTCCGTTCACCTGCGTTATCACTGCACCGAGCTGGGGCGCCGAGGGCGGCGAACCGGAGGGAAAGTCCACAAGGCTCACCCCGGCAAAAATGTTGATTCCCGGCCGCATCTCCCCCTTTGTCCCCTCGTTCAGCGAAACCTGGATACGCACGGTGCTGCTGGAGACGGCGTAGGTGGTCAACTCGCAGCGCAGATCATCCGCACTGCCCAGGAGCGACAGCACTTTCTCGTCGGTGACCGTGACCTGAACGCCACCACTTGCGTCGCTACAGTACCGGGCCCGGGGAAAGACAACGACGATCTTCTTCATACATACCTCCTTCCAGCTTGCTACGCCGCCGCCGCCGCCGCCGCCGCAAGAGCTGTGCCAACTTTTTTTCAGCGGGGGCCCTCCGACATGGAGTTGAGGAGCGGATGCTGTTGCGCGCCCTGAACCCTTGACCAGCAAGACCCCCCGTGCTATCCCTGCACAGGTGACCCCCACCACCCGCCTCGGCTGCCTCGATCTCGACACCTTCTTCGTGTCGGTCGAGCGGCTATTGGATCCCCGGCTCGTCGGAAAGCCTGTGGCGGTACGGGATCGCTTCGGCTACCAGGCCATCCGGCTCGGCGCGGTGGAGGAGCGGAGAACATAGCTTCTACGCATCTATCTTGAGAAAAGGCAACTCTTTAGACGTCTAAAGAGTTGGGTTTTCTTGGGACGTGTACAAGCAAAAAGCAGGAATGTGGGAATAAGGGGAGCTTCTTCAGCATCGTGCAAGGCGCGTGCGGCCCGAGCGCCGCAGGCGCCTTCCGGGCTGGGTTCTGGGCCTTGATCGCCAGAGATCAAGACATGGCCACAGAAGCTGCACCGTTTTGCAGAGGGGGCTTCTTCCACATTGAGCTGCTCCACCGAGCCTTCGGTCCTCGATGGCTCACCAACGAACCAGCAGCACGCTACTTCCGTCCCAAACCGCGAGATCGTCGCGTGACGTGCCGTCCAGATCGCCAACGGCCAGACCGTAAGGCAGGACTACCTGGTACTCGGGCACCTCCACGTTCAGGAAGCCTTCATCGAGATGGGAGGCAAGGATCTCGCCGTGCAGCGGCCCCCACAGCCCCCAGAGCGCCTCATCGGGCGCGTAGCAAGTGCCATCACCGGGCATGCGGCCGGGAGCACCCACCCAGAGGTCGTCATACCCATCCTCATTCATCCTCCCGGCGGCAAGGGTCTGGCCCAAGCCGCTGCATGTGGAATCCCCCCAGATTTTTCCCGTGGTATCCTCCACCTCATGGGTACCCGGCAGACTGTCGTAGATCAAGACTACGCCTGCGGATCCGTCCGCGTAGGGAGACCCGGCGCCCGGTACACCAAACGCAACTTCGCCCGCGTCATCCGCGCCGTCCAGAACTGCGACACTCCCAAAGTAGTTCCACCAATGGCTGAGATCGGAATCAAATGTGTAGGTCGATGCGGCATCTTCAAGGCTCATAGCGGCGTTTGTGAACGGCCCCTTGAGTATCCAGCCCTGCGCATCGCAGGCCAGTGCGAGATCCTCATGGCCGTCCCCGTCGACATCTCCATGGGTCAAAGCATAGGTCCAGCCACAATGTCTTTGAAGTGGCAGACGCCACACCGCCTCGTCGGCGTCGATCGCCCCTGAAAGGGGGGTGTCCAGAACGACCAGTCGCTCGTTCTGGGTGCTCGAGCCGCTGAACAGCATCACCTCGGCAGCGCCATCGCCATCGAGGTCGGCGGCGTCAATCTTCGGCGGGCTCAGGGAGGCGAATGTGATGGTCGCGACGGCAGCAGGCCATGCACCGTCGGATGGCAGCGGCCCGGCAAAGAGCTGAATGCCGCCTCCGGCCTGCACGGTGGTCACCAGCAGATCATCGATCCCATCGCCGGTCAGATCCGAGGATCCGACAGGCCGGTCCATTGCGATCGAAGAACTGCACCCCCCTGGAACAATGAGATGGGTGCCGCGGTCCAGGCTCAAGGTGTTCATGCCAACGATGTCGCCCGGGTACACGGATACGAATACCTCTTCTTCCCATTTCTCTGACTCGATGTAGTCAGAGCATCCCCAAACCAGGACCGTCGGAATTCCCGATCCGAGCAGATCCCCGCCTATAGCGCCGCCCGAGGCGGTGGCCCCCCCCGCGAGGACTGCGGACACGTCTGCGGCAGAGTGCAGTGTTGTCACACGATCCTCCAGGCCTGCGGAATCCGCGTTACCCGAATCACGATTCGGAGCACATCCGATCAGATAGAGTAGTATCATCATGAAACCTTGACCCCATCGAGATAGACCGTGTTTTGGGATAGATCCGGGAAAAAGAATCCAGGAGATGGTGATTTGGGTGGCGGTGGTGGAGTCTGTGGATCCCGTGGAGGCGGCGCCAGGGGAAGGTATTTGATATCGAAGACCAGCGCATAATTGGATAGAAGCAGGATCGGCTCATTATTAACGTTATCAACATAGATCATAAGCAGTTGCGGCAGAGATGGTAGATCCACGTCCTCATCAAAGTGGGCGGTGGCAGTCGGAAGGCTGCCTATGCCCCGCCGGGTCACCTCCCCGGGCAAGGTGGAGCGGCGGGTACAGACAGCGTCTGCCAGCGGACTGGCCATGCTCCAATCGACGGTAATGCTCCAACCTGCGTCGTCCGGCGCGGTGATATCCGGCAGCAGCAGATACGCATATCGCGACCTGAGCCCGACGGGGCTGAACCCGACGGAGACGAACCGGTAAATAAGCAACATCTCTACCGCGCTGAAGGTAGGCTCGGCAGTGCCAGACACCACCGGATAGATCAGACTGGCGCTGGGGAACGATGAAAGGGTCTGCACCATTCGCCGATAAAAACCAGGAACTCCGAGGCCATGCATTGG
>JBEIQS010000471.1:0-1855 GCA_040376425.1 Alphaproteobacteria bacterium | reverse complement strand
CCTTCGCCACCCGCAGCACCCCGGTCAGCACCCCCCGGTACAAATGCGGGTTGTCCTTCAGACCCTCGGTCAGAAAGCTGCGGAACCAGTCGGCCACCGCATCAAAGGTGCCGACCGTCCAGGCATGGAGGATGGGCCCATCGTACTCGTCGATCAAGATCACCACCCGCTGCCCGGTGGCAGCGCGCAGGGCCGACGTCAGCTCGACCAGCACCCCCCGCTCGCCGGCACGCCCCTCCTTCACCTCCCTCAACTTCTGCACCAACCCCGCCGACACTCCCGGTCCCGACCACAGCGGCTCCAGGCGCTCCAGCTCCCGCCACACCACCCACCGCAGTCCCTCCCGGGTTTCGGCCCAGTCGGCGCCTTTGACCCCCCGAAAACTCAACGAGACCACCGCGTGCTTTTGAAAGTGTTGACGCGACAAGGGATCCTGCCACACCTTCAGATCCGAGAAGAGCGCGCTCCGATCCGGCCCGATCTCCAGAAAGGCCTGGAGCATGGACATGGACAGGGTCTTCCCGAAGCGCCGGGGGCGGGGGTAGAGCTGTACCTCCGCATTGCGGGCCAAAACCTCGGAGATGAAGCGGCTTTTGTCCACATAGAGGTAGCCCTCTTCCCGCAGCTTGAGGAAGTCGGACGAGCCGGTGTACACGGGTGGCGGGGCCATCGGTGGGATGTAACCCTTCCCCCGGGCTACGCCATCGGCGGGCGGCTCCAGGCTGTGGTGCGCCTAGGAGGGTCGGGGCGCAGCCTGCCCTGGATAGGGCACAAACTCATCCTGGTCGAAATCTGGCAACTTCATCCTGCCCGCCCGCCAGTCGGCGACGGCCTGCTCCACACGCTCCCGTGAGGAGGAGACGAAATTCCAGTCGATAAACCTGGGACCCAGCGGCTCCCCGCCCAGCATCATCACTGTGGCTGCGGTCCGGGCGCGAAGGGTGGGTGTACTCCCCTTGGAAAATACCAACATTTGCCCAGTTTGGAAGGTGTTTCCTTCCACCTCCACCGTGCCGTTGGCCACATAGGCCGCACGCTCCGAGAAGTCGGAGGGCACCGCCACGGTTGCCCCTGGTGCCAGCTCGCAGTGCAGGTAGAACAGCGGGGAGTGGATACGCGCCGCGGATCGTGCCCCAAAAGCCTGGCCTGCAAGGACGCGGATCTGCAGCCCCGGGTCGCTGAGCAGTGGAAGCTCCCCGGCAGGGTGGTGCCGAAAGTGGGGCTCCGCCTCCTCGTCCACTTCCGGCAGGGCCACCCAGGCCTGAATGCCGTGCAGGGTGCCGCCCTCGGCCCGCAGCCGCTCCAGTCGCTCGCTGTGGGTGATCCCGCGCCCGGCCACCATCCAGTTCAGCTCTCCCGGCACGATCCCCTGCTCACTCCCTACACTATCGCGGTGGGTAAGCTCGCCTGCAAAGAGCCAGGTCACCGTGGACAGGCCGATGTGCGGGTGCGGCAGCACATCCACACTGCGCGGGATACCCCGCGGAAGATCCACCGGCCCCATATGGTCGAAAAAGACGAAAGGACCTACCATCCGGCGCCGCGCAAAGGGCAGCACCCGACCCACTTCCAACGCACCGATACTCCGTCGACGTTGGTCGATCACCAGCTCGATCATGGCCTGATCTCCTGTTGGAAGCCTCTATCGCGCGGCCGGCCCTCTGCCCCCGGGGGGAGGGCCGGCTCGGCGCTGATGGGCATCGGCAGGGGTCCCCTCCATCCGTGCTGTGCCCGATGTGGTGGCGCAGGTCGAAAAAGCCGGGGCTCACGCCACCACCAAGGGCTTTGGGGAGCCCCGCCGTGGTGCCCACCCAAAGGCGCTCGCGGCGCTCGGGCCGCGCGCGCCTTGCGTGGT
>JBEIQS010000096.1:0-21688 GCA_040376425.1 Alphaproteobacteria bacterium | reverse complement strand
CGCGCGCGGCCGCGGCGGGCTGCCCCCACACCTCGGTCGCGGGGGCCATCGACGACCCCCTGGCGCGGGATGCGGTGCAGATCGCCGAGGCGGTCAAGGCACATAAGGTGATCGCCTCCTACGGTCCCTTCGTGGATATGTGGGTGAACAACGCGGATAATGGCATCGGAAGCACTGTCGCCGATACCGACGGCACCGTACAGGTACACCTGCATGTGGAGGCGCCCACCTGGATCGCCGTGGATCGGGTGGAGGTCTACCAGAACGGCACATTGGTAGCCGAGCTTACCGATCTGGACCATTCCGGCGTCGTCCGGTTGGACTACGACCTGGAGCTCGCGGTGACACAGGACTCCTGGTTGGTGGCCATCGCGTCGGGGCGCGGGAGCCTGGCGCCGGTCTACACCCCCGTAGAGATGCCGCCGGTGGAGCTGCAGGATGTCGTCACCGAGGCTCTGGGAGAAGTGCCCGGCGTGGGCTCCCTGCTGACCCCTGCGGCCCCTATCCCCCGTACCGGCGACGTCTATCCCTACGCGCTCACCAACCCGATCTGGGTGGACGTGGATGGCGGGGACTGGACCGCCCCGGGGATTCCCGCCTGGATGGTGGAGCCGACGGAAGCCCCGTGAACACGTCGACCATCTGGGACCAGGAGCTGATCTCGGTGGACCTGGAGACCACGGGTCTGCGGGCTACCCGGGGGGACCGGGTGATCGAGGTGGCGGTGGCCCGGGGACGTCTTGGGGAGCAGCCCCGATCCTGGTCTACCCTGTTGAATCCAGGAAAAAACATCCGTACCACGGGCATACACGGCATCACCGAAGCCGACCTGGAGGGACAGCCCACCTTCTCGGACATTCTGCCGCTGCTGGAGGCTTGGCTGTCTGAAGGCATCCTGGTGGCGCATCATGCCAGTGTGGACCTGTCTTTTCTTGTGGCCGAATATCGCCGTGTAGGGCGACGATTTTCCGCGCCGCTCACCCTGGACACGCTGGGGCTTGCCCGGTCCATTCCCGAGCTTCCCGGCCGCTCTCTATCCAGTCTCTCCAGCAACTACGGGCTGCCGGTGCGGCCCAACCACCGCGCAGAGTCCGACGCGCTGGCCACCTGGTACCTGAGCTGGACGCTGTTGGAACAGCTTGATCCTGGCAGAACGCTGAGTGTTGCGGAAGCTTTGGAGCTGGGTCAGCGGGGCTACTCCCAGGAGCGGCAACAGACTTTACTCCAGCTTCGCGAAGCTCTTTCCGAAGATCGCCCGGTCTGGGTGGAATACCAGGGGGTGGAGGAGCGCAGCCGCCGCCGGATCCGCCTGCGGCGCGTCGGCTCCAAGGAGGTGATCGCCTGGTGCGGGCTGCGGCAGGAGGAGCGCCATTTTCGGGTGGATCGGATTCGCATCCTTCCCCTGGAGGCTTTACCACTCGAAAAGGTCGGACCGCCTTGACAGGCGCCACGGATAGGATACAACGCGCGGCGAATCTGGACTTGGAGCAAGCGTGGCGAATCACAAGGATGCCCTCAAGCGGGCACGGCAGGCGAAGAAAGCACGAATCAACAACCGTTCCGACCGCAGCGAGCTGCGTACCCGCGTCAAGCAGGTGCGTGAAGCCATCGAAGCGGGTGGCGCAGATGCCGCCGGCGAGGCGCTCCGCGTGACCCAGGCGCTGCTGCACAAGCTGGCGCAGAAGGGCGTGATCCACCACAACGCCGCCGACCGGCAGATCAGCCGTCTGGCGACCGCTGTGAAGGGTCTCGGACCCCAGGCCGACAGCGCCGCCTGATTTTCAGGTTGAAAGCCCGACGCTATCGTGGTGTCGGGCTTTTTCTTTTTTTGGTGGACCTCGATGGGCCCCCCGGGGGCTGCGGGAGAGCGGATGCGAAACATACTCTGGCCGTTGCTGCTGATTCTGATGGTGGGCTGTGCAAAACGGGCCTACGCTCCCGCTATGGATGCTGGGGCCTACAGCAGCTACGACCTCGACTACGCACCTGCCCCACCTCCCCCGCCCCCCGCCCCGGCCATGAGCGGTCGGAGCAAGATGGCCATGGAGGCCGCTCCCGCCATGGCAGAGGAGACCCGCGCGCCCGAACCGGCCGAGGGTCAACCGCAGGCCCAGCGCATGGTGCACTACAGCGGCTATGCGCGCATCCAGGTGGCCCGCCCCGCCGACACGGTGGACACCCTCAGCGCCATGGTGAAGGCGGCCGGGGGCTATGTCGAGAACCTGTCCGGCAACACGCTGACCCTGCGGGTCCCCGTGGCGGTTTTTCCGCAGGTGTTCGAGCAGATCCTCCTCTCGGGCACCGTGCTGCAACGCAGCATGAGCGCCGAGGACGTCACCGAGTCCTTCCTCGCCATCGACCTCCGGCTTTCCTCCTCCAAAGCCCGGCAGGCGCGTCTGATCCAGCTCCTCGCCCAGGCCAAGAGCGAGGAGGAGAAGATCATCCTGGTCCAGCAGCTTACCGAGGTCACCGAGCAGATCGACCAGTTGGAAGCCCAGCTTCGCACACTTCGCCGCCTTGCCGACTTCTCGCGCATCACCGTGGAGCTGCAGGAGCGGGTACCCCTTTCCGGCGGCCCCGCGGCGGACGAAAGTCTTGCTTTTGCCTGGATCTCCTCTCTGAATCCCTTCTCGCCCGGGGTGACTTCTATCGGTGCTCCGGTACGCCTGGATGTGCCCGAGGGCATGGTGCTCCTGACCAGGCGCCCCTTTGTCGCGGAGAGCGCTGACGGTGCGCGGATTTGGACCACCCGCCTGCCCAATGAGCCGCGCGGCGACGCAAAATGGTGGTTGGAAGCCATCCAAAGCCGGATGGAGCGCGACTTCGCCAAGGCCGAGCTGCGTACGGTGGGAGAGTGGCAGCTTCTTCGCCTCGTCGGCCCCAACGCACCCGCCTATCGCTACCTGATCGGTGTCCGTTCGGACGGCAAAAACCTGGACCTGGTGGAGGTCTACTTCCCCACCGAACAGCAGGAAGAACGCTACGGAAAGGCCATCGACGCCGTGTTGTCCGGTGACGCTGTGGTCACGACGGAGGGACAATGATCTCGCTGCTTCTCGGGCTCGCCCTGGCGGTTCCCCCACCGGCCCCCACCTCTGACACCGCCCCCACAACGACGGCCACCGCTGCACCGGTCCGCGACGAGGTGTGGGTGCAGGCCGGCCGCACCGTCCAGGTGACCGACCGGGTGGCCGCCTCCAAAACCATGGTGGCCGCTGCGGAAAAGGCGGGCGGCTGGTTCTCCACCATGACCGACGACAGCCTGACCCTGCGGGTGCCGGTGGCCGCCCTTCCCGCGCTGCTGGCCACTGCCGACAGCCTGGGCCGTGTCACCGACCGCTCCTACAACAGCCAGGATCTGAGCGAACAACTCCTGGGGCTACGCACCCGCTTGGGCTCGCGCGAGCAGGCCCTGGCCCGCTACCTGGAGGTGCTCCGGATCGCGGGCGCGGATGCCCTGGTGGTGGTAGGCGAGCAGGTGGACCAGAGCATCTACGAGATCGAGTCGATCAAAGGGCAGATCCAGCTTCTGGAGAACCGCGCCGCCTATGCCCAGCTCAGCCTGAGCTACCGCTTTGTGGACCGCTCGGCCCCCTCCCCTTCGGGCAACTCCTCCTTTGCCTGGATCAACGAGGTGAACCTGTCCTCGTTACTCTATGACTTCCAGTACGGCACCGGCGGCAAAGGGACGGCGGGAGTCCAGCTTTCCCTCCCCGAATCTTTTGCCCGCTACCCCAAGGCCAAGCAGAGCGCCTGGCTGACCGCGGACAATGTGAAGTTGCGGGTGCGCAGCTTCCGCAATAAACCCAAGGCAGCCCTTGCGTTCTGGGAGGAGGCACTGCGGGTACGGATGGTGGCTGCCGGCTACCACCTGCTCTCCGAGCAGACTGTGCAGGCCGAAGGCGGCCCCCTGCGCCTTCTGAGCCTGGGTGCCCCCTCCGGCGAGGCCGACTACAGCTACACCCTGGGTCTCGCGGTGGATGGCAACCGCCTGATCCTGGTGGAGGTTGCCGGACTGGCCGAGCGTATGGTGGCGCATCAGGACGAAGTGACCGCGGCGTTGGGCAAGATGAGCTGGTAGAATTTTCGGGGGCCCTTGACCCATCAAGGGCTACACCGACGGGATACCGACACGCAGGGCTACGACATACAGATTCTTGACCCGTCAAGAGCCGATGTAGCGAAACCGCCCCCACACCGGCAGATGATCGGAGATCCAGGCTGGGATTTTTAAGACCCGGCTCTCCAGCACTTCTATCGAGGGGCTGTGGAACAGGTAGTCCAGCACCCGGTCCGGCTCCTGCGCCTCCGGCGGCAGGTAGCTGCGGCTCTCCGGAAAAAGTAGCCGCTCCAACGGAATCGCTGAGCCGACGGTAGGCAGCAGCTCGGCCAGCGGCGGCGTCGCATCCGCATATTCCTTTGCCCAGCGGCCCAGCCGAGCCGGATCATCGCCGGGCGGCAGCGCGTTGAAGTCGCCGCCCACCAGCCAGTCCGGCCCTTCGCCCATCCACCCTTTTAACGCCGCGATCTGCTTGGGCACCGTCCCGTCGCCGTTGGCAAAGGCCGAAAGGTGGACATTGGCCAGCCGCAGCGGCCCCACCTGTGCCGAAAGGATAGCCCGCTTCAGGTTGAAGCGCCGGACATACCAGGGCTCTTTCAGCGGCACCAAGGCCCTGCGCTCCGCACGCTGCATCGAAAACCGGGAGAAGGTGGCCATCCACAGCTCCACCCGGCCCATCGGCTCGCGCAAGGGTTTGGGGACGAAGGTGGAGCGGTGGTAGGGACAGCCCACCCACGCAGGATAGTCCAGCTTGTCCCACAGCTCTGCCAGCTCGTCGATGCCCGCGGTGCGCCGGGCGCCCCGATCCACCTCCTGCAGCAGCACCACATCCGCGTCCACCTCGTTGAGCACTCCGGCGATGGCCGCCAGGGTCTCGTGGACCACCCCGGCGGGCACCGACACGGTGGGGCCGTCGTCATAGAAGAAGGTGTAGCGATGGGAGGCGGCGTACTGGATATTCCAGGTCAACGCCGAAAACTCGTCGCCCGGTCGCAGGCCTCTCCCCTCCCCCCGCGACACCACCGGTACCGCCTCGATCGGAGCAGGAAACCAGTTGATCAGGTGGGGGAAGGCGCCATGCAACATCTGCCCCCTATAATCAGTCCCCGCCGCCCCGCTCGCCGAAGCGCCCGGCCAGGCTTTCGTACATCTCCCGGCAATTGTAGCGGTCGTCGCTCATCATCCGCTGAATGCCGGAGCGCGGGTGCACGTTGTAGAAGCCGGTGATGGCATAGGGCAGGTGGTAGCCCCAGCGCAATTCGTCGCGCAGGGTGGCGTACTCGTCCACCAGCTCCAAGAGCGGGCGCACGTCGTAGCGGGGATTATCCAGGTAGAAGAGCAGCAATTCCAGCGGACAATTGCCCGCACCCCGGCCGATGCCGTGGATGGTCGCATCTACGAAGTCCACCCCCTCGTCAATCGCAGTGATGGTGTTGGCAAAGGCCTGCTGCTGGTTATTGTGGGTGTGGATGCCCACCTTGATCTTCTCGCCCAGCCGGTTCTGGTAGACCCGCACAAGGTGGCCTACATGGTAGGGAAAGAGCGCTCCGAAGCTATCGACAATCGCGACGTTGTGGACGCCGGAGTCACGCAGCTCGTCCAAAAAGGCATCCACCTCGGCGGGCTCCAGGGTGGAGACAGCCATCACGTTCATAAAGGTTTCGTAGCCTTCTTCCAAGGCTTTATCCAGAAGCCGCCGCGCTTCTTTGAGCTGGTGCGCATAGGTGGCGATGCGGATGGTGTTCACCACCGTCTCGCCACGCCGCTTGATGTCGCTGGGATCCACCCGACCCACGTCCAACATGGCCGCGATCTTCATGGTGTTGTTGTTGGCGGCGGTCACCTCGGCCAGCACCTCCTCCTCCAGGAAGCGCCACTCGCCCACTTTCGCCCGGTCAAAGGCACCTTCCCGCGTGCGGTAGCCGATCTCCATGTAGTCCACGCCCGCGGCCTGCAGCGCCTCGAAGCTGCGCTTGACCCAGGCGCGGTCGAAGCGCCAGTTGTTGCAGATTCCACCGTCCCGAATCGTACAATCGAGCACCTTGATGCGGCGCCGGCGGTCGGTCACCAGCCCCTCGGGGCAGCAGCGCACGCGGTAGTCCAGTCCCATACTCACTCCGGAAGGGTGCAAACTACAGCGGGATCGCCCGCCCCGCCACCGCTTTTGCCCGTGCAGGTGAGCCAGACTTCAACCATCGCCCGGTGACCTGCTCTTGACGAAGGAAGGGTGCCTGCGGTCGCCAATCAGATAGAAGAGCCGATGTTTCTGCTTCTATTGGCGTGTCAAGAGCCCTTCCCAGAAGATCGCCACGATATGGTGTCTTTTCGGATCGCCGCGATCACCGCCCAGCAGACGCCGGAGGGGTTGCGCCCCGGAGCCCTCCTCAGCAGCTCCGAAGGTTTTTATCACTCGGAGGCACCGCGGCTGGTGTGGACGCTGGGCGACGAAGTACAGGAAGGGGCCCGCCCTCTTTTTGCCAACCCGGTCTATCCGCTGGAGCTGCACCTGCGCGCGGAGCTGGGAGAGCTGGCGGAGGAGGCCGTCTATCCGCTGACAGAGGCGCCCGTGCCGCCGGTGGTGGAGGGTTGGAGCCGGGCGCGGGTGGACCTGAAGCTGGAGGATGCGGGCAAATCCATCGAAGAGCGACGGTTGGAGGGCGAGGATCTGCCGGTGGAGCCGGGCGGCGCGGTGCAGGTGGGTGTGCAGACGGAAGCCCGGAGCCGCTGGATGGGTACAGGCGGGGAATTCGCCGAGTTGGACGCCCAGAACAGTACCTGGTTTGCCGGAAATTACCTGCTGGATGAGGAGGAGGTGGAGGAGGCCAAGCCGGTGCAGGCGGGGATCTACAACCTCGTAGCCCTCAGTTTTGATGAAAAAGGCGGAAACAGGCTGAGCTTTATCGACGTTGCCGTGGGCGAGAGCCCGGTGGTGGCGGCGGGCGGAAGGCTCTTGCCCGTCGACAACCCGATCTCGACACCCGGCTGGTACGAAGCCACTTTTACGGCCACCGAAAGCCGCACCGGCTTTGAGCTGAGCGGTCTGCAACCGGTGGCGGATGCCACCTCGGCGGCAGCGCTGTGCGGGGAGGCTGCGGGAACGGCCTTCGACCCGGTGTGGCTGTTGGACGGCGGCTGCGGACGGGACGATCTGGCGGGAGCATCCGTGGTGCTCTGGGGGGAACCATGGCCTTGATCCTTGCGATTTCTGTAGCGCTGGCCGCAGATGGGCGGGTGCGGGAGAAGGGCACCGGCGACCCCATCGTCGATGCACTGGTGCGCACCACCGATGGGACGGTGTCCACGACCACCGACGAAAAAGGAAGGTTCTCCATTGACCTTCCCGCCGGGGCTACCGTGGTGGTGCTTGCCGACGGCTACAGCCCGGGTGGAGGGGTGATCCCCGAAGCCGGGCGCTGGGAGATCTACCTGAAGGAGGCCGCCGCCGAGCTGGAGGTGGTGGTGGAGTCGCGTCGCGATGATCCCGTCGTCAGCGAGCAGCGTCTGGACCGTGAACGTGTTCTTCAGACACCGGGAACTTTTGAGGACCCGGTGCGGCTGGTGGCCTCGCTACCGGGGGTGACGGTCACCCCGGAGTACTCCAAAACGGCGGGAGACATCGCTGTTCGCGGGGCAGCCCCGGGCGAAAACCGCTTCTACCTGGACGGCATCGAGCTGCCCTACCTGTACCACTACAACCAATATGCCTCGGTCTTCCATACCCGGCTTTTGGACGAGCTTACCCTGCTCCCCTCTACCCAGGGGAGCGTCTGGGGAGATACGACGGGCGCTGTGGTGGACACCCGCTCGGCCTGGGGCATCCCTGCCCGGATCCGCGGCTCGGTGAACCTCAACCTGGTGATGAGCGGCGCGGAAATTGCCGTTCCCGTCAACAAAAAGTTCTCTTTTCGTCTGTCGGGGCGGCGCAGCTATCTGGACCTGGTGGAGCGCAACAACCCCTGGTACACCAGCTTCCCCATCTTCTGGGACTATTTTGGAAGGGCCGAATACCACGCGGACGAGAACAGCCGCTGGGGCTTGACCCTCTTTGGTGGCGGCGATTCCTACACCCGCCTTGCTATTGACCCGTCAACCCTTGATCCCTATGAGCGCGACGCCCAGCCCAGCTTCACCTGGAAGCACTTTTTCCACATTGCTGCATTGCAGCATCGTCAAATCAGCGCCAGGGGCAGCCTTGAAGGTAGTCTAAGCTACACATTCCACCGAAGGTTGGGCAACCTTGCGGGCAGCAGCGAGCGATTGGACCGGCAGGTCATCGCCCTCCGAGAGGACGGGATCCTGCTGGTGAAACCAGGAATCTCCCTGGCCCTTGGCGGGAACATCACCGGGGAGTCGCTGCGGGTGGAGGCCCAAAGCAGCGGACCGGTTCCCGGCCTGGAGGAAGAGACCATCTTTCTGGCCCGGAACCTCGATGCCGACCAACTGCTCCTGCGTCGGAAGGGCGGGGTGTATGGGGAGCTTCGGGCTGAGTGGGGAAACCTGCGGTTGATGCCAGGACTGCGGCTGGACATCGACAGCCTGACCCGCCACGCAGCCGTGGACCCGCGCCTGGGCCTGCGCTGGCAGGCGCTCCCCTCCACCCGCTTCCGCGCCGCCGCGGGGGGCTACACCGCCTTTCCCCGCACCGAGCTGCTCACTGCCGCCTACGGCTCCCCCGATCTACGGCCTACCCACGCCTGGCAGGTTGCCGCCGGTGCCGACCAGGAAGTGGCTTCCCGCCTGGAATTTTCGTTGGATGGCTACTACAAGTGGCTGCGCGGCCTGACCGATATCGGCCCCGACGGCCGGCTCAGCCAGGACCTGGAGGGCCAGGCCGTCGGCGGCGAATTCACCGCCCGCTACCGGCTGCGCGAGCGCTTCTTTTCCGCGATCACCCTGGCGGCTTCCCATGCCACCCGCGGGGGTGCAGTCTACGACTACGACCAACCGTTCGCCCTGAATGTGGTCGCTTCCTGGACCTTTTTGCCCACCTGGAACGTCGGCCTCCGCTACCGCTACGCCCTGGGCCTGCCCTACACGCCTGCGGTCGACGGCATCTACAACGCCACCACGGACAGCTATGCCCCCGTGTTCGGCGCCCTCAACTCCAAGCGCCTCCCGCCCTATCAGAAGATCGACCTGCACGTGGAAAAGCGCTTTGAAGCCCGCACCTGGAACCTGACCCTCTACGCCGAGCTTTGGTACGTTCCCGAGCCGAACAATACGATGTATGTGGTCTACTCCTACGACTACGACGCGACCGAGTCCGTACATGGTCCGGGTTTTGTGCCGCTGGTGGGCGCGCGGGGGGAGTTCTGAGCGGCCTCAGGCCTTCCGCAGCTCCACGCCAAACACCTTCTCAAAACGACGCAGATAGCCGCCTGAGAGGCGCCTGAAGGTCGTCGTATCCAGCGTGATCGCCGCCTCTTTGCGGCTCCAGCGCCCCTCGGCGCCCAGGTCCACGGCCAGCTCCAGCAGCAAACGCAGGCGGTCCCGATCGTCCCAGTCCATGGCGCGGGGGGGGCCCACCGCCGGGGAGAGCAGATCCACCAAAACCAGCACCTCCTCCTGATAAAAACCCGGCAAGGGGGTGGAGAGGAGGGCGGAGGTGTGCGGCTCGTCGGGCCAGCGCCCCCCGGACGCCGCCAACCGCGCCGCTGCCACCAGCAGCCAGCGCAGCGAGGCGGGGCCACCCAGGTTGTCAAAGAGGCTGCCCACCTGCCGGCCCGCGGCCTCCTCCAGGGTGCGCCGCGCCGGATCCTCGGGAAAACGGCCATGAAGGCCCGCTTCGCGCACATCAGGCACCAGGGGCTGCTCCACGCCATGCACACGGCGCAGCGCCATCCCCTCGCGCACCCCGTAGTGGCACAGCCGAAGTCCCTCAAAGCCCGCCCGTCGCATCACGCGCTGCACGATCTGGGCCCCTGCCACCACCACATCCACCCGATGATCCGCCAGCCCCGGCAACATTTTGCGTGCCGCCATCGGCAGACGGCTCGTCTCTTCAAAGATGGCCTCCACCGCATCCAGGCTCAGGGGATAGCCGTGGCCATGCGCGATGGGCCACTGGCGGGTGCGCCGGTCCAGCTTGCCGATGGCGCGAGCGGTCCCCCCTACCCCCACCAACTCCAGGCCTGGTCCCGCCTGAAACCACGGAACCTCCCTCAGCGCCACATCTACATGCCGTCGCAAGGCGGTAATCTGCGGTCCGGTGGGCGGGTCAGCGGACAGAAACTGATCCGACAGACGCAGGGCCCCCAGCGGCAGCGAAGCTGCCCGCAGCACCTTGCGATCCTCGAACAGGGCGATTTGAATACTTCCCCCACCCAGATCAAACAGGTAGCCCCGCTCGACCGGCAGGGTGTTCACCGCCGCCGTCACCGCCCCCAGCCCCTCCTCCTCCGCCGAGAGCAACTGCACCATGCAGCCCTCGCCGCGCAATCGCTCCAGCAGATCGTGCCCATTCCGGGCATCGCGCACCGCCGCCGTCGCGACCACCAGGAGCTGCTCCACCCCCCACTCTTTCGCGGTACGCACAAAGCCGCGCACCAACTGCACCACCCGGTCCATCGCAGTGATGGGAAACATCCGATCGCCGCCCAATTGCCGGATCAGCCGCAGGGGCTCGCCCCGCTGGTGGATGCGGTCCACAAAGCCGTCCAACCCCACCTGGTACAGGGCCAGGGTCGAGGTATTGGAGCCTAAATCCACCACCCCCAGGCGATAGCCTGGCGTCATTCGTTCGGTCGTCATTCGGCGAGTATAGCCCGGCGGAGGCCCGATGTCAGAGGAGCCCCGGAATGAATGAAGCTTCATTCAGCGGAAGAGCAGCGTCACCAGACCCGCCCCGCCCGCCGCCGCCAGCGGAATCACCAGGTTGTCGTCCAAACGCCGGGTCATCAGCTCAGCCACGGCACCGGCCACGGCCGCCGCCACCGCAAGAATGGCCGCCTCCCCCATCGCCACCGCCGGGTAGAAAATCCGCATGGCGGCAAAGGCGCCCAGGCTGCCCACAACCACAAAACCCAGGCTCCCCTCCAAGCTGCGACCGCTGGAGAAGCGGGTCCGCCCGTAGCGCCGTCCCACCAGACCCGCCGCGGGATCCCCCAGCCCCAACACCATCACCGCGACGGTACTGACCATGGGAGAAGCGACCAACGAAAGTCCGAAAAGAGCGGTTCCGTACCAGGTCGAGGAGTTGACATGGTTCCACTCGTGCCCGTGCGCGATGCGGCCCAGCATCTTCATCAGGATCGCGTTCCAAGGCGGAAACAGCCAGCGCGTGATCTCGAGGGTCCATGCAAAAGCGGCAAACAACGCCGAGGCCGCAAGGATCCGCTGCTCGGTCTGGAGCACCAACTGGATCAGCAGCAGAATCACCAGCCCGGAGGCCACATGTGTCAGGCTCCGGGTGTAATTGGCGGGGCGCATGGCAGGATCGTGCATCCGACTACCGTATTGCCGCCATGTCACGGATGTATCACCGCCCGCTCAATCGACCGCCAGCTCCAGCGTCTGTTCGGCCTCTTCCTCTTCGTTGAGTGGGCCCCAACTGATACCCGGAACCAGGTTCTGGGCGTCAAAGGCGCGCTGTTCCACGATCGAGGCGCGCGGATAGGTGAGCACGCGCATAAGCTCCAGACCGGCCGGCATACCGTTGGAGGAACGCCCCAGACCAGTGGAGGGCAAACGCATACTGCTGCCGACGGTCCCCCGGTTCAGGTTCATCGCGCCGGTGCGCAGCGACTCGCGCAGCTCCGGCAAAATCGGGTTGTCCATCCGGGTGAAGATGGAGGTGATCAACCGGAAGGCAGCCTGGTTGTGCAGATGTGCCGCTTCTTCCCAACCTTTTACACGGTAGACCAACAGCACCGGACCGGGCGGCTCGTCGTTCAGGAAGGGGTGCCCATTTTCCCAGAAGACCTGGTAGATCCCCGGACGTACATAGCTGCCCCGGTGCCCCTGCACTTCCAGCGGAACGCCGTCCAACAGCGCCTGGTGCCCGCGACCCACCAGCGCCGCACAATACTTGCGGAAACGACCCCGGAAGCTCTCGGAGACCAGCGGCCCCATAAATACCGTCGGATCGGTCCCAATCCCAATCTTGATTCGGCGCGTACGCCCCACAAGATTAGCCACAAAGTTATCAAAAATCTTGTCGGACACAAAAACACGGGCAGTACTGTTATGACGCTGTCCCGCCGACAAATAGGCGCCGACCATCACCTCGTAGACGGCCCGGTCCAGATCGGCATCGTCCAGCACAATGGCCTGACCCTTGCCGCCACACTGGTAGAGCACCGGCAGGTCCGGGCGTTCACCCAGTTGTTTCCGAATCTCGCGCGCCGTTTCAAAGGAGCCGTGGAAGAGCACCGCATCCAGCCCCGGATGCGACAGGAGCCGCTGCCCCACCACCGAGCCGGAGCCCTGCACCAGGTTCATGGTGCCGCGCGGGAGCTTGCACCGGTCCCACATTTCCGCAATAAACTGGCCGACACCCGGCGTAAACTTCGATGGCTTCATCACCACCGTGTTGCCACCCAGGATCGCAGCCGCCGAGAGTGTGGCCCCCAACAGCACCGGCAGGTTGTAGGGACACACGATGCCCACCACGCCACGCGGCAGGTAGTCCGCTCGCGCCCCGATATCTTCGATCACCCGCGGCGCAATCAGGCCCATCCCATCGTCCAGGTACAGATCGATGGAGCGAAGCGCCGCGCTCACCTCTTGCCGGGCTTCCCACAGGGGTTTTCCCGTCTCCCGGGTGGCCAACCGCGCCACCACCTCCTGCTGCTGCAAGAGGTGATCGCGGAAGCGCATCACTGCGGCCGCCCGATCCATCAGCCCCACCCGCTTCCACACCTTCCAGCCGCGGTGGGCAAATTCCACCGCTTCGTCCACATTGCGAAGGGAAAAGGGGAAGCGCCCGAGAAGATCAGAGCGATCGCCGGGGTTCACCGCATTGATGAAGCCGTCGATCTGCTCTCCCCGGAGGAAGGAGCCGAAGATGTAGTCGCCCTTGCGGAGCAGGCGTTCCGGTGACTGTGACACGCCGCCGAATATAGCCTGCATGGCCCACTCAGGCACGCAGCGAAGGCGGAAGATCCGATCGTCCCGTTGCGGCCAGGAGTCGCCGCTGCAAAGGCGCCTCCCGCCCGGCCTGCGTGGCCTGCTCCAGGAGCCAGCCACTACGCCAGGGGTAGTCGTTGACGCGCGCCGTCCAGGCGGGAATCCGGGCGGCATAGGCCCGCCAACGCCGCTCCAGCTCCTCTTCTTCTATTGACACGTCAAGAGCATCACGGAGGATGGGAGCAATCTCCTCTGCAAGCAGCCCAAGCTCCTCCCTCTCCAGGCTCTGCTCCACCCGCTCCCCATAGACTTCCCCCAGCAGGCCGAAGGCGGCCAACCAGCCCACCTTGATGCCCTGCTCCTTCCGGAAAATGGCTGGATCTTCTATGATTCCTGCAGCCACCCCCGCGCGCTCCAGCCAGCCCACGGCGCCGGCCGCGAGGGGTCCGTAGAAGAGGGAGTCCGCGCCAGACACCGCCGCGCCACTGCGATCCTTTGCCGCAAAATAGAGGATCCCATAGGTGGATTCCTGGTGGATCGGAAGCACGCCATTCTGCACGTAGATGCAGCGGGAGGGCGGCAGCGCGGGGAGCTGGGAGAGGGCGCCGGTCGGGACGCAAACCAAGTAGACCGCTGCATCGGGTATCGAATCCCCGCGCCCAACCGTCACAACCTCCTCCCCCGCCATGCCCTTCAAGAAGACCTGACCTACCCGGCCGGGGCCAACCAGCGCAATCACTGCTGCACCACCTTGCCCCCCACCTCCATCCATGCGGAGATGCCACCTTCCAGAGATGTGGCGTTGATCAGACCTTTCTCGCGAAGAAAGGCTGCTGCCTGTAGCGAGCGCATGCCCGCGGCACAGTAGCAGACCACTTCGTTGGCGTCCTTCAATTCTTCCCAGCGGCGCTGCAATTGTCCAAGCGGAATGATCTTGGCGCCGGGAATGATCCCTCCGGCAGTCTCGTAGCTCTCGCGCACATCCAGCAGGACCACACTTTCTCCTGCTTCAATGCGCTCTCTCAACTCTTGCGCCCCACATTCCATGTGGGCAAAACGGGCGGCGTCATCCTCTTCAGGGGCCTCGGGGGCGGCGCTTTGGGGCGCGGGGGCGGGAGAGGAGGGAGCTTCTGGACGGAGGCGGCGCACCAGCCCCTTGAGCACACGACGAATCATTCCTCTGAAATAGTCCCTTTTGGCTGCACTTGCACCCGTCCACCACCGCTTTGCCCCTGGAAAGCGGAAGCCGGTTACAGCATGGGGATGCGCTGGCGCGACCTGTACACCTGGGCCACCGCCATCACCCTGCTTCGACTGGGGATCGGTAGCACTGTATCCGTACTCCCTTTTTCCTGGTTGCTCCCACTCTATGTGCTGGCCCTGCTCTCGGATGTGGCCGACGGCGCGGTGGCCAGGGCGACGGGCACCCAAAGTGCGGCGGGGGCAGTGCTGGATGGCTGGGTGGACAAGATTCTGCATGTGAACCTGGCCTGGCGTCTGGCGGTGGAGGACCGCTTCCCGGACTGGTGGATGCTCTGCTACTTCAGCCGCGAGCTGGTGCAGGCCCCGATGGTGCCCCTCTTGACACGTCAATTTCGACTCCAGATTGGATCTCAACCAAAAACGAGTTTTGCCGGTCGCTTTACCGCAATCTTCATCGCCCTGTCCCTGCTGCTGGTGCTGATGGGCGAAGATGCAACGGTGCCGACGATTCTGACGGGAGTGGGAGGTTTGTGGTCGGCAGTTGGCTACGTGCAGAATTACCTGCTGCCCTGGTGGCGCTCAAGGGCACAGGAGGGTGGAGAGTCACCCCCGGGGCGGTTACAGTGAGTCCGGAGGTGTGGCGATGCGCGCAGGGCTACTGTGGTTGTTTCTGGGGGCCTGCACGGCGCAGCAGAAGGAGTCGGATAGCGACGTCCCGGTGGACAGCGACAGCGGCGTCACCGATGGTGACGGCGATGGCTCTCCGGCGGGCGAAGACTGCAACGACGGGAACCCCGCCGTCTATCCCGGCGCCGTAGAGGTCTGGTACGACGGCATCGATCAGGCCTGCGACGGGGGCGACGACTACGACCAGGACGGGGATACCGTCGAGGGCGGCGACGCCGGCCCGGACTGCGACGATCTGAACCGCGAGATCTATCCGGGCGCGGTGGAGCGCTGCGATGGTCTGGACAACGACTGCACCGGTGCCACCGATGATTTTCCGGTGGACGGCATTGCGCTGTACCGGGACTCCGATGCCGACGGCTATGGCGCCGGTAGCGCCAGCACCGAGCTGTACTGCGAGGTAACCCCCGGCCAATCGGCCGTAAGCGGCGACTGCGACGACCGAGATCCGAACACCAACCCCGGCGCTCCCGAGGTCTGCGACGGCCTGGACAACGACTGCTCCGGCTACTCCGACGACAACACCACCGACGGCCAGACCTGGTACGCCGACTTCGACCAGGATGGCTACGGCGACCCTACGAATGTGGTCGTCGTCTGCGGGGAAGCCCCGGGCTACATCGCCGATGGCACCGACTGTGATGACGGCGCGCCCGGCGTCCACCCCTCCGCGATCGAGGTCTGCGATGGGATCGACCAGAACTGCGACGGCAGCATCGACAACAACGCCGTGGACCCCTCCCTTTGGTACCAGGACGCGGATGGCGACCAGGACGGCGATCCCGCCAGCGTACAGGAGGCCTGCACGGCCCCCAGTGGTTTTGTAAGCTCCAATACAGACTGCAACGACGGCGATGCCGCCCAGAACGGCTACAGCACCGAGCTGTGCAACGGCTTCGACGACGACTGCAACGGGATCACTGACTCCGACGCCATCGACGCGCAGCTCTGGCACCCGGATGTAGACGGGGACGGCTATGGGGACGCGGGCACAACGGTCCTGGACTGCAACACCATCACTGGCTGGACCACGGATGGCTCCGACTGCGACGACAGCGATGCGGCTGTGGCCCCGGGCGAGACCGAGGTGTGCGACGAGCAGGACAACAATTGCGACGGCACAGTGGATGAAGCCACCGCAGCCGATGCCGTGGTCTGGTACATCGATGCCGACGGCGACCTGTTTGGGGACGCCTCCGTCACCACCGTCGCCTGCGACGCCCCCATCGGCTATACCGACAACACCGACGACTGCAACGACGCAGAGCCCGGCGCCAACCCCGCCAGCCGCGAAGTCTGCGATGGACTGGACGACGACTGCGACGGCACCATCGATGAAGAGGATGCGGTCGACGCCGCCCCCTGGTACACCGATGCCGATGCGGACGGCTACGGCGATCCCAGCCTCTACACCGTCGGTTGTACCGGTCCCTCCGGCACCGTCGACAACGGCGATGACTGCGATGACGCCGATGCCCTGGTGTCTCCACTGGGCACGGAAACCCGCGATGTACGCGACGAAGACTGCGACGGCCTTGTGGACGAGGACTTCGTTGCGGTAGGCGACATTGTGGTCACGGAGATCGCCCGGCAGCCCTACACCGGGGGTTCCGGCACCGCCAAAAATTCGAATGCGCAGTGGTTTGAGGTCTATAACTCCTCCTCTGTCGCCGTCGATCTGGCGGGCTGGTACTTCGAAGAGCAGGACGGCGATCGCTTCCTGCTCTCCCCCGACCAGGGCACCCTGGTGCAGCCCGGGGGCTATGCGGTGCTCTGCTATGCGGACACCTGGTTTGCGACGCCCTCTACCTGCGACTACACCTGGGGGGATGCGACGCTGGGCTCCCTCTATTCAGATACCACCTTCTATTTTGACCGCGAAGAGGATCTGATCTCCCTGTACCTGCTCGGTGTGCTGATGGACGAGGTCCACTGGTACAACGTGGCGGAAGCGGATGGCGATGTATGGCCTGCAACGGCACGGTACTCCATGCAACTGGACGTCAATAGTCTTGACATCCAAAGCAACGACGACGCCGGATCGTGGTGTCTGGCTGCTTCTTCTTCCGTTTATTCCAGCGCGGCATTCACGGGGCACCCGGACTACGGCACCCCCGGGGCGGCAAACCGCGCTTGTTACTAGCCCGCGCCCTCGCTGCCATCACCGACGCCGGCACTGTGGACAGGCTGGTCGAAGCGACCTTCGCAGCCGTACGCCTGCTGGCCCCCTCCGGGAATAGTTCCAAAGATTGTACCTTTTTCCTGTACGACGCCGAGGCGGGTGCGCTGGTGGGCCAAGGGCCCTCCCACCGCATCCTGACCCGACCCCGCCCGGAGATCATTTGGCGGGTGAAGGACTCTGGAGTTCAAGAAGAAGAAGGCGGACTTATCTACCTACCCTTGGGCGAGGGACTGCTCCAGGTGCCGCTGCCCCAGAATCCCGACGATGGGGAGCGGCTGCAGATCGTGGCGACCACGGTGACCGGCGTCCTGGAGCGCCTGAGCCTGCGCCGACAGCTTGTACGCAGCGAGGCGCTGCTTCAGAGCCTGGCCTCGCTCTGCGAAGAGGGGGTGGTGATCGCGGCCGCGGGCGGGGAGCTCAAGCTGGTCAACCGCAGGATGGAGCAGCTCTGCGGCTGGAGCGCCGAGGAGATCCGGGAGCGAGGCTGGTTTGAGTGCCTGTACCCCGACCCCGATGATCGCGCCCGTGCCGTGGTCTCCGTGCGGGCCGCCTTCCACGGTGCCCCCGCCGACGGTGTGGATTGGCGCATCACCCACCGGGATGGCTACCCGGTCGAGGTGATTTTGAAGAGTCGCGCCATCACCCCCGAGGGCCAAGCGGCCGGAATCCTTGGTGTTTTTCGCGAATCCCGCAAGCCGGCCCCCACCACGCTCAGCCGCTTTGAGGAGCTGGGGCGACTGGCTGCCACCGTGGCGCACGACTTCAACAACCTCTCCGCCTCGGTGGCCGGCCACGCCGAGCTGCTGGCCCGCCGCTACCCCGGCGAAGTGGCTGAGCGCGCGGAGATCATCCTGCAGACCGTGGAGCGGGCGGCTACCCTCACCGGCCAGCTGGAGGCATTTTCGAAGGACCAGGCCCCGTGGCCGGTGGCCACCGACTTGGGCAACCTCTGTGCAGAGGTGGCGGCGCAGAGCGATCTACGCCGTGTGCGGCTGACCCTGGAGCCCAACGCCCCCGCTGGAGACGTGGACCCCAAGTGCATCACCCAGCTCTTGGGCCAGCTCCTCCAAAACGCCCGGGAGGCCACCGGCCCCCAGGGGGAGATCGGGATCGATCTGCGCCGATCCGAGCTTCCGATCGCGCCGCTGCAGCGCTGGGACAGCGACAACCGCACCGGCTGGCTGCGGCTGCGGGTATGGGACAGTGGGCCCGGCTTTCCGGCCGGGCGCCGTCAGCAGCTCTTCGAGCCCTTTTACACCACCAAGGCCCACCACCACGGCCTGGGTCTTGCCCTGGTGGCGAGGATCGCGGCGTCGCACAAAGCGGTCGTTGACCTTCCTGATCTGCCTGGCCACGGTGCGGTGTTCGATCTGTACCTGCCCATCGCCGACCGGCCCGCCGTGAGTCCTGAGATGCGGGAGAATCCGGACGCCGGCGGCAACGAGCAGTTGTGGGTGGTGGACGACGATCCGGCGGTACGGGAGTACCTCGTGGCAGCCTTGGAAGCCTTTGGCTACACCGTCTGTGGCTTTGAGTCTGGCCCGGCCGTGTTGGAGGCCGTCCAGCGTGGGGAGAGCTACCAGCTCCTGGTGACCGACCTCTCCATGCCGGAGATGGATGGTGTGGAGCTGCAACTGGCCCTGCGCGCCCGCGGCATCCGCCTGCCGGTGCTCTTCTGCTCCGGCTACTCGGAGCGGGCCGTGTCCGTGCCCACCGGCGTCGACGTGGACTTCCTCCAGAAGCCCGTTGCAATGCGCGCCCTGGCCCAGCGTGTACGCCGCCTGTTGAACTACAGTCCCTACCGCCCATGAAGCTGCGTGTCCTCCTGCCGTTGCTGGTGCTCGTGCTGGTGACCACCGGCTTGGTGGGCTGGTATGCCGATCATATTCTGGGGCAGGCCCTGCTGGCCCAGGATCAGGCCGAGCGGGATCAGGACCACGCGCGGGTCGCTGCGGCGCTGGACCTGCAAATGGAGCGTCTCTCCGCCACCGCCCGCACCTATGCCCAATGGTCGGCCACCGGCGACTTTCTCGATCTTCCGGAATCCGTCTATGCCGACAATTTCGGCGACGAGCAGCTCCGCGACCTGCAGGTGGATCTGGTGGTCCTCCTCCGGGCAGACGGCACAGAGGCACTGCGAGCACAGTCCAGAAAAGTACAGGAAATCCCCCGCTTCCCTGCCGTCGAGGATCTGTGGGTGCACCGCGACGGAGCGGCCGCGCGCCGTGGCCTGTGGCAGGAGCCCGAGGGCTGGTGGTTGGTGGCGGCCGAGCAGATCGCCAGCCCGGATGGCAGCCCCAAAGGCACCCTGATCGCCGGGATTCGCCTGTACGGCGCCACCCTTCGGGAGCTGGCCCAGCTCAGCCAACTGGACCTCGGCATCGGGGTGGACCCCCAGCCGGGTGCTCCCCCGAACATGGACGACCCGCGCAGCCTCTCCTGGGTCTTGCTTCCCTCGCTGCAATCGGAGCCCCTCTCCATTGAAGTCAGCCGGGAACGCCCGCTCCTGCGTTGGCGGGGCCGCCTCGTCGGCGGCATGGTGGGACTCACCGCGCTCTGCGGCCTGGTGTGGATGGCCATGGCCACCCTGCTCCTGGAGCGATTTCTGTATCGCCCACTACAAAGTTTGGAGCAGCGTGTGCGCAACGCGGCTCCTCAACTCCTCCTGCCCGACCCCGACCCTGACCCGGTACAGAACCTGACCGGTACCGCCTCGGCGCTGCTGGTCGCCACGCTGGCCGCCCGGGAGACCTCGGCCCGCCAACAGCGTCGCCTCTACGCGCTCTTGGATGGGCTGCCGCTGCCAGTGGCCATCAAGGACAACCGTCGTGTCTATACGCTGGTAAGCCGCCACTATGCGGAGCTATTCGGCCGCTCTTCTTTGGGGGTAGAAGGCAAAAAAGACGAGGACCTTCTGCCTGGAGCCCTTGCCGAGGAGCTTCGGGTGGAGGACGAAGGTCTGCTGCGCTACTCCCTGGAGGCCGAGCCGGTCGAGCGCAACTTCCGCGGGCGACCGCTGTTGTTCACCAAAGTACCACTGCGCGAAGCCGGCGGTCAGGTGACCGGTCTGCTGGTGGTTGCAGAGGATCGAAGCTTGCTTCGCAGCGCCGAGAATGCGGCGGCCCTGCGTCTGGACCTGCTGGAGCGACTGCGAGAGGAGCTGCGTCTGCCGCTGGCGGGCCTGCTGGCCTCCCTGCAGACCGAGTATGTGCCCACTCCGGAACAGGCCGAGGCTATCCTGGATCACGTGGATGACCTGCTGGAGCTGGCCCGCATCGGCGCCCAGCCCCCCAGCCTGGAGCACCGTCCCCTGCCCCTGCAGGACTGCCTGCAGGATCAAGTGGCCCACTGCCGAGACCTCGCCCAGAGCAAAGGCCAGACCCTACGCCTGGACATCGGCGAGAGCTGTCCCACCGAGGTGGTCGGGGACGAGCAGCAGCTCCTGCGCCTGTTCAAGGGCCTGCTGCGCAGCGCCAGTGCCGCATCGGGGCCGGGAACGCTGGAGATCTCCGTGGACGCGGCGGCCGAACCCATCCACCCGGTCTGGATGCGCCTGCGTATCCGCGACGCCGGCCCACCCCTGCGGGAGAGCGAGCACCAGCGTTTGCTCCAACCTTTTTCTCCCGAGCCCAGGCCCGGCGGTGCAGGCGCGGCCCTGGCCGCCCCGCTGGCGACGGCCATGGGGGGCAGCCAGGAGCTGCGTGCCGATGGTCGCGCAAATGTGTGGCTTCTCTCCCTGCCCTTTACCGCACGGATGGCGCCCCGCCCCGCCACCCGCCCGCTGCGCATTGTGGTGGTGGACGACAGCCCGGTCAACCTCTCGGCGGCGGAGCGCATCCTGGGACGGGTCGGCCATCGCACCTTCTGCACCAGCCGCCCCGCGGAAGCCCTGGAACGCGCCAGAGACATGGAGATGCTGCTGGTCGACCTGCAGCTCCCCGGCCAGGCCGGGCTGCAGTTGGTGCGCGACCTGCGGCTCTTGGGCTGGACCGGGCAGGTGCTGGGGCTCTCCTCCTCCGGCCGGCTGGAAGACATCGATCAGGCCCAGCGGGCCGGGGTCAATGTGCTGGTTCCACGCCCCCTTGCAGCGGCACGCTTGCACGCTGCGATTGAGACGGCCCTCCGCGAATCTTCGTAGTCCAGACTACAACGCTTCCGGGAAGATCCCCTTCTCCACGCCCGGCCCCCGCGCATACAGGGCGTCATCAAAGAAGACGGTGCTGTAGTAGCGGATGATCTCGTCCGACGTCTCCAAGGGCAGGTAGGCCGGACAGTCCAGCTCCGCCGGCGGTGTAGACTCCGGGCAGCCATCGGAGGCAAGCTGTACCAGCAGGCCGAGGATGGCACTGTTCACGTCTTCCCGATCCACAAGGTAGGTATTGGCGAAGTCCAGAAGCTGAAGCTCGCACAGATCGGAGAAGGCGAGGTGCCCCGCCCCGCTGATGCGTACCAGCTCCACCCCGGCGGCCTCGGCCTCGGCCTGCACATCG
>JBEIQS010000346.1:0-4540 GCA_040376425.1 Alphaproteobacteria bacterium | reverse complement strand
GATGACTCCCGCCTCTTTTGCCTGCGCCCGCTGCTGGCCTGCGTTTGCCCATGCCCCCGGATCCAAGGCACCAAGACTCAGCGACCAGGAGGCACCGCCACTCCAGACTCCTGCTGTCAGACGCCGCTGATAGCCCAATTGCGCCGTCGGCCCCAACGCCGTCCAGCCCTCGGCGGCCTCCAGACTGCCGACCTTCCGCTGCAGCTCGGCCACCACCCCCAAGGGGTTCACTTCCGCTGCCCGCGCCACCGCTTGCTCCAGACTCATCGCCTGCGCCAATCCCAGGAGCATAATCATGCGAAGAACCTCTCAGCCGCAGAAGGTCCACTTCCAACCAGTGCTTCCAGGGCAGCAATCTCCTTGGGAATGGCAGCGGTCAGCACCTCGGGTGCTCCTTCGGTCACCAGCACATCGTCTTCAATGCGGATGCCACCAAAGCCCAAAAAGGACTCGGCTTTCTCAAAGTCGACCCGCTCACGGTGTTCGGCCCGCAAGCTTGGATCATGGAGGATCGCCGGGACAAAATAGATGCCCGGCTCGATTGTAAGGACGAGGCCCGGCTCCAAGTCCAGGTCCATCCGCAGGTAGCGTGCGCCAAACTGAGTGGGCCGGACGCGACCGGGTGCATAGGCAGGACGATCGCCGAAATTCTCCAGATCGTGCACATCCAGGCCCAGCAGGTGCCCTACACCATGCGGGAAAAACAGGCCTACTGCGCCGCTTTCCACCGCCTCCTCCGCAGTGCAGCGAAGCAGTCCCTCCGCCCGCAGCCCGGCCGCAATGATCTTCATGCAGCCGAAGTGGATGTCGCGGTAGCGCATCCCAGGACGAACCTGCTCAATCCCCCACTTCTGGGCTTCCAGGCACAGCGCATACATCGCCGCCTGCCGCGCATCGAAGCGCCCGCTCACCGGCCAGGTGCGGGTAACATCCGAGCTATAGCCGCTATCGATTTCAGCCCCACCGTCTAACAATAAAAGATCGCCCGCCTGTAGCGGGTGGACGTAGTGGTGGTTGTGCAGCACCTCCCCGCGCACGGTGACGATGCTCTGATAGCCGCAGGTGGCTCCCTCGGCCGCGATCACGCCGTCAAACAGAGCGGCGATGTGGCGCTCGTGGCCCCCCACCCGGGTGCCGCGCATGGCGGCCAGGTGGGCCTTGGTGGTCACCACGGCCGCCTTACGCTGCTCGTTCAGCTCCCAGCTATCCCGACGACGCCGAAGCTGGATGATCGCATCCACCAGCTTGTCCGGGTTTTTCCCCGGATAGGCCAAGGGCTGACCACTCAAACGGCTCGCCAGGGCGGTCATCTCCGGGTCCGGCACCGACAGTGCGAGCAGGTTGGCATGTTTCTTGCATGCCACTTCCAGCTCCTCCAGCGGCGCGACCTGCTCTGCGCCGACAGCGGCGGCCTGCGCTTGCAGGGTGGGCATGAGGCCGTGCCACAGGGCATCGTCTGGTGCGGGAGCTTCCAAAAATAACGTACATACGCCATCTTCGATAAGGGCAGCCGCACCGGGCTGGGAGCAGCCGGTGAAGTACAGAAAACTGGAGTCGGACCGGAAAGGAAGCCGGTTCATCGGGAGATTTCGCGATCGATCGCCGTTGTTGACCAGCAGGACAGGAGCGCCGGTCAGGCGGGAGAGGGCGATACGGCGGGCGGCAAAAGGCAGGCTCATGGGAAGGCCTTAACCGGAAAGGGAGGAAGGAGGAGGAGGCTCAGCGCGCGGAAGCAGCCCATTCCCGGAGCTGGGTGGGGCGGCTTTCAAAAAAATCCTCAAGGCAGGAGATGTGGGCGCTGTAGTCCGAGTTTCCATAGTACCGGCGCGGATCACTCCGAACTTCTGCGCCATAGAGACTGTCCAGTGCACGCAGGCGGGCTGCACCGTCCCAGAGCTCCAAGGCATCCGCAAAACGCTCCACCGCAGTCACAAAATCCGCATGACAGCTATCCTCTTCGGCGCAGAGAGAGGCCAGCTTGCCCATGGTGTAGGTCCCGGGATCCATCGCGTAGCGCCCGCAGGTGGGAAAACTCCAGGGGCGCCACCCAAAATCCAGGTCCATGGACTGCGTCAGAAGGGTCCACTGGTCGGTGGTGGGCTCATGGTAGAGCTGATAGTTGGACAGGTCGTAGCTATAGCTATCCCAATGTGCAATACTCGCTTCTAAAGCCAGGTAATCGATAAATCGCGTATAGTGAAGCATGGGCAGGACATCCGTAAATGTCCCCGTCTTTGCGGCATCCCCGAGTGCGCGGATGGCGTCGTCGTTGCCCTCGTCGCTCTCCTCCACCTCCATACAGCGCAGATCCCAGACATCACAGTAGGCTTCTGCATTTTCATACAGGTTCCCGTTCGGGTCATCAAACCAGCGCGCCAGAAACTCATCCTCGTGCGGTTCGACGATGGAGTAGAAGCCGTAGTCCTCGCCATTCAGCGTCAAACGCGCAAAATTGGTCCTCGAAGCGGGGAAGCCCTGCTCGCGGTAGAAGTTGTAGGAGAGCTGCTCGGAGTACATACTGGGGTCGTAGCACTGGTTGTGCAGGTAGAACTTCTCCTCTCCCATAAATTCAAAGCCCGGCGCCAGGTTGTCCACATCCACCACCAGCGATGGCTTTGCGTCGATCTCCTGCCAGGTCGACGAGCCCTTGATGTGGATCTGCACCGGACCGGACCAGTCGCCGTAGGTCAGCTCGGCATCCACAAAGCTGCGTCCATCCCGACGAAGGGCATTGTAGTTCTGGTTGCTGAGCGTAATATGCAGTTGTAAGACGCGCTCAGGCTCATACAGCAGCTCGTCCGGACCGTCGGGAGCGTCCGAATCTTCGGGCTCGGTGTCGGCCGGGCCAATACTGTCGACAGGATCGCTCTCTACGACCGGTTCCGAGTCCACGATCGGAGACGGTGGAGTGCTGTCAGTGCCCAGGACAAGGGCAGTAGGAGAGCAGGAGAGCAGAAGCCACATCCGGAGAATATAGCGCAGGATGTTACAATCGCCTCATGTTCTTCCTCGCCACCGCTCTGGCCGCCCCGGTTGCCGACACGCCGCGTGGGCTGTACGATCAGCCCTTTGATGTGCAGATCGTCGGCAATGGTGGGAGTCTGTTTTACAGTACTGACTTGAGTGAGCCGAGCCTCCCTGTCCTTGGCCCGATCCCGATCAGCACCACCACCGTCCTGCGCCTGGTGGAGGTGGCTGCGGATGGCAGCCGGGAGGCGACCAGCTACAGCTATATTTTTGTTTCAGACGTGATGACATCGTCGGTGATGGACCAGGCTGTGGTGCAGAACCCCGCCTATACCGCCTCCATCGAGCGGGCCCTTCGCGAGCTTCCCACCATCTCCCTGGTGAATCCCAACGGAATTCCCCTGACCGAGGTGCCCATCTCGCTGGAGTGGATCGATCCCAACGGGGACCAGCTCCAGCTTGGTGCGGGCGCCTATGTGTCGGGGGGGACCAGTTGGGCCTACGAAAAAACAAGCTTTCGTTTGGTGTTTCGGGACGAGTACGGGCCCGGACATCTGGAAGCCGACATCTATGGTCCCGATGCCACCGGCATCCCCGCCGTGGAGCGCTTCGACGTCCTTTCTCTACGCGGGGGCAACCACGACACGGTCTTCTACCAGGGAGCGCGCGGTCAACACCTGCGCAACTTCTGGATGGACGAAAGCCAGCTCGAACAAGGGCAGTTGGCGCCACATGGTCGCTTTGCGAATGTGTATCGAAACGGGATCTACCACGGGCTGTACCATGTCCGGGAGCGCTTCAACGCGGCGATGATGTCGGAGTATTTGGGCGGCTCGGAAGACGACTATGAGGCCATCACGGCGGGCAACGCCTTCGACGGCAGCGGCGCCACCTGGGCCGCGTTGGTGGCCGCATCGAACAACTTCCAGGAAGCCCGGCGCTACCTGGATGTGGACGACTACCTGGACTATATGGTCCTGAACTACTACGCGGGGAACGCCTGGGATTGGTACTCCTGGCACAACTGGCAGGCCGCCGGTCCCGCCCGTGCGGACGCCGGTGGCTTCCGCTTTCACTCCTCGGACTCGGACATCTGCCTGAGCTACGGCTGGGATGTGAACATCCTGCACCTGGGCGGTCCTTCTGACCTTTTTCTGGGGCTGAACGCCGAGGCCGACCCCGATTTTCGCGTCGCCTTGGCCGACGCCATCTACCGCAACCTGAGCGGCCCCCTGTCGGCCGAGCAGGCTGCAGCACGCTACCAGCGGCTCGCCGACCTCGCAGCCGATGGCATCGCGGCGGAGTCCGCCCGCTGGGGCTATGGTTGGTGGCAACGCGACGAAGAGTGGGTGACTGAGCGTGACTATCTCCTCTACGAGTGGTTTCCTTTCCGGACGGATGAGCTGTGGCGGCAGTTCCGGATGGCGGGGTGGTACCCGCTGGAAGCACCCCTCGTGGACGTGGAAGCAGGCCCGGTGGCCGCCGGCACTGCCATCACCGTACGGACTCCGGAGGGGTATGAGGGACAGCTTTATGTACGGACGGATGGGGGTGACCCACGGGAGAGCGGGGG
>JBEIQS010000226.1:0-8865 GCA_040376425.1 Alphaproteobacteria bacterium | reverse complement strand
GCCTGACGTGCATCAGTCATGCGGTGCGTCCTCCCGGACGAAATCGAGTTGGGAAAGGATTGGCAAAAGCTCGCGCAAACGTGCCCTCCGCTCCGCAGCCACCCAGTGGGGGGGCACCCCGCTTGACATCGCGAAGTGGCGGGCGCCCCACCCTTTCCACAGAAAGGAATGAAGCATGCCTGAATCAGCCGTTAGCTGCGACTCAAAGAGCCGCCCGGGCCGCACCAAGGGAGGTCGTGGTGACCCCACTTTGCACAGAGCCCGGACGTGGCAAAAGCCTCACAGCCCGAATCCTGAAAGCAGCTTTACCCGGTTTGGAGCGGCTGTCAAGGTGTTTTCCTGCGCAGACACCCCGTGACAATCGAGAGGGCAGAGAAAGTTTATGGCTTTTGATGCCAGAAATAGCGCTCGACACTGCGATCCGGGTCGTCGAGGATTCGTACCGGTCCGGGCTGGAATCCCGCCCGGCGGTACATGGCGTGGGCTGAACGAAAACGGACATCGCTCCATAGCTCTGTGCGGCTATGGTCGCCCCAGTCCATCAGGTGGGCCAGGAGCTTGGATGCCAGGCCCCGACGCCGCGCCGCGGTCGCCACATACATCCGCCGGATCATCCGCATCCCGCCATTGGGCACCGCTGCACCGGTAGCCAACAGGCGTCCTTCTTCCTCTGCTACCAGAAACAGCCCATGCGCATAGACGCGGGGGATGTCGAAGAGGTCGTCCTCAAAGTCGGGGTCGAAGGCGAGACCAAATTCCCGGTAGATCCCGGCAATATGCTCGGCGGCAGGATCTCCGGGCTGGTAGGGGCGGATGTGCATTCATGTGCCGGCGAAGAGAGTTACGGGAGGTGGAGGAGGAAGGCGATGGCTGAGCCCAAAGAGCCTGCAAGTCTGAAGGAGAGGCTGGAGTGGGAGATCCTGAAGCGGGGGCTGGCTCAGGCGGCCGATAGTGCCTTGGATAACCTGGAGCACGCACTTTTTGGCAAGGAGGGTGTCCCGCAGGAAAGTGGCACCGATGCGTTGAGCCGCGTGCGCGAGCACATGCAAATCAGTCCGCAGGCCCCTGCTCCGGCCACGGACCCCCTGGAGCAGACCCGCGCCCAGCTCCGCACCCTCAAGGAGCAGCTCCAGCGCGGGGAGCCTGTACCCGCCAGTCCGGAAGCCGCGCCACCTGCGCCCGCTACCGACGATGCCCTGGCCAGGGCGCGCGTGGAGCTGGAGGCGTTGAAGAAGGCTCGCAACACCGTCGCTCCGTCCGCTAAAAAGACGCTTTAGTCGAGGCTAGAAGGGAATATCGTCGTCCGAGCCGCCGCCGAAGGGGGGCTCGTCGGCCGGGGCCGGACGTGCGGGCGCGTTCTGCCGACCGTAGCCGCCGCCACCGCCGCCACCGCCGCTACCACCGTAGCCACCGCCACCGCCGGAGGATCCGCCGCCGTAGCTCCCGCGTCCACCGCCGCCACCGCCGTAGCTGCCACGTCCGCCTCCGCCACCACCACCGCCACCACCGCCGCTGGGCTCATAGCCGCCGCCATCGTCGGCCCCCACGCCGCCGCCCGCACCCCCAAGGAAGCGAACGTTGTCCGCCACGATTTCGGTGGTGTACTGGTCTTTGCCTTCCTTGTCCTGCCACTTCCGGGTTTGGATGCGGCCTTCCAGGTAGATCTGCTTCCCCTTCTTGCAGAAGCGATTCACATTGTCGGCTTGCGGGCCCCATACCACCACCCGGTGCCATTCTGTGCGCTCCTGGAGGTTGCCATCGCGGTCCTTGTACTTTTCGCTGGTGGCGAGCCGAAGGGTACAGACCGATTGGCCATTTTGGGTAGAGCGAAGCTCGGGATCCGCGCCCAGGTTGCCGAGCAGAATGACTTTGTTGACCATGATTCCTCAGGTAGCCCAGAATGCAGCGGAAGCTGGGCTCCCTTCTCTGGACGGGTGCACAGAATAACCAGCCATAATGCGGCGACAAGGGGGGCCCGGTGGAAAATCCACAGAATCCGCCGCCGGGCTGCTCTTATCGGGAAGCGTTGAGCGCGCGTGCTTCTCGCCAGGCGGCCTCGGCCTGGGTGGCCTTCCCTTGGGCGGAGAGAATGTCGCCTTTCAGGGCAAAGAGGCGAGCTCGATAGGGAGTGTTTGCGGAGGACCGTCGTAAGCCCTCTTCAATGGTGGTCAGCGCGGTGCTGCCCTGCCCGGCCTTCCACCACGCGGAGGCGCAGCGCCAGGCGGCATCCTGGGCGACGCTGCTGCGGCTGCTGGCGAACAATGGCCGATAGGCCACCGCGGCCGCGGTCCATTGGCCGGTCTGCTCCAGCGCTTGAGCGGCCTGGTAGGTGGGCTCCACCTCGGCGTCGCCCACATACCAACGCTCCCGATAGTCCTGAGGCCAGATAGGAGGTTCTTCCTCCTCCATCACCGCAGATTTGGCTGCGGCGGGTGCGGGGGCGTAGGCGGCACCGGCAGAGGGTGCGGTTTCGGCGGTCTTCTTCTCCCGGCTGCTGGGCCGCCGGGCATTGACGGCTTCCGCGATGACCGCCTCGTCGTCCTGATCCTGCTCGGCACGATCGCCGTCGAGTGCGTAGTTGTCGGCGACGGAGGCGGAGTTAGGTTCGGGGGCAGCAGTATTGGTGGTCGGGGGCTGCTCCTGTTCGGCGGGGGGGCCGGATTGGAGGTAGGCCTGGTCTGCATCGGGGGATGCACCTGCGGCGCGACCTTGGGTGCCGGCGTCGTTGGCGAACTCCGGGCCACCGGCGGGAGCAGGGGCCGGTGCCGGCATGGTGGCCGGTCGAGGCACCTCGGACGCGGGATACGCGCGCTCGGCCAGGAGGGCCGGCGGAGCGGGATACGCGGGCGGTTCGTCCTCGGCGGGGGCGGAGGCCATGGGCCGAGGTGGGGTGGTGGCGGCCATCTCCGGCATGGGGGTGTGTGCGTCGACGCTCTTTTCCGAGCTCCCCTGCAGGAACAATCCGGGGACCACGACCAGAAGCACCAACATGCCCGCCATCGCTGTGCCGACCACCGGCAACACCCAGCGCCGACTGGGCGGGGCACGCCTGGCCGGTGCAGGGGCGGCTTGCTTGTTTTCGCTGCTGCCTTGGCTGCTGCTGCGGATACGGTCGCGCCGACCTTCCTTTTTCTCTTCCGGAGGGGTGGCGGGGGCGGCGAAGGGCCCCTCGGTGACGCCGGCCAGGATCTCTTCGATGGAGAGCCGAGGTGCGGGGCGATGTTTGGGAGAGAGGGTGTAGACAGCGCCTACAACCTCGGGATCCAGCTCGGAGGGAGGATCTGCACTGGGATCCTCCAGCCAGCGGGCGAGCCGTTCTGCGTCCTGCTCTTCGTTCACCGCTCCTCCCCGTAGGCCTTGCGGAAGGCGCTACATGCCCGATGCAGGATGACGTCAAAGTTGCCGACCGTCACGCCGAGCTGCGCGGCACAGACTTCACGCGGCTGCTCGTCGATGAGTCTGAGCTTGAGCGCTTCAGCGTAGCGGGGGTTCAACTTGCCCAAGGTGGCCTCGATCATTGCACGGGTGTCTTCGCGCTCCATCTCCGGTTCGTCGGGCTCCACCGAGGTGGCCACGGCCCCTTCCGCAAGCAGGATCTCTTCCAATTGCCGGGCTCGGCGCCAGGAACGGTAGACATCCAGACCTCGGTTGATGGCAATCCTGCGAATCCAGAAATAGATACTCTTGTTGTTTTCAGCCTTGTACTGACCGATTCGCTCGATTACCAGCCGGAAGGTGTCGCGAAGGACATCTTCGGCCAGCTCCCGCACCGGTATCCGCGGGAGGATGACCTCCCGGAAGAGGCTGTCCCCGTACCAGCGATACAGCGTGCCGACCGCATTGCGATCCCCACGCTGCAGCGCTTCGACAAGGCTGCGCTCCTCGGCCAGCGGTGCGAGTTCTGCTTCTTCGATCAGGGCGCCTCCTCTTGCGCCCGTCTTGGAACGGGCGGGATCTGGGGATCTTACACCTTGTCAGCGACTTGTGAGGGCGGCCCGGTGCCTAGCCCGCGCGGACCTTTACCGTGCGACCGATATAGTCGAGGATGTTCTTGAGTTCATCGTAGTCGGGGTGCTTCACGTGCATCCAGGCGTGGGCCATGTAGCCCGCACCCACTTCGGCGGTCGGCGAGCCGACGGGGGGCAGGTGGACTTCGGCGAGGCAGTGACCCACCCGCCGTTGCACCTCGTCCAGCCCTTCGTAGGCGCGGATCCGGCCGTCCCGGTCGGGACGCAGAGAGATGAGCGCTGCGGAATAGTGACGGGTTGGACGCCCTTCGTAGGAGCTCCAGCAGATGCCCCGTGCCCACTCTTTGTAGAGGTCCATTTCGTTGCTGATGCAGTAGAGGTCCCAGAAGCGCACGCCCGGTGGCCGGGCACCAATCTCGCCAAACCACAGGCCGCGATTGCCGAAAAACCACTCCATGTGGGTGGGGGTGGTGGTCAGCTCCAGGGCCTTGATCACCCGGAGGCCGAAGTCCTTGAGCTCGTTGTAGCCAGGCGAGTCCACACGGTTGGTGGTGATGACGTAGGGAGAAAGCTCGCGGGTACGCATGGCGTCCAGCACATTGGGGTAGTAGTGCGAGATCGCTTCGAAGACCACCTTGCCGTTGACGGTCATCGTGTCGTAGAAGCCTTCGTGACCCGAATAAAACTCTTCCATCGTGACAAATCGGCGCGTCTTGTCCAGCCCGAAGCGCCGGATGGTGTCCTCCAACTGCTGCCGGTTGTCGATGCGGGTGGTGTCGTGCGCGCCGGCCCCGTCGCGGGGTTTGAGGATGACCGGGTAGCCCACCTCTTCGCAGAAGCGCCGGGCGTCGTCCGCAGTATCTACTGCGGTATTTTTTCCGCAGGCAATGCCTTTTTCACGCAGGTACTGCTTCATCAGCAGCTTGTCGCGGCACAGCAATACCTGCTTGTAGCTGAGGCCGGGAATCTGGAGGGTCTCCCTTACTTTTGCGGTCGAGAGCATGTGTGCTTCGACCGTACACTCCAGGCGATCCACCCAGCTCCGAGATTGGACCCGCCGCACCGCGTCCAGCAGCGCCTGCTCGTCGCCGAGGGACCGGACATGCTCGTAGCCGGAGAGCCAGCCGCGAAGCTGGCTGTCGATGCGTTCCGGGGGAACATCGCCGATTCCGGTCACCGAGGCGCCCACCGCCTTCAGTGCACGCACAAATTGGCGTTGGTTTGCTGGGAAGTCGGGCGCGATGAAGATGACGTGCATACGTGGCCTCTACAGACAAAGGCATCTATCCGTTTTTTTCCGACCCGCCCGACCCGGGCTCAGCACAACAGGCCTGCGCGAGCCTTTCCTTCCCGTTGAAGCTGGGGATCGGCGGAGCAGAGCATCGCGCGTGCGGTCCATGCCGCGTCCGACGCGAGATCCTCGAAACACAGATCCGGGAGCGGGGCACCGAGCTCGGCCGCGACGACCTGCGCGCGGCCACGGGCGAGCGGGGCTTCGGTGAGTTGCGTCGCTGCATCCAGGGCCGGGGTGGGACTTCCGGTGACCACGGCAAGGCAGACTTGAAGTTCAGCCTTTAGAAGGGGGAGTTTCCGTTCACTGGCGTAGCGCAGTGCCTGCTCTACCGCGGCGGGGAGTACGGTCTCACCGCGCTGCCGTCTCAGGCGGAGCTTCCAGGCTTCGCTGCGGTACAGACCGGCGCGACGTCCGGCCTGCATCCATAGCTTTGCGGCACGTTCCTCCTCCGCCAAGGCGGTGTCGAGCATGGTTGCGTCGGCACCCAAGGCCACCCGCAAGGCGAGGGTTTCGGCGCGCTCCATGCGGCATGCCGCGGCGGCCCCTGCGGCTTGGGGGTAGACCTCCAGCTCCTCCGCCAGCAGCTTCCACTCCTCTTCTGCCTCGGCGCAGCGGCCATCCAGGCGCATGAGCTGGGCGCTGCGAAAGCGTCGAGCAACTTCACCGCCGGGAAGCTGGAGAAGGTTGATTGCTTCCACCTCGGCCCGGGCATCCTCTACCCGGCCCGCAGCGAGGAGCAGGCCGGCCAGGGTATCCCGCGCAAGCACCTCGGCGGCGGCCTCGCCGGTCAGCAGCGCATCCGAGCGGGCCTGTTGAGCAATGTCCAGGGCTGCGGCCAATTCTCCGGCATCCATCAGTACCGAAGCAAGCTGTACCCGGTCGTTGAGGCTGTCCGCGCCTTGGGCGCGCGCTAGCACCAGCAACTTGGCCGCAGCCGCGGGGCGATCGTCGCGCCGGAACGCGTCTGCAGCGAGGGATGCGGCCTGTCGGGCGACTGCAGTATCCTTGACACGAGCCGCCTTTTCGGCGATCTCGGCGTAGGACATGCCTGCATCAGCCCAGGCGCCCTGTGCCGCCTGCGCTTCGGCCTGGCGCCAGAGCCGCTTGGACATCAGGTCTCTTTTTCGAAGGGCGCTGACTGGTTGCCGTCCTCGTCCTCCACCACAAAGACCAGGGTGGCGCGGCCTTCGTAGCCGCAGTCGATGCCGTCATAGTCCGAGCGCCAGGAGCCGATGCACATGCCGTCGCGACAGGCAAGCGTGTAATCCGCCAGGGTTGTGCCGCTGACCTGGACTTCTACGGTTCCAGTGCGCACGGTTTCCGCACCTTGCGGGTCGTCCACGGAGATGGTGAAGCTCCACACATCGTTGGCGGATTGCTGGGTGGTGCAGTCCAGTGTATCCACGGACTTCACCTTGGGTTTTACGTCGCCGGGGCCGCTGTCGTCGCCGGCGGTGTCGTCGGAGGTGGTGCCGCTGTCGTCACCGGTGGCGCCGCTTTCTTTGTTGCCGGTGCAGCCGAGGATCAACACAGCAAAGAGAGGAAATAGTTTCATGCTTTTTCCATTATTTTTTGGGAGAAGCGCTCAAAGGCCGCATTGACGTTTTTCAGGTAGCTTCGACGCTCGGGCGGGATGTTCAGCTCTTCGAGGGGCTGAACCTGACCGGAGATCCGCACAAAGGGTGCTTCCTCCCCCACTTCCGACGCTGGGGGCGCAGAATACCATTCCCCAGACCGGTTCAGCCACCGGGTCCCGCCCTCGAAGTAGCAGATCTGGTTGTAGCGGAATCGCGGCAGTGTCCGATTCTGGTTGTTGTACCAGCAGCTTTGCATGATCGGGAAGGATGCCTCCGGCTCGTCCGCGATGTGGAAGGCGGCTTCGGGGTCTCCGGCCTCCTTCAGCAGTCCCTGGAATACATCCCGCGAAGAAACCGGTGTAGCCACCGTTTTTGGGGCGGATTCTTCGGCGCGTAGCCAGAACAGCGGGACCCGGTTGCCGGCATCGGTGACGTTGGAGAAATGGTAGGCCCAGCCCTGCTCTCCGAAATTATCCCCGTGATCCGACCCAAAGACCACCGTCGTATCCTTGTGGCCGTGCATTTCTTGGACAAAGGCGTCCACACGGGGGGCCAGTCGGGCCCAGGCCCGCCGCTGACGCTCTTTCAGCCGTACCATCATTTTCGGGTCGATGGGCTGCTCTCCCGTCGTAAGCCAGGTCTGATTCACGAGGTGGTAGAGCGCGACGATTTCCTGCATCTTCCCAACGATACCGTCTTCCATGAAGCCGAAGGTGTCGTCGATGTGGTAGGGGAAGTGGGTCTCCATCAGGTTCAGGAACATGAAGCAGGGCTGCCCGTCCTTTTCCGCCTCGGCCAGTTTTTGGCGGGCCAGGGCAAACACATCTTCGTTGGTACTCTGAAGCCAGACTTTTCCAGCTTCAATATCCTCGGACAGCTTTCCCATCACGAAGTCGGTGGTCAGGATTTGCTTGCGCAGGCGGGGCTTGCCGACCAGCACCAGCAGCTCGTGAATTTTCTGGTAGTGAGCGGGAATAAGCTGCCAGATCCTGTGCATCTCGTCGAAGCCGCGATCCAGGCCGAATACTTCGGTGGTGGCGACGTTGGCCGTGATGTGGATGGTGCGGTAGCCCCGCGCCTTCATCCGCTCCGCGAGGGTGGGCACGTCGGTGTGCAGGCCACGGGTCTGGGCGTCGGCACCGTGTTCGTGGGGCATCAGACCGGTAAACAGAGAGGCTGTGGCGGGCAAAGTCCAACATCCGCCCGAACGTGCCTGCGTGAACGTGGCCCCGTTCGCAGTGATGTAGGGCAGTCGCGCGTCGCCCCCCGCATGCACTGAGTCATAGCGGAGCGAGTCCGCAATGAGCAGGACGATATTGCGCGGCTTGGACATCTCTCTCCCTCAGGCGCTAAATAGCCCGAAATGGAACCCTCCGCACCCGACCAGAATGCCGACCCACCCCGAAGGGGGCGAAGGAAGGGTCTGCTTCTGCTTTTGACGCTGCTTATTTTGGTGGCGCCCGGGTTGCTCTGGTGGGGGCTTCCCAGGGTGCAAGGGCTGCTTCAGGGGCTTTCCCGCTTTGGAGAGCTGCAGTGGCAACGGCAGAACGACTGGGTGGATGTGTCTTTTGAACAGGCCAAGCGCCGGAGTTGGCCGGAGGGAACTGCTTTTTTGGAGCCGGAATGGCAGCAGCTTCTGCCGGGTTTGGAGCTGGCGGAGCTCTGGTTGCGGCGGCCGCCCAACCTTCTTGCATTCCGCTTGCTTTTGGTGCGCGCGGATCCGGCCTTCTGGCGTCCCTCCGTGGTCTTTGAGGAGAACTTCGCGGGGAACGCCGTGTCCGCGATGGCCGCTCATGGCGCCTTCCCTGTGGCGATCAACGCCAGCTATTTCTCGGAGGACGGGCCTGTGGGTCTGCTGGTGCAGCGCGGTGTCCGCCTGCGACCGGCGTCCCGGCGCTGGGCCGCACACTTTTTTGTGTCCCCCGAGGGCGTTCCCCGCGTCGTGAACAAGAAGAATGCAGATTTAAGGGGGGTTTGGGAGGGTGTGCAGGGCTTCCCGGCGGTCATGTCTGGGGGCACCACCTAT
>JBEIQS010000210.1:0-9987 GCA_040376425.1 Alphaproteobacteria bacterium | reverse complement strand
TCTCGGTTTTGTTGCTGGTGGGGTGGTGACGGCACCCAGTCCCGAGCACCGGCCACCCCAGCTCGGCACAGGGGCCCTGGCCCCCCCCACTCCGATCTTCGCTCCTACGTCAAATCAGGTCAGATCCAGCGGGTACACGTGGCGCGCCAACCCAGCTACAAGGATGGACAGAAGGAGTCACCGATGCCCCAACTTCCTCCCCTCTCTGCCCGCCCCATCGCCGCAATGAGTGCCGGATTGCTGCTGGTGCTTGCGGCCTGTGCCGACGAGCGTCCCGCCTCCGCAAAGCCGCACGGAAATCAGGCAACGGTGCGGGAATCTACCGGTGTCACACGCTCCACCATCGACGGGATTCCTCCGGACGTCCGCATCGATATCGAACGGGTCCGGAACGGGCTGGATTCGGGAATATGGGAGACACATGTTTTGGAGTGGATCGAGCTGGAAGGCGAGGGAGCCGCCATCCGTCTGGTGGACGCACAGACCGGCGAGACCCAGGGCTGGTACGACATGGAGGGGGAAGCGGGCTCCCGACCCACCTGTCCGGCAGATAGGGTTTGTAACCGCACCAGCTACCGGGTATTTCGCGACGGCGATGTGATTGTACGGAAAGACCGGGTAGGGGAGGCGGCCTTTTTGAGGGGGACGTGCCCTGCCATGGCGCCAGATGGGGTGGGCTCCGTAGTGTCCTATGCGGAGTTGTCCGCCCCCGATGCTCCGGCCAGCGACGACAGCGGGGGGGCTTCCCCGCAGGATGTCCGGGCCCACAACCGGCACAACCAGTCCGCGGGCAGGTCCGGACCTCCCGGCGGGACGAGGGTGAAGGCTCAGATCGTGACGCCGAAAGACCGCGTCGTCGTCATCTCGGTGCCCGACCATGTCGAAGTGGACGGAGTGACCATCCCTTCGGATCCTGTGCTCATGCAGAAATTGCTTCTACAAACCTCCGATGTAGAAGATGTGGCTGACCAGGCTTGGCAGATGGGTATGGCAGAGCGCAACACCGAGAGCCTGCGGGCCCTACGGGAATTGCACCCGGATCGGCTGGCGGTGCCCGAGGGCGTGCAGTTCGCGAACTCTCTCCATGCTCTACCCAACGCAGGTGTCATCGGCCGCAACCCCATCACCGCACTCGCTCATGTGCGGAGTATTTTCGGAGCGCCGGGCCCGCAAGCTTTGATCCATGCACCCCTACAGGGTGACGTCCTGGGCCCCGACCGAGCCTCGGACACCGGTGTTGCCTCCCACGCCGAAGCCGACACCGATCCGGTCGATTCCATTCGCTACACCTACGGCTATGACTTGGCAGGCAGCTCCGTGGACTTCCAGTTCGATCTGTGTGGACGCTTCCGACTGCGCGACATCGACGGGTCTCTCCACGAGCAGTACGCCCTGGCAGAATGCAACGAGGATCGAAGCAACAGCCGTCTCCCTGACCTGATCCTGTTGAAGCCGGTTCCCATCGACGACGAAGCCGTTGCGGACCTGGCGGCGGAGCGGTGGGAAGATGCACTGACCGTCCCCTGGACCGAGCTGGCCCACGGCCTGAAGTACCAAGATTTCGGCTCCGAGCAGGACAGTGCTTCTGGGCAGGCCCTGGCGTGCGACACCGACACATATCCGAACTGCGGCTACAACTGGATGTTGTGGCTGATCGACAACGGAGTCCCCACCTACGCCGGCGTCTTCGAGCATGATTTGGATGGTACCACGGAGTGGTACGCTGCCGAAAATTACGACCAGGACGTCCTCTGCCTGGATGAAGGGCTGTACTTCGTCAAAGACCTCCCGACCACCGGCGTGTTGGATTTGGCAGCGAGCGGACCAGACGGAAGCTGATGCTGTCCTTGCGGGCGGCGGGCCAGTCGGCCCGCCGGGCCCCCAGGCGTGTGTAATCCTGACTACAAAGGTACGAACCGCCGCGTACTATGCGGAATTCCGGGTCGGGGTTGGGATCCGGATCGCGGCCGAAGCGGGTGTAGGTTTCAACACACCACTCCCTCAGGTTTCCGGCTACCCCCCGCAGCCCATAGGGACTTTCATCCTTCGGAAAACGGTCTACTTCCACCCGCGAAGGGGGGATGCGGCTGCTGTCCACCACGTTGGCAAATGGCGGCATCGGGTGGTTTCCCCATGGCCATCGGCGACCATCCACTCCCCGCGCCGCCTTCTCCCACTCCCGCTCCCCGGGCAACCGCCAGGGCAGGCCATCGCGTCGGGCGAACCAGGCTGCACAGGCACAGGCATCCTCCCAATCGACGTGACAGATCGGATGTTCGGGCAGCATCGGGCCCCGCTCATCCCGGAGTGGCACCATCCGTCCCCCCTCCCAAACCCAGCAGGGCCCTCCCGAAAACCCCGGTCCGGAAACCGGGCTACTGGGAGCATGACGGACTGCCAGATCACCCGCCCCCTCCTCCACCAATCCGTTCAAAAAATCGAAGTACTCCCGGACACGTACCGGAAAAATCTTTGCGACGAAGGCGGGAAGCTCCGCCTCCTCCTCTGGCAGACCATCGGGCGCTCCCCCATCCCCCAGGAGAAATTTTCCGCCCCACACCAAACACTCCTCCGCTCCTAGCTCAAACAGGGGCAAAGAAACATGCAGATCGTCCCCCCGTCGAAGAAGCAGCGGCACCCGCAGCCTCCCTTGGGGTACCCCCAGGTCTACCCGGTAGACCCCCGGCGGGAGGACAAAAGTGGCAGGTCCGGGCTTCACTTCCCGCAGACGTGGTCCCAGTCGGCCCCCCTCTTCCCACAGGCTCAGCGGCACAGGCGGATCGCTCTCCACCCGGATCCGGGCGGGCGCATCCAGCCATCGGCGCTGATCTCCCTCGGGATCGTGACGTAGCAGTCGGCGGATCGCCCGACGCGCCCCGTCTTCATCCTGACGCAGCTCAGCCTCCAATAGCCGCTCCCGCTGGAGCTGCGCCATCCGGGCATGCACCGGCCGGTACTCGGGGTCCCGCTCCAGGGCCGCAAAAAGATGTTCCTCTTGGTTTAAGCGCAGCTCAAGGCGCTGCTGCTGTTGCTCCCGCAGCTTGTCTTCCACCTCCCAGAGCCCCGCCAGATCTTCCGGAGTTGCCCAGGGTGGCAACGTGTTCCCCACTTGCACCCGCAGCTCGCCCAAGCGCCGGAGCTCCCCATCCAGCGCGAGGATGGCGGGCTCCAGCGCATCCGCCTCCCCCAGAAGCACCTCGGCCTCCTGGCTGCGGGCATCCCCCTCCAGCCAGGCTTGTAGCGCCGCTGCCACTTTCCCAGCATCTACCGGACGCTTCTGAGGATCCCGTTCCAGGCAAGAGGCTCATAGCTGACGCAGCGCGGGTGGCCCTTGGCGGGGAACCGGACAGTCACCCTCCCGCAAATTGAGCCTGCATTGGTCTGCGGACAGCCCCGCCCAGGGATGGCCCCCCTCCAGGATCTCCAACAGAATGCCCCCCAGAGCATAGACATCGGAGGAGGGTTGGAGCGGTGCATAGAGGAGCTGCTCCGGGGAGGTGTAGCGTGGGGTGTAGCCCCGGGGTGGCTCCCCCAGGCGCCCCACCAGGCCCCAGTCCAGCACCACCACCTCGTTGTGGGCACCCAGGACGATCTGGGCGGGCTTCAGGTCATTATGGAGCTTCTCCTTTGCATGGGCCGCGGCTACCGCTTCGCAGGCTCGCAGCAGGATCCGGAGCAGCAGGCGGAGCGGGGCCCGCTCCTGGAGACGGTCGGCCAGGGTGCCCAGTGGCAGCAGTCGCATACTGTACCAAGGCCAGCCATCCTCCTCCCCGCAGCGATAGACCGGAACAATACCTGGATGTTCCAGCTCAAGGCACAAGGACACTTCGCGACGGAATGCCTCCAGCGTCGGCAGGCGATCGCGTAGCAGGTAGTGCGGGCGTTTGAGCACTACCTGGCGCCCCGATGGCTCCTCAGCCCGCCAGACTTCGGCAGTGTCCTGGTTGGACGACAGAGGCGAGAGCAGGTGATGCCCCGCAAAAATGGTAGATGAAGGGAGAGAAGGAGGAGGACGTGCAGGCGCGTCTTCCTCCCCCCACAGTAGGGTGGTGGCGTTGTCCCGCATGCTCAGTCCTCCTCCCAGTTTTCCTGGTTTTCCACACGATCTTCCTCCCGGAGCCGGCAATAGAGGCGTCCGTCGGCCACGTAGAGGCTGTCTCCGGGGATCCCCTCCTGCTCCAGCCTCTCCTCGATCCGCTTCCGGAGGGTCAGGTAGTTCGCCTGCTTGGACTCCCGGCATTTAGTGCCATCCCGGCCCCGACTTGCACCGGGGTTCTGCCGACGGTAGTCCTCCCACCAGATGGCGTCCACCACCTCCTGCCATGTCCAGGCCCGCTCCTTCGATCCGCCGTAGCGTAGGGCAATTTTCAGCATCTCCGCGCTTTTATGGCCGAATATCACCGGCGCCCGATTTTCGCGCTCCACCCGCACCTCGCCCGGCCCCAACACCCAGCGGCGCGGAAGGCTCTGGTCGATAAGGGTCTCCGGCACCTCCGCCTTCGGCTGCATCCGAAAACAGAGCTTTTCGTCAGCCAGGGTCCAGACCTGGGGATCCGTGCAGCGGCCCTGGCCGGATCTGTCCCGATAGTACCAGGTTGCACCTACACTCCAGAGCTATAGCGGGGCATCAGGGTGCTCGCCGGCCACCAGCCGCCCGGAGGGGTGCCAGTGCCAGCAGCTCTCGCCCAGCAGCACGGGTGGCTGTTGCCCGACCTGGAGGCTGGGCAGGGTATCGGGCAGGTTTAGCGCTACGACTTGGAGCCGGATTCCGCTCTTTCCAAGCTCAAATTCCAGGCCCGGACGCAGCTCCAGCTCCCGTGGACGGGGGTCGTCCGCCACCCGGAGGCCGCCTCCGAGGGCTTTGAGAAAAAGCTGGCCGTGGCGCAGGCTGATCATGGCATGGATGTCGGAAATGCGGGGGTCATTGAGCTGAAGGTCGGCGCGCGGGCTGCGGCCGATCAGGGCGTGGATATGAAGCTCTGCAAGCCCTCGGCCGGGAATTCGGAATTGAACAAATGGCAGCACAAGCACCTCCTCGGGGAGTGTATCCTTGCCCGTCTGTTGCCAGCAAGGATAGAAACAACGTCAGATCTGACGTAAGACTTTGGGGCCGCTCACCTGACCCGATCTGACGTAGCGGGAGCTTTTCGATCCGGACTGGGCGATGTTGGGAGGGCGGAGAATACCTCTTCGTGACTCAACGGAGGCAACATGTACAAGGCAACAATGCTGTTTTCTATCCTCAGCGCACTGTTCTGGCAGGCAGGATGTGTGCAGACTGAAGCGGGTATGGCCGGGGAAGTCCCTGTCGGGGACGACGGGATGGGTGTGGAGGGGGCGAAGGAGGCCCTGCTGCGCGAGGAGGATGCGGCGCTCCTGACCGCCGAATTGGCCGGGCTGGATCCGGAGCAGCGTCGGCTTCTGGTGCTGGATCCGGCCTTCCAGGATCTGCTGACCGAGCTGGGGATCCGCGGTGCTGCTGGAAGGGCGGGCGATGCGGAACGGCTGCGCCGCGCCGCTACGGGACTTCGCGGGCTGGCGGCGGCCCGGGGTGTGCGGATTTTCGCTGAGGACGACAGCTTGGAGGTGAAGCCGCTTGAAGGCGGCGTACTGGCGCAGATTCCGAGGGAGATGGGCTGGGACGACAGCGGCTACGTGAACGTGCAGAAGAAGGCAGAGTGGTTGGGGCTAGCGGGGGTGCTGGAGGGGGTGGTGCTGGCGGGGACGGTCCTGGACGGGACAGAAGCCTATCAAACCTGGGAAGATCCGCTCGTCGAAGAGGCGCGCCGGGTCTCGTCCGGTCGCGGAGGGGGGGCGCCAGTGCGGCGAAGAAGAGCTGTGAATACCGCATCTGGCTGCAGCGGATCTACCCCACTGATACCTGCGGAAAAACCGAGAAGGAGCTGGAGCTGAAGGCAGAGTTTTCTCTGCCGGACAGCTACCAGTGGCATTACTACCCCGTCTATGATGCCTACGGAGGACTGGTCGGTGGAGAACTGGCGTGGGAAAAGGGGGCCACAACGCAGTGGGGTGACGACTTCTATGGAGATGCGGTATCTCAAGGGCACGAGTATTTTCAGGATCTGACTTTGGGTGTCCACTATGTACAGCCCGGACAGACGATTGGCGTCCCTATGCAGATCTCTCTGACGGAATTCGACCCCCTTGGTTTTACGACCGGCCTGGGGGGGCAGGACGAATCGGAGTCTCCTGAATTCTCGCACCTGAAGGTGAGCTGCACGGAGGACGGCATCGGCGCCCAGAGCAGCTACAATGCGGGGGTCGGAGTCGGCTCGGATGGAAATAAGGAGAACTTCGGCTGGGTACAGTTTAACATTGTAGCCACTCCACTATAGGGGTGAGTCGCCCGGACGGCGCCTGCGGCGCTCGGGCCGCACGCGCCTTGCGTGGTGCTGAAGAAGCTCCCCTTATTCCCACCTTCCTGCTTCTTGCAGGTACACGTCCCAAGAAAAGACTACTCTTTAGACGTCCAAAGAGTTGCCTTTTCTCAAGATACCGGCGTAGAAGCTATGTTCTCCGCTCCTCCACCGCGCCGAGCCGGATGGCCTTGTAGCCGAAGCGATCCCGTACGGCGTCGATGGCGCTGGCGGCGCGGGGGCGGGCGGCGGGAAAGAGCGGGAGCTGCGGGCTGCCGGTTTCGAGGTTGGCCAACTGTACGCCAAGAAGGCGGATCCTTCGGCGTCGGTTCCAGGTGCCGGAGAGCAGCGTGGTGGCCAGCTCCAGTACGTCGCCCTCGTTCTGGGTGGGTGGGCCGGAGCGCGCGCGGGTCAGCGTGGTGAAGTCGTCGTAGCGCAGCTTGATGGAGACGGTTCGGGCCAGTGCGCCGCGCCGCCGTAGTCTCCAGGTGACCCTTTCTACGAGGCTCCGTAGTTCGTCAAAAACCCGGCCTTCCTGGCCGAGGGTGGAGAAGAAGGTGCGCTCGTTGGACAGGGTGCCCTCGGCGGCCTCGTCGTGCTCCCGGAAGGCGGGGCGGTCCCGCTCGGGCAGGGGGCCGGAGGGGGCCAGCGACTCCCGTAGATGGGCGGCCATGGCGGCGATTCGGGAGTTTCCTTCGGGGATCTCTGCAAGCTGCCCCAGGGTGAGGATCCCGGCCGCTATGAGGATGGACTCGGCTTTGGGCCCGATTCCCGGCAATTTCCGCACGGGGAGCGGGTCCGAAAAGCGACGTTCCTGCCCCACCCGCACCATCAAAACCCCGGCGGGTTTGGCGCGTCCGCTGGCCATTTTGGCAAGGGCGCGCGAGGGGCCGATGCCCACGCTGGAGGGAAGTCCGGTTTCCACCTGGATGGCCTCTCGCATGGCGCGCACGGTGCGCTCGATGGTGGCGTCGCCGTCTATGTCGCCGGGTTGCCAATACAAGCGGTCGCAGCCGCGAAAATCCAGGTAGAACTCGTCGATACTGGCGACACGCACCACCGGGCACCATTGCTCCAGGATGCTCCGCACCGGTGCGGCGTAGGGCCCGTAGCTGTCGTGCCGGGTGGGCACAAAGATGGCATGGGGGGCCAGCTTGGCGGCTTTCAGCAGGCTCATTCCTGAGTGTACGCCCAGGGGCCGCACCTCGTAGCTGCACGAGGTGACCACCCCCCGATCTCCCTTTTTTCCGCCCACGATCACCGGCTTTCCGACGAGCCGGGGATCCAATAGCCGCTCGACCGACACGAAGAAGGTGTCGAGATCGAGGCAGCCGAGGCGGGCGGTGGGGGTCACCTGTGCAGGGATAGCACGGATGCGGGGGCTGGGCAAGGGTTCAGGGCGCGCAACAGCATCCGCCAGCACTTGTTCGACCTGCTCCGGCCACCTGCAGCGTGTGGGCCTCTCCGTTGGTCTTTTTTCGTGAGAAAGTCTGGCATGGGACTTGCGTAGTCGTCGTCGTCGTAGGATAATCCAGGAGGCAGGATGAAGAAAATCGTGACCGTGTTCGAGCGAAACAAGTACTACAGCGACGGAACGGGGAATCCGCAGAATTATTTTGTCAAGGAAAGCCTGATCGCGGTGCTGGGGGGTGCGGACGATATTCGGGTGGAGGTCACCACCTACGGGGTGTCCAGCACCAACGCACGGTGGTTGGTAACACTGACGGAGGGCACCAAATCCGAGGAACGTCCAGGCGCAAATCTCTATTCGGGGAAAGGGTTGACCTTTTTCCCTTCTGCAGCACCCACGCCAGCGCCGACCTTGGGTGCGGATACCCCGGTGCAGGTTTCCGGTCCATTTTCTGGACTGGTGGATGCAGCGCTACGGATCTTTGCCAGCTCTGGTTCGGCGCAGGAATGGGTGGATATGGAGATTCGGGTCACGCTGTTCTACAATAACTGACCGGGGGATACGATGCTACGCGATTTCGGGCAGGCACGTCTTGCGGAATGGGAGGCGGAGCGACGCGCCAATCGGAAGGCGTGGCATCAGGAGATCGAGCGGCGGGCGGCGGCTTGTGGAAGTGCGGTGGTGAAGCTGGATTGTGGATCTGACAGCAAGGTTACACCAGCAGTCGGTTCAAAGAAGTCCTCTTCGCGCACCTTTGCCGGCAGTAGATATCGGGCGATGGAGCAGACTGACCCGAACGCCGATCCCATGGCGATGCTCGCGGGATTGGACGTTGCCGCACTTTCACACCAGCCATTCGGACTATACAATGTTCAACTCAACCCCGACAGCGGCCGGTTTGGCACCCCAGCAGCCCAGATGGACGATGTGGTTGTGTTAGGCGCCGGAATACTCCGGGAAAACGGGGTTATGGATTTGACTTGGAAGAACCTGTCTCCAGAGCCCCATAGGGTTCCCGAGGGTCGCCCCAAGGTAATGGAACAGATTCTCGGGACAGAGAGGAAAAACATTGAGCGATTGAAGGATATCTTCATTGAGGCTCAAAGCCGGGGCATTCGCCTGATTCTGCGATGTCCGATGGGCGACGACCGGATTTCGGATTCCGATGACTACCCGACCAACATGGCGGAGCCCCTGACTCTGAGGTGGAAAAAGGGGAGCCATGATCCTGCGTCAGTTGGTGAGGACAGTTTCGGAATTCTTGACATCACGAACTCCTACCATCGCAAGTACCTGGGGTACATGATGGAAGGGATTGCGCAGCTTCTTCGACTGGTAGCTGAATCTCTCGGCGTGACGAGCCTCTCGGAATATGTGTATGCGCTTGAGATCTTCCCAAATGTGGACAGCCGTGATGTGGTTCCTCGGGAGGCCAACAAGAAGTGGAACGTGGCGGACCCCGGGGTGAACGGGATCAACTGGGGGTTTACCTGGTGGTATGTGGCGAACATTCTGTGGGATTCGTTGGCCGCGCCCTCCGAAGTCCCCGAGCTCGAAATCCCATTTCTGCTCCCAGCGATTTCAAGCCACTATGAGACTGAGGAGAGCGGTACACGGAATACTCTTTCGTACAACCTGAGTTTTTTCTCGTCGCTCTGCTACGCGATCCAAGGGTACACGCGCATCTTCGGTGGCACAGACCTCGACCGAATGGCGCTCGGGGTCAACTACCAGTGGAATCACCGGGATCGTCAAAAGTATTCGAAGGACGGTGTCCTGCGCGAGGGTCCGCTACACATGGGGCACCTCAAGCGCGAGATCACGCTGGTCAATGAGGTGCTCCATCTACACGGTCTGAGTAAGCTGCGCGTTTTTGCTCTGGATACCGGGATCAGCGTGAACGACGCGGACGAGTTTGTGCCGAACTGGATGACGGACCGGGATCGATTGCAGGCCTACGAGGTGTGGCGGAGAGTTGCCGGGGCCCTCGCCTGTGGGGCGGCCATTTCAGGCTGGCGATCATGGATGTCGACAGATATCGAGGATGACGAGACCAATGTGGAATACTATGGCATGGGGTTGAGGAACGACGCCACTGTCGATGCCACCAATGCATGGCCTCGGAGTTCCTGGTTTGCTTATCGGCGAATGGTGGAGACCCTCTCATCGTTCCCCAGCGCCAGTCTGATCTATCCGGTG
>JBEIQS010000430.1:0-2500 GCA_040376425.1 Alphaproteobacteria bacterium | reverse complement strand
CTTGATCCACACCATCACAGAATTCCGGCGCGCCGGGGTAGACCTGGGGGTCGTTGTTGTTGCAGTCGTCGCAGAGAAAGCCGTCGTTGTCGATGTCAGAGGGGATGATGCCGTCGCAGTTCTGGTCGATGGGAGAGTCGCAGGCTTCTTCGGCGGAGGGGTGGATGTCGGGGTTTTGATCGTCGCAGTCTCCGTCCGTGGTACGGTAGCCGTCCCCGTCGCCGTCTTCTTCGGGGGGAGCTGCGGAGTGCTTTTGAACAGGAGGGGGCTCGTTCAGGCAGGCGAGTAGAAAAAGGATCATGGCAGCACCGTCCACCCCCGTGGAGGGGTGAGGTGCGGATTGACGGGAGATCGCAGCCCGTTCACCACGCGTCAAACTCCAGGAATACAACGGCGCCGTTGCCGTCTGCGACGTTAACGCCAATGGCCACCTCCATACTGTTGTCCCCGTCGGTATCCCCCACAAAAGCCATGCTGGGGTAGCTCAGGCCATCCTCCCCCTCAAACCAGGCATCCGCCGCCGAGGCGCTGTAGCTGCCTCCCATCGGGCCGAAGAACACATGCACCTTGCCCTGGGTGGTGCCGGTGAGCTCCCCATCCGAAAGCACCAGATCGTCGGTGCCATCCAGGTTCAGATCCGCCGCCACCAGCCTCACATACTGAAAGGCGGTGATGGTCACCGGGCTGTAGTCGGTCACCAGCCCCGACGGGCTGTCCATACTCATCCGCCGTACCGAGCTGGTGTTGGGCCCGGCCAGTTGATCATAGGCACTCACCCAAAGATCCGGATAGCCATCCCCCCCGGCATCCTCCCCGAGAGCCAACGCCTGCCCCACCTCGGCATCCCCTTCTCCATACCAGATGTTGTCCGCCTCGTCCGCAGTGTAGGCGCCGCCGCCCACATCGCGGAACAGGTATACCCGACCCTCCAATTGGCTGTTGGCCTCATAGAGCATGGCCGAGGTCACCACGTCGGTCATGCCGTTGCCGTCCACGTCCGCAAACACCGCCTCGCTGCCAAAACTGTCAGCGCCGCCGGTGAGAGTGAGCAGGGCATCCTGCTGATAGTCCAGCTCCCCGGCGAGCGGACCGGCAAACACCTGCAGGTGGCAGGGGTCGGCGTAGGTATTCACCGCCACATCCTGTTGTCCGTCCCCGTCCAGGTCGAAATCGCCGAAGACCTGGGCGGCTACATAGCTGTCCGGACCGATCGGGGGTATGGCGGCCAGCGCCTCCTCCTCCACCACCCCGACGGAATTCCAGGCACCGTCCAGCAGGTAGGCACCCCCGCTGGCGTCGCTCCTCTCCTGGCCGATCAGGATGTCGTTGATGCCGTCACCGGTGTGATCCCCGGCATTGGCCATCGCACCGCCGAGGGTTGTGGAAGCGGTCCCAAGGGCAGCCTCCTTGTAGGATCCGCGGCTGGCGATGACCACGGGATTTTCCCCGCTGTAGGGGCCTTCGAGGATGTACAGGACCCGTTCACGCATATTGCGGGGTGCCCCGGGAGAGCTGACCGCCACCTCATTCATGCCGTCGCCGGTCACATCCCCGAGGTTGATCACCGCACTTCCCAGAGTGGCCCCCTGCACCTCCCCCGTGAGCCGTGCCATGGGTGATAGCTCCCCCTGCACGGTGCAGTCGCCGGGGAGCCCGTCGCAGTTGGTGTCCAGTCCGTCCCCGCAGACCTCGGGCAGGCCGGGGGCGGAGTCAGCGGTGCGGTCGTTGCAGTCGTCGCCGTTGTTCACATAGTCGTCGGCGGGGGCATTGCAGGCGTCGCGCTCAAAGAGTGGGTCTCCGTAGCCGTCGCCGTCCTGATCGGGGTACCAGAATGGGGCATCTACGGGGTCGTTGTCGAGGCGTCCGTTGCAGTCCTGGTCCACCCCGTCGCAGAATTCGGGGGCGCCGGGGTATACCTGCGGGTCGCTGTTGTTACAGTCGTCGCAGAGGTAACCGTCGCCGTCGCTGTCGGAGGGGATCACCCCATCGCAGTTCTGGTCGATGGGGGAGTCGCAGGCTTCTTCGGCGGTGGGGTGGATGTCGGGGTTTTGATCGTCGCAGTCCCCCCCCGCTGCCACAAAAAGGTAGGGCTGCTCACATTCCAGCCGGGAGATGGCGGGGCTGCCATAGCCGTCGCCGTCCTGGTCCTGGTACCAGATGGAGATATCGGCGGTGTCGTCACCATCTGCACCGTTCACGCAGTCGTTGTCCAGACCGTCACAGAGCTCGGGGACATCCGGGTGGATCGCCGGGTTGCGGTCGTTGCAGTCGCCATCCACTTCCCGGTAGCCGTCCCCATCATTATCCACAAAGCCCTGCGAGAGCTCTTCGAAGCGTTGGCGGTCGTAGAGGCAGGCAAGCAGAAGAAGCATCATGGGTTCAGCTCCGTAATCGTTACGGTAATCGGGTTGCAGTAGTTAGTGGACCAGGTGCTGGTGGAGATTTGGAGATACCAGTACTTCTGATTGGTTACTGAAGAGGTAGCCCTCACCGTGTTTGT
>JBEIQS010000461.1:0-1988 GCA_040376425.1 Alphaproteobacteria bacterium | reverse complement strand
GCCTGACCAGAACTGTCAGCCGTGAAGGGACCAAACAGGCGACTTCCGACCCGAAGGCTCACCTTGGAGCCCGGCTCCGCGCCGATGCTGGCCTGCTGGCGCGCACGCAGCCGCACCTGGGCAAAAAGGGGAACCTGGTTGGGATGTTCCAGGGAGAGGAGGCCCACAGCCAGGATCCGCGCCGTCCGACGATCGTCGGGCTGCACCTCCACCAGTACCTCCTCCCCCTCCACCCGGAGGCCCAGGATCCTGCCCTCCGACGAACGGGCAACATAGGATGCTGGATCCAAGCTTTGCCCACGTGGAAAACGAAGTTGCAACCGGTCTGTCCCGATCAGGGCTTCCAGGGGAGCGGGCATTGGGGAGGTGGTCGGCAGCGCCGCCACGGGGATGCCAAAGCGGAATTCCTGGCCGCCCGCCTTCACCCGCAGCGTGTCCTCGCCGGGAAGATTTGGGGGAAGGTAGAGGAATTGATGGCGACCCGTGGAGGGGTTTGCGGGGTTCCCCAAGAGCTGCCCCTGCTCCAGCGCCAGCAGAGGAAGTGTGGTCAGGCCCCGCCCATCCTCCTCCACCACCACCTCTAACACAATCGGCTGAGCGACCACCGGGACGCCTTCCGGGTAGAGCAGCTCCACATTTGCGGCGCTCGCCGGAGCCGCTCCGCCGGCCAGACCCAGTACCAACCCGAGCGCGGGCCCGAGCCCGCCTCTCTTCTTCATGGGCGCTGGTCCGAGATCTGCACCCGGATGGTGGGCGCGGTGGTATCCCGAACGAGGCTGCTCTCGCTGCGAACCACCTCCCCCAGCAGCGAGGTGGCCTGGACCACCAGCTTGTTGTCTCCCTCGACCAACAGCATCTCTACCTTGTAGTTGCCATCTTTTCCGGCAGTGGTCTTCAACGGACCTGAGGGTCCGGTGATTTCCACCCGGGCGCCGGGCTCGGTGCGTCCCTGCACCCAGACCCGCGCAGCGTTGGAGCGAGCGGGAGGCCAATCAACCGTCAAAAGTAGGTTCTCCGCCGCACTTCCATCGGGCGTGAGGCGTTCTCCTGCGTTCAAGACCCGGCTGCCGGCGCTCAGGCTGCCCCGGCTGCTGCGAACGGCGAGGTTGCCCTCCTCGTCGACGGCGGCACTGAAGTCCCCGTCTGTGGTGCTGAATTCCTGGCCACCCGCGGTCAAGTCCAGGCGCCGACTTCCGGGCCGCACTGTCGCATCCACCCGGCCCCCCTCCAGCGCGATATGGACTCCCCCGGCATCCACAGAAAGAAGCTGGATCGTTGATTTTTCGGCGAGGCTCAGCTCTGATCCGCCGCCGATGGACAGCACCGCCCGGCCCCCCGCGCCCGAAACCACCCGATCCTGGACGTTCAGGCGCTCTCCGGCCGCCGAGGCGCGGCTGCCCTCCCCTGAGTGGGTCCGCACCTCCCCTTCCACCCGCTGCAAGACGACGCCGGGGATCGGATCAACAAAAAAGAGGCGGTAGCCCAGTGCCGCCAGCCCCAGGATCAGGAGCAGCAACAGGACGGCAGAGAGCTCAGCGCGCATCGGTGCAGACGGGGAAGCTGAGGGTCCACAGGCGGCTTCCCCCCATCGTGGCCCCGGCGGAGTCCGAAAAGGTGCCGCCGTGGACGCTCAACACCTGCCGGGCAGCCCAAAAACCCAGGCCTGCCGCCTGCCAGTGGTCCATGTCGGCGGTGGCTTCGCTGAGGCGGAACCGGAGCTGCGCCTGATCCCCCACCCGCTGTGCATCCACGCTCAGGCGGGCACCGGGGCCCACCAATCCGCGGATCGCGTTGAGCACTTGCACCAATGCACGAAAGAGTAACGCTCCATCGCCGCGAATTTTCAGGCTCCCTTGACCTGTCAAGTCCACATCCACCCCCTGCTGCGCAAAGGTGGGGGCGGTCAGGCCCACGGCCTCGTGCAGAAGCTGCTTCAGATCTACCACGGCCACCCCCGGCCCGCCGCCGGTGCTGGTGAAGCGGCCCAG